>NZ_FSRL01000001.1:619500-929250 GCF_900142295.1 Vannielia litorea
ACCACCGGCGCCTTGGGCGCCTCGGCGGCGGGCGGCGTCACGCAGCCGGCGAGGGCGAGCGCGAGCAGGAGAGGCAGCGTCTTGCGGATCATGGGGGTCCCTTTCAAAGTGATAAACGATGCATGGCCGCAGATTGGCAGGAAAGCCGGGGGCAGGCAACAGGCGGCGGCCGCTCAGCCCTCGCCCTTCGCGCGCATCAGCCGATCGGCCTTCTTGCGGACGAGCACGGAGCGCAGGTCGTGCATGGCCAGCAGCAGGGCGTCGGTGACCTCTTCGAGCTGGTCGTCCTCGGCCTTGGACTGGACCCATTGGGTGGTGATGTTGAGGTAGTCGACCGCGCGGTGGATGTCGTCGATGTCACGACGGGCGAGCAGGGCGGTGCGCTCGGTCATCCACGCGGTGATGGCGGCGACGTCTTCTTCGGAGAGCTGGTGATCGCCGTGCGGCTTGACCTCGCCGTTCCTGATGTTGATGACCGCGATCTGGTCCATCTCGATGCGGCGCTGGCGGTTCTCGGTGTCGACCCGGAAGGCGACGGCCCCGTTCTCGCGCACGCGGAAGTAATAGTCCGGCAAATCGCCTGCCATCGGCCTCGTGTCCCTTGTTGTGCCAGAAGGGATAGCAGGGGGCGGGGCGGGGCGCCAGATGCCGGGAAAAGCCGGGCGCGGGGAGGGGGGCGGAGCGGCGGGCAGGAAAAAGGCCCGGCGCAGCGCCGGGCCTTTAGGGGTCGGGATGCGGCGGCGCTTATTTCAGACCGGCGCAGAAGGCCTGGATGCGGGTGCAGGCTTCTTTCAGGTTCTCATCCGACGTGGCGTAGCTGACGCGGAAGTTGGGCGAGAGGCCGAAGGCGGCGCCGAAGACGGCGGCAACGCCCTTTTCTTCGAGCAGGGCGGTGCAGAAGTCCTCGTCATTCGAGATCAGCTTGCCGCCCTCGGTGGTCTTGCCGATGCAGCCGGCGACATCGGGGTAGACGTAGAAGGCGCCCTCGGGGGTGGCGCAGGTGATGCCCTCGGCCGCGTTGAGCATGGTCACCACGAGATCGCGCCGGCGCTTGAAGGTCTCGTTGTTGGCAGCGATGAAATCCTGCGGGCCGTTCAGCGCCTCGACGGCGGCGTATTGCGAGACCGAGCAGGGGTTGGAGGTGCTTTGCGACTGGATCTTGCGCATGGCCGCGATCAGCTCCTTCGGCCCGGCGGCATAGCCGATGCGCCAGCCGGTCATCGCGTAGGCCTTGCTGACGCCGTTGACCGTGAGGGTGCGATCGTAGAGCCGGGGCTCGACCTGGGCCGGAGTGCAGAACTCGAAGCCGTCGTAGACGAGGTGCTCGTACATGTCGTCGGTCATCACCCAGACGTGGGGGTGCTTCAGCAGCACGTCGGTCAGCGCCTTAAGCTCGTCCCAGGTGTAGCCCGCGCCGGTGGGGTTGGAGGGCGAGTTGAAGATGAGCCACTTGGTCTTGGGCGTGATCGCCGCCTCCAGCGCTTCGGGGGTCAGCTTGAAGGCGGTATCGGCCCCGGCGGGCGCGATCACCGGGGTGCCGCCCGCGAGCAGGGTCATGTCGGGGTAGCTGACCCAGTAGGGCGCGGGGATCACAACCTCGTCGCCGGGGTTGAGCGTGGCCATCAGCGCGTTGTAGAGGATCTGCTTGCCCCCGGTTCCGACGGAGACCTGCGCGGGGGTATAGTCGAGCCCGTTGTCGCGCTTCAGCTTGGCGCAGATTGCCGCTTTCAGCTCGGGAATGCCGTCAACGGCTGTATATTTGGTGCGGCCCTCTGTTATAGCCTTGATGCCCGCCTGCTTGATGTTGTCGGGCGTGTCGAAATCGGGCTCCCCCGCGCCGAGGCCGATGACATCCTTGCCGGCGGCCTTGAGCTCGGCGGCGAGGTTGGAGACGGCGATGGTGGGCGAGGGCTTCACGCGGGAGAGCGTGTCGGAGAGGAAGGCCATTGATGGGCTCCGGGGCTGTGTGCGGACGGGGCCGAGTAGTAGGCCCGGGCCGCGTGGCGTTCAAGCGCCAAAGGGCTTGGGACGGAGAGGATTCGAGATGGAAAGCGAGACAGGCGGCTGGTTTGACGCCGAGACGGCAACCTTCGGCGACCGGGTGGCGGGCGCGCGCGAGGCGATGGGCTGGAGCCAGAAGCAACTGGCCGAGCGGCTGGGCGTGAAGGCCAAGACGGTGCGGCAATGGGAGAACGACTCGGCCGAGCCACGGGCGAACAAATTGCAGATGCTGGCGGGGATGCTGGGCGTGTCGATGCGCTGGCTGCTCTCGGGCGAGGGGCCGGGGATAGAGGCCCCGCTGCCGGAGGGCGTGGTGCCAGCCACGGCGCCGGCGGAACTGGCCGGTCTGCTGGCCGAGATCCGCGCGGTGCGCGGCGAGATGGTGCTGCAGGCGCAGCGGCTGGAGCGGCTGGAGCAGCGGCTCGCGGTGGCGCTGGAGGCGACGCAATGAGCGAGCCGCGGGAGGTTCGGCTCAAGCGGCTGAAGATTCGGGCCTGGCGGCGGGGCATCAAGGAGATGGACCTGCTGCTGGGCGGCTTTGCCGACCGCGAGATGGCGGATCTGTCGGCGGCCGAACTCGATGCCTTCGAGGCGCTGATGGAGGAGGCCGACCAGGACCTGCTGCGTTGGGTGACCGGGCTGGAGCCCGCGCCGGAGGGGCATTTGCCGATGCTGCGGCGGGTCGCGCCGGAGGCGCGCTTGTAAACGGGCACGCCGGAGGCGCGCTTGTAAACGGGCACGCCGGAGGCGCGCTTGTAAACGGGCACGCCGGAGACGGGCTTGCAGGGCGGCAAGCAGCTCGTGTGCAGGCGCTTGCGGACAATTTGCGCGAAGATCGGTGCACAACCGTTGACGATCTGCGGAAAAATTGTCGGGACTTAACGAGTTCTAAGGGTTTCGCACGCTAAGGGGGATGCCAGACAAGAACTGGCGGAGAATGCCATGAGCATCCATTCCCCCGTCGCCCCCAGCCTGAGGCAGGGCTTCATGGGCGGCTATCTCGAGACGCTGGCGCTGGTGGAGCGGCTCCACCGCCTCCTGCTCGACGTCATCAAGGACGAGTTCGAGCGCGTCGGCGTGCTGGAGATCAACGCGGTGCAGGCGCTTCTGCTGTTCAACGTGGGCGACAACGAGGTGACCGCGGGCGAGCTCAAGACGCGGGGCTACTACCAGGGGTCGAACGTGAGCTACAACCTCAAGAAGCTGGTGGAACTGGGCTACATGCACCACCAGCGCTGCGAGATCGACCGGCGCTCGGTGCGCGTGCGCCTCACCGAACGGGGCCGCCACATCCGCAGTCTCGTGGCAGAGCTCTTCGAGCGCCACGCCGAGGGGCTGGAAACCAGCGGCGCGATCGACATGAACGGCCTCGAGGTGATCACGGCCGCGCTCCGCCGGATGGAACGCTACTGGGGCGACCAGATCCGCTACATCTACTAGGCAGGGCCGAACCCGCCGGGCAGAGGGCCGACCCTCGAAGAGAGGGCGGCCTTCGGCGTTTGCGGGAGAGAGGGCAGCAGATGGGGTCTCTTCGCTTCGGCGATGAGAGGCTGAAGGGCTCCCGATAGCCGCACCTTGCCGAGCGAAGCGAGGCCCGCGAGAGCCTGCCGCGCAGTGGCCGCCGAAGGGCGTGGCCCGAGCGAAGCGAGGCCAGCGAGAGCCTGCCGCGCAGTGGCCGCTGCAGGGCTTGGCCCGAGCGAAGCGAGGCCGCCGAGAGCCTGCCGCGCAGTGGCCGCCGAAGGGCTTGGCCCGAGCGAAGCGAGGCCGCCGGGAGCCTGCCGCACGGCGGCCCGCCGAAGGGCTTGGCCCGAGTGAAACGAGGCCGCCGAGAGCCTGCCGCGCGGCGGCCCGCCGAAGGGCTTGCCCCGAGCGAAGCGAGGCCTCCCGGAGCCGCCGCGTTGAGCCGCCACGACTTGTCCGGGGATGGATCAGGGCTTGGCGGCGAGGCGGGTGTCGGGGCCGGGTATCCCGGTCATCGGCGCCCCTTCGAGCTCCTTCAGCAACTTGCGGGCCATGGCCTCGGCAAAACCATCGAAGGTTTCGGCCGTCATCACGAAAGCGCCGGCTCCATGGATCACCTGCGCCTTGTAATAGGCCGAGAGTTCGGCGAGCGAGGGGTCGGCGTGATCGGCGGGCGCGCTGCCGATGGTGAGCCCGTTCACCACGATCCCGGCGAGCGCGGGCGTGGCGCGCACATCCTGCGGGCGCGGGCCGCTGTTGCTCTTGCCATCGCCGGAGAGGTCGATGGTGCGCTTGGGGCAGGCCGGCGCGCGGGCGATGAGCTGGGCGCCGTAGAGCATGGCGGCCCCGATCGCGGTGGTCTGTGGCGCGGGCTGGCGGGGTGTTTCGCGCAGCCGTCCCGCCACGCCCGCGAGCACCTCCGGCGAGGTGATCGCGATCCAGTCGATCAGCAGCCGCTGGAAGCTCTCGTCGGACCATTCGTAGACCGCGAGCACCACCGGGCGGTGGGTGCCGGTGAGCAGGGCGGAGGCGACCTCGGGGTCGGTCAGCGCCGCGGCGAGGCCGTCGAGCTGGAGGCGGTATTCGTCGAGGTCCACGGAGCCGGAGACATCGAGGCCCAGAGCGAGGGCCTGGCGGCAGCTGTCCTGGGCTCCGGCGGGGGCGGCGAGCAGGACGCAGGTGGCCAGCGAGGCGCCTGCCCCTCGCGCGCCCCGGAGTATCTTTTGCAAGAAAATGAGCAAGTTGTGGCGGCTCATCGCGCGGCGAGCCAGGCGCGGGCGGCTTCGGTGAGGCGGAAGTGGCCCTGCATCGGGTGGTCGAAGAGCATGTTCTCTGTGCGGGCGCCCGCACCGATGTTGTGGGTCACCAGCGGCGTGCCGTCGGGCGCGCTGCCCGAGGCGATGATGCCGATGTGGGGCAGGTTCGTGCCGGTTAGGCGGAAGCTGACGATGTCGCCGGGCGCGAAGGCGGCCGGGTCCGAGGTGAGCGGGAGGGCCGCGCCGGCGCGGGTGAAGAGGGTTTCGAGGTTGGGCACGCGGCGGTGGTCGATGTTGCGGTCGGGTGTCGCCAGGCCCCAGAGCGGCGGATAGGCGGAGAAGCGCGCCTTCATGTCGGCATTGGTGATGGCCTGCAGGTCGAGGCCCCAGGCATCGCGCAGGGCGCGGATCACCACATCTGTGCAGACGCCGCGCTCGCGGGGCAGGTCGCCGCCGGGAAAGGCGAGGCCGACATAGGCGGGATCGTAGAGGGTGGTGACGCCGACCTGGGCCTGGGCTGCGGCGGCGAGATCGTCGCCCGGGGCCGCCTGGGCGGGCGTGGCGAACGCGAGGAGAAGGGCCGCGAGCCGCATCATGCCGGCGCCTCCTCGTCTTCCGCGTGCGGCAGGGCGCGGCGCGGCGGGCGCTGGGGGGTGCGGTAGAGGAAGTCGCGCATCACCAGGGTGACGGTGACGAAGGCGACGAAGAGCAGCAGATACCATGACCCCATCTTGGAAAAGCTCACCCGCTCCGTCCAGTGCTGGCCGGGGTAGGCCCATGTGCCGGTGACCGTGCCGACGTTTTCCGCCACCCAGACCATGAGGGCCACGAGGAAGGCGGTGAGCGGAAGCGGCATCCAGAGCGGCCTTTCGCCCACGTAGAACCACACCCGCGTGCGGGCGAAGAGCAGGAGCGTGGCGGCGAAGAGGGCGAGCCGGATGTCGGGCAGGAAGTGGTGGGCGAAGAAGTTGACATAGATCGCCACGGCCAGCAGGACGGTCGTCCAGAACGGGGGGTAGGGGGCGAAGCGCATCTCGAAGATCCGGGTGACGCGGGCGATGTAGCTGCCGATGGAGGCATACATGAAGCCCGAGAACAGCGGCACGCCCATGATCTTGAGCAGGCCCGCCTCGGGGTAGGACCAGCTTCCGGCCTGAACCTTGAAGAACTCCATCGCCGTGCCGGTGAGGTGGAAGAGCGCGATGACCCTGGCCTCCTCCCAGGTTTCGAGCCGGGCCCAGAGGAAGAGCACCTGGGTGGAGAGCGCGAAGATCACGAGAAAGTCGTATCGGGCGAGCATCCAGCCGGGTTGCCAGACGGCCTTGGTGGCGAGGATGGCCAGCAGCAGCAGCCCGCCGAAGAGCGCGGCCCAGCCCTGCTTGAGGGTGAACATGACCAGCTCGGCCAGCCAGGCGGGCAGGCGGCGGCGCGCCCAGTCGCCCATGCCGCGCTCGAGCCGGCGCGTGCCGCCGTCGACAGGACGGGGGGGAAGGCGCTGCGGGGTCATCGGAGAGGAGTTTCCTGTTGGTGGGAGTGGGCGTGCATGGGGTGGTGGGGTCTGTCTGTTGCGTTTCGATCTCGCGAGAGGCTCACCGTGGAGGGCCGGCAAGTCAACGGCTTATGGGCAGGGGCCGGGGCGGGCAGGGAGGTTGGTCACGGGGCGAGGTCGAGCGGGCGCCTCACAACATCCGGGGGGTGCTTTTCGGCTCGCGCCGATATGTGGTAGGACTTTCGGGCAGCATGAGATGGGGGAATCGGTGAGGCAGTATCTGGACGCCCTGAGGGAGGTGCTGGAGCGCGGCGAGGTTTCGACCGACCGCACCGGAACCGGCACGGTCAGCGCCTTCGGGCTGCAGACGCGCTATGACCTGTCGAAGAGCTTTCCGCTCGTGACCACCAAGAAGCTGCATCTGCGGTCGATCATTCATGAGCTGCTGTGGTTTCTCTCGGGCGATACCAATATCCGGTATCTGAAGGAGAACGGTGTGAGCATCTGGGACGAGTGGGCCGACGAGAACGGCGACCTCGGCCCGGTCTATGGCCGCCAGTGGCGGGATTTTCCGCGGCTGGTGCCGACCGATGCGGTGGCCAACGGGCAGAGGCTCTACGAGCGGCGCTCGGTGGACCAGATCGCCACGCTGGTGGAACGGACAAAGGCGACGCCCGACTCGCGGCGGCTGATCGTGAGCGCCTGGAACCCCGGCGAGGTGGACGAGATGGCGCTGCCGCCCTGCCACACGCTCTGGCAGGTGCGGGTGCTGGGCGGAAAGTTGCATCTGCAGCTCTACCAGCGCAGCGCCGACATGTTTCTGGGCGTGCCGTTCAACATTGCGAGCTACGCGCTGCTGGCGGTGATGCTGGCCCATGTGACGGGCTACGAGCCGGGCGAGTTTGTCCATTCGATTGGCGACGCGCATATCTACTCCAACCACATGGAGCAGGTGCGCGAGCAGTTGAGCCGGGCGCCGCGGGAGCTGCCGACGTTGCGGCTGGCGCGGGATGTGAAGAGCCTCTTCGATTTTCGCTACGAGGATTTCGTGATCGAGGGCTATGACCCTGCGCCCGCGATCAAGGCACCGGTGGCCGTGTAATGCTCAGCCTGGTGGTGGCGCGGGACCGGAACGGCGCGATCGGCAAGGAGGGCGACATCCCCTGGCGGGCGCCGGAAGACCTGAAGTTCTTCAAGCGCGAGACGCTGGGGGGCGCGGTGATCATGGGTCGGAAGACCTGGGAGAGCCTGCCCTTCCGGCCCTTGCCCGACCGGCTGAACCTGGTGGTCACCTCGCGCACCGACCTCGGTGTGCACAGCTTTCACAAGCCGCAGACCGCGCTGGATTTTGCCCATGAGGCCGGGCACAGGCGGGTCTATGGCATTGGCGGTGAAGGGATATTCAAGGCCTTCATGCCCTTGGCCGACCGGCTGCTGATCACCGAGGTGGGCCTCGAGGTGGCGGGGGCGGATGCCTTCATGCCGGCCTTCGACGAGGCCGAGTGGCGGCTGGCGGGGGAGCATGTGCTGCGCGAGGACGCCCCGCGCTGCGTGCTGCGGGAGTGGCTGCGGCGTTAGGACCATGGTGGGGGCGGTGGGCAGATTGCCCACCCTACGGCGGGGCGCTAGGCTCGGCGCCATGAAACGGGTGGTTCTCGCAGCACTGATGATGCTTGGCGCGGTGGCGGCGCGGGCAGAGGCCGTGACGGTGTTTGCCGCGGCCTCGCTGAAAGGCGCGCTCGACGAGGTGGCAGCGGCATGGAACGGCGAGGTGCAGATCTCCTACGCGGGGTCCTCGGCGCTGGCCCGACAGATCGCGGCAGGGGCACCGGCGGACCTGTTTCTCTCGGCCAACCCGGAGTGGGTGGACTGGCTCGAGGCCGATGGCGTGGCGCTCAAGCGGGTGGATCTGCTGAGCAATGCGCTGGTGCTGGTGGCCGGGGCCGATGATCCGCGCGCGGGTCTGGACCAGTTGAAGGGACAGGACCGGGTGGCGATGGCGTTGGTGGACGCGGTGCCGGCAGGGATTTACGGCAAGGCGGCGCTGGAGAGCCTGGGGCTCTGGGAGGCCGTCGCGCCGCGCGTGGTGCAGGCCGACAACGTGCGCGCGGCGCTGGCGCTGGTGGCACTGGGCGAGGCGCCGCTGGGAATTGTCTATGCGACCGACGCGCGGGCCGAGCCCGGCGTGCGGGTGGTGGCGGAGTTTCCGCCCATGAGCCATCCGCCGATCCTCTACCCGGTGGCGGCGCTGACCGAGGCGGGTGCACCGCTGATGGGCTTTCTGCAATCGGCCGAGGCGGCGGAGATCTTCACCCGCCACGGGTTCGGGGTGATCGCGGAGTGAGCTGGCTCGGGCCCCAGGAATGGGCAGCGGTGGCGCTCTCGCTGAAGGTGGCCTTCTGGGCCACGCTCTTTGCCCTGCCGCCGGGTGTTTGCGTGGCCGTGGCGCTGGCGCGCTGGCGGTTTCCGGGGCGCGAGATCGTGAACGGGCTGGTGCATCTGCCGCTCGTGCTGCCGCCGGTGGTGACGGGCTACCTGCTGCTGCTGACCTTCGGAACGCGGGGCTGGCTGGGGGGCGCGCTGGCGGAGGTGGGCGTGGTCTTTGCCTTTCGCTGGACCGGGGCGGCGCTGGCGGCGGGGATCATGGGATTTCCGCTTCTGGTGCGGGCGATCCGGCTCTCGGTCGAGGCGGTGGACCCGAAGCTGGAGCAGGCGGCGGCGACGCTGGGGGCCTCGCGCGCCTGGGTTTTCATCACCGTGACGCTGCCGCTGATCCTGCCCGGCGTGATCGCGGGCGCGGTGCTGGCCTTCGCCAAGGCGATGGGCGAGTTCGGGGCGACGATCACCTTCGTTTCCAACATTCCGGGCGAGACCCAGACCCTGCCGCTGGCGGTGCACAACTTCCTGCAGGTGCCGGGGGCAGAGGCTGCGGCCTGGCGGCTGGTCGTAGTGTCGCTGGTGGTGTCGATGGGGGCCTTGCTGCTGAGTGAATGGCTGGCGCGCAGGGTGGCCGCGCGGGTGGCGGGGCGATGACGCTGGAGGTGGCGATCACGATGCGGCAGGGGGCCTTTGCGCTGGACGTGGCCTTCGAGGCACCGGCAGGCATCACCGTGCTCTTTGGGCGGTCGGGGGCCGGAAAGACGAGCATCGTCAACGCCGTGGCCGGGCTGGCGCGGCCCGAGGCGGGGCGGATCGCGGTGGATGGGTCGGTGCTTTACGACAGCGCCGCCGGGGTGAACCTGCCGCCCCACAAGCGCCGCATGGGCTGCATCTTTCAGGATGCGCGGCTGTTTCCGCATCTGACGGTGGCGCAGAACCTGGCCTTTGGGCGGTGGTTCTCGAAGACAGGGCCGGAGCAGGCGCGGGTGGTGGAGATGCTGGGGATCGGGCCGCTGATGGGCCGTCGCCCCGGTGCCCTTTCGGGGGGCGAGCGGCAGCGCGTGGCGATCGGCCGGGCGCTGATGGCCGGGCCGCGGATGCTGCTGGCCGACGAACCGCTTGCGGCGCTCGACGAGGCACGCAAGGCGGAGATCCTGCCCTATTTCGAGCGGCTTCGTGACGAGATGGGTGTGCCGGTGCTCTATGTGTCGCATGCGCCCGCCGAGGTGGCGCGGCTGGCGACCACGGTGGTGGCGCTCGACGGCGGAGGGGTGCTGCGGCAGGGCCCGGCGGCGGAGGTGCTGGGCGATCCGCAGGTGATGCCGCTCGGGCCAAGGGCGGCGGGGAGCGTGCTGGAGGCGCGGGTGGTGGCGCATCACGCGGACGGGCTCAGCGAGTTGGACGCGGGCGGGCTGCGGCTGCACTTGCCGGCCGTCCGCCATGCGGAGGGCGCGGCATTGCGGGTGCATGTGCAGGCGGCGGACGTTATGCTGGCGATCCGGCCACCGGAGGGGATTTCGGCGCTCAATGTCTGGCCGGCGGCGGTGCGCGAGCTGCGCATGGGCAGCGGCCCCGGCGCGATCGTCCGGCTCGATGCGGGCGGCCAGGCGCTGCTTGCGCGGATCACCCGGCGCTCGGTGGAGGCGCTGGAGCTGGCGCCGGGGCGCGAGGTTTACGCGGTGCTGAAGGCCGTGTCGGTGGCACCGGAGAGCGTGGCCTGAGGCGCAATGGGCGCCTCGTCAACGCACTGTTTCCAATCTGGAAATTGAATTGAGGCGGAAAGGCGGTAACACTGTGACGATATTGGGTCTTTCCGGCCCGATGAGGGCTGGGTCAAGGAGGTTTTCATGCGCCAGACTGTATCGCTCGCCATCGCGGGCCTGATCCTCGGAGCCGGCGCCGCGCTGGCCCAGGGCGCGCCGGATGCGCCGCGGATCTATGCCTACCCGGGCGAGAACTTCTGCCCCGCCGGGCTGCGGCCGGTAACCATCGACGGGGTGATCTGCTGCGGCACGCCGAACCAGACAGTGAGCTACGCCGCGATGAAGGCGACGCCGGCGCGCAAGACGGTGGTGCGCAGGCGCGCGGCCTCGTCGGACGGCTACATATGGCATGGCGGCAAAGGCGTTGCGCCCGACGAGTGAGGCGGAACGGTACGGAGAGCACGAGGCCGACGGGGCAACCCGACGGCCTTTTCAGTTGCGGCAAAGGCCCTTGGCCTCAGAGCAGCTTGAGGTCGCCCGCGCTTTCGCGGCCATCGCGGCCGGGGATCATCTCGTAGCTGATCTTCTGGTTGTCGGCGAGGCCGGTGAGGCCGGCGCGCTCGACGGCCGAGATGTGGACGAAAATGTCCTTGCCGCCATCATCCGGCGCGATGAAGCCGTAACCCTTTGTCGTATTGAACCATTTCACGGTGCCGGTGGGCATTCCGTTTCTCCCTCTTTCATCACCCGGCCCTGAACTGCGGGCCGTTTGCAGTCCGGTCTTCAGTCATCCGGTCCGCGTCAGAGGCAGTATCGGTCGTGAAGTCTCCGTGCCCCGAGGATTGTGGTGCGTTGTAAAAAACGCAAGACAAAGCCTGAGCCTTGCGGGGATTCTCGCGGAATTGGCGGAAAAAGGGGCATATGCGATGAAAATTTACGGGTTAAAGACGTGCGATACCTGCCGAAAAGCCGTGAAAACAAGCGGGGCGGAGCTTGTGGACGTGCGCGAAAATCCGCTTACCCGTGGTCAACTGGAGAAATTCTGGGCTGCCTTCGGGGAGGCGCTGATCAATCGCAAGTCGACGACCTGGCGGGGATTGAGCGAGGCGGAGCGGGCGGGTGAGTCGCTGGACCTGCTGGCCGCCCATCCGACGCTGATGAAGCGCCCGGTGGTGGAGAAGGACGGACGGCTGTGGCTGGGCTGGGGGGCCGAGGTTCAGGCGGAGGTGCAGGGATAGGCGCTCAGGCCGGGGCAACCGAAGGGCCGCGCCAGGAGATCAGCGCCCGGTCGACCGAGAGCGGCCCGGCGCCGCGCAGCACCAGCACGCCGAGCGTAAAGACCCAGAAGGCGCGCTGGTCGAGCAGGAGGGCGCCTGACGGCGCGTCGAACCATGCGCCGATGTCATCGCCGGTCACGCCGTGGCCGTAGACATCGACGATGCTCTGAACGGCGACGAAGCCGATCATCGCCAGCGAGGCGAGGCGGGTGAAGAGGCCGATCACGATGGCGACGGGCAGGATCACCTCGGCCCAGGTGCCGGCGAGGGTGACGGCCCAGTGAAAGACCGAGAGCTGCGAAACGTCGTAGTTCACGGCCTCCATCGCCTTGGGAAAGATCGTGACATAGGCGCCGGCGTCGGGGCGGAAGAGGCCGAGCAGCCCCTCGCCGAACTTCGAGAGGCCGGAGTTGAGGTAGTAGACCAGCAGCACGCCGGCGAAGACCAGCCGGGCGAGGGTCGGGATGAGCCAGGGCGCGGCGGCTTCGAGCCGGGCGGCGGCGGCGTCGTAGAGGCTGAGGAGGCGGGTCATGGCTGAGGCTCCGTGAGCGCACCGCCGGAGAGGAGGGCGGTGAGCGTTTCGGTGATGTCGAAGCCATCGGGCGTGGCCTCTTCGAGGGTCTCACCGGCGGCAAGACCGGCGAGGAAGGCAGGGGCCTCGGGGGCGAGCAGGGTGAGCTGCGGGTCGTAGCCGGGGCGGGTGACGAGCACGCTTTGCGCCTGCGGTTCGGGCTTGGGCCCTTCGCCCCGGGTGAAGCGCCAGATCGCGTGGATCGGATAGGGCGACTGCACGAGGCGAACGGAGGGCGCGAGGGCGAAGCGGCTCTGCGGCGTGATCGTGGCGGGGTTGGCGGGCGTGCTGTCGGCGGCGTGATAGCTCTCGCGGCGGGCCTGCTCGAGCCGGGCCACATCGGGGAGATAGGGCAGGTGGGCGACGGGCGGGAAGCTGGCGAGAAACCCCGCGAAGCTGCCGCCCCATGTGGCGATGCGCGGGTCACGGGGTGGATGCTGGCGGACATACTGGCCGGCGAGGGCGGAGAAGAAGGCCTCGCCCACGATCCCCTTGATGACCGGGAAGGCCTCGGCCAGCGCCTCGGACAGCGAGACGACGACGTTGTTGCGGTAGACATCGAAGCGCTTGCCGGCGGGGCGGCCCTTGGGATCGACGAGGCCGGGGGGCACCGGCGCGTCGGGGGCGAGGAGGGCGGAGTGGAAGGCGGACTGGCTCATGCGGGCACCGGTTCGAGGATGGCGGCGGCGCGCCGGGCCTCCGCCTCCAGCGTGGGGTAATCGGGGATGTCGGCATCCCATTCGATCAGGGTGGGCCGGGGGCCGGAAAGGCGGATGGTCTCGCGGTAGAGCTGCCAGACCGGGTCCACCACCTCGGCATCGTGGCTGTCGATCAGCAGGCGGTCGCCGTGCTCGTCGCTCTGCTCGTCATGGCCGCCGAGGTGGATCTCGTGGACGGCGGAGAGCGGGAAATGTTCGATATAGTCAAGCGGGTCGCGCTGCTGGTTGGTGCAGGCGACGTAGACATTGTTGACATCCAGCAGCAATCCGCAGCCCGTCCTGCGGGCGATCTCGGCGAGAAAGTCGGTTTCCTCCATGTCGGAGTCCTCGAAGGCGAGGTAGGTCGAGGGGTTCTCGAGCATCATGGCGCGCCCGATGGTGGCCTGGAGCTGGTCGATGTGAGTGCAGACGCGGGCCAGCGTGGCCTCGGTGTAGGGCAGCGGCAGCAGGTCGTTCAGGAAGGCGCCTTCGTGGGTGGACCAGGCCAGGTGCTCGGAGAAGCTGGCCGGTTTCAGCCAGGCGCAGAGGTGCTTGAGCCGGGCGAGGTGCTCGGGGTCCAGCGGGGCCTCGCCGCCGATGGAGAGGCCGACGCCGTGGACGGACATGGGGAAGCGCTCGGAGAGATGGCGGAGCTGGGCCAGCGGACGGCCGCCGTCGCCCATGTAGTTCTCGGCGTGGATCTCGAGCCAGGACACGCAGCCGGGCGCGGTGACGAGATCGTTGAAATGCTGGGCCTTGTAGCCCACGCCCACCCCGGCGGGGAGGCGGAAATCGGGTGCGGCGCCGGACATTGCGCTCTCCTCCGTGCTGGAAAGGGAGGGTGCGCCCGGCCCGAGGGGAGCCGGGCGCGGGCTGTCTTACGAGGCGGGCAGGTCGCGCTCGAGGGCTTCGAGCGAGCCCATGCGCGCGGTGCCGTCGGCCATCGCGGGCAGCTCGATGTCGGCGCAGGTGCCAGCGGCCACGAGGGTCCAGGCGTTGCCCTGGTAGTCGACGGTCGAGGTGCCCTTGCAGGTGGTGCCGGGACCGGCGGCGCAGTCGTTCTCGCCGGCCATGGACACGCCGAAGCACTTTTCCTGCTCCTGGGCGGAGGCGGTGCCGGCGGCGGCCATGGCAGCGGCCAGGGAGGCGGCGACGGCGAGGGTCTTGACGGTGTTGGACATGAGTATCCCCTTGGGTTGGTTTGATTTTCACGGTTTCTCGTGACCCCGGGTCATCCATCCGGGGATGGGGGAACGCTAATCGTCCGCAGGGGTCACGCGCCATTGACAGGCCCGTGAACACACGCGGCCGTTATGTCATGCGACAAATGTTGCGCTGCGGCGAAGGGGGGAAGAAACGGCAAGCCGCGGGAAAGAAAAGGTTTTTCTCGTGAGCGGCGCGGTGGTTCTTGTAACATTCGGGCCCCGGACCGAGTGAATCGGCGGGGAATGGTTACAAAAGCGAAGCGCCGCCCGGATCGGCTCCGGGCGGCGCTCACGCTCGAGTGGCGATTGTTACAAGGCTCAGCGCAGGTCGGGCGGGGTGGCCTCGGCGGCCAGAGCCTCGACGATCTCGTCGAACGACTGGACGGCGGTCTGCTTTTCGCCCAGGCGGCGGACCGACACGCTGCGCTCCTCGACCTCGCGGCCGCCGCAGGCGAGGATCACCGGCACCTTGCCGACGGAGTGCTCGCGGACCTTGTAGTTGATCTTTTCATTGCGGATGTCGGCCTCGGCGCGGATGCCGCAGGCCTTCAGCGCCTCGGTGACCTCGGTCACGTAGGCGTCGGCCTCGGAGGTGATGGAGGCGACCACGACCTGGCGGGGGGCCAGCCAGAACGGCAGCTTGCCCTCCCAGTTCTCGATCAGGATGCCGACGAAGCGCTCGAAGCTGCCCAGCGTGGCGCGGTGCAGCATGAAGGGGCGGTGCTTGTCGCCGTCGGCCCCGATGTAGGAGGCGCCCAGCCGCTCGGGCAGGTTGGGGTCGACCTGGAAGGTGCCGCACTGCCAGACCCGGCCGATGGCGTCGGTCAGGTAGAAGTCGAGCTTGGGGCCGTAGAAGGCGCCGTCGCCGGGCTCGAGCGTGTAGTCGCGGCCCACCGCCTTGATGGCGTTCTCGAGCGCGTTCTCGACGTAGTCCCAGCTTTCCTCGGTGCCGACGCGCTTTTCGGGGCGGGTGGCGAACTTGATCTCGAACTCCGGAAAGCCGAGCTCCTCGTAGATGTTGGCGAGGAAGTCGATGAAGCGGGCGCATTCGGACTGGATCTGCTCTTCGGTGCAGAAGATATGCGCATCGTCCTGGGTGAAGCCGCGCACGCGCATGATGCCGTGCAGCGCGCCGGAGGGCTCGAAGCGGGCGCAGGAGCCGAACTCGGCCAGCCGCAGCGGCAGGTCGCGGTAGGACTTGAGGCCCTGGTTGAACACCTGAACGTGGCAGGGGCAGTTCATCGGCTTCAGCGCGTTGATCCGGGTCTGGCTCTTGTCCTTGACCGCGGCATCGTCGTTCTCGCCGTCACGGCTTTCGTCGACTTCGACGAGGAACATGTGGTGCTGGTACTTCTCCCAGTGGCCCGAGGCCTCCCAGAGCTTGCGGTCGACCACTTGGGGCGTGTTGATCTCGCGGTAGCCGCCGGCGCGCTGCTTGCGGCGCATGTAGTCTTGCAGCGTGGTGTAGATCGTCCAGCCGTTGGGGTGCCAGAAGACCTGGCCGGGGGCCTCTTCCTGCATGTGGAAGAGGTCCATCTCGCGCCCCAAGCGGCGGTGGTCGCGCTTTTCGGCTTCCTCCAGAAAGGTGAGATGGGCCTTCAGGTCATCACGGTTCTTGAAGGCCACGCCGTAGATACGCTGAAGCATCGGGCGGCTGGAATCGCCGCGCCAGTAGGCGCCTGCGACCTTCATCAGCTTGAAGGCATCCGCCGGGAGCTGGCCGGTGTGCTGGAGGTGCGGGCCGCGGCAGAGATCCTGCCAGGGCCCGTGCCAGTACATCCGGATCGGCTGACCGTCGTCGGGGATCATGTTCACCAGCTCGACCTTGTAGTTTTCGCCGGTCTTTTCGTAGTGCGCGATGGCATCGGCGCGCGACCAGACCTCGGTGCGGACGGGGTCGCGGGCGTTGATGATCTGCTTCATCTTCGCCTCGATTGCGCCGAGATCCTCGGGCGTGAAGGGCTCGGCGCGGTCGAAGTCGTAATACCAGCCGTTCTCGATGACCGGGCCGATGGTGACGCGGGTGTCGGGCCAGAGCTCCTGCACGGCGCGGGCCATGACATGGGCGAGGTCGTGGCGGATGAGCTCCAGCGCGGGGGCATCGTCCTTCATGGTGTTGATGGCGATCTGCGCATCGGCCTCGATGGGCCAGGCGAGATCGTGATGCTTGCCGTCGACCATCGCGGAGATGGCGGATTTGGCGAGGGACTTGGAGATGGATTCGGCCACTTCGGCAGGGGTGACCCCGGCCTCGAATTGCCGCGCATTGCCATCGGGGAAAGTAAGGGAGATCTGGGCCATATCGGCTCTCCTCGTCGGTTTGGCGCCCACGGAACGCCCGGTTGCGGGTATGTCGTTGGCGCTCTTTGGCCGGTGGACGCGCCCATGTCAACCGGGGGGGGCGGTGGCGGGGGCGGGATCGAGTATCTCGGGCAGGAAAACGAACCGGTTCGGGGTTGGGGCGTATATGTTGCATGACTGTTGCAGACCGGGCGTTCGATGCGCTGACCGACGAGAGCCGCGCGGAAGCGCAAGACATCACCGAGGCCGCGCGGGGCGCGGAGGCGGGAAACTTCTTGCGGCATGGGGCGGCGCTTTCGTTGAGCAAGCTGGCGGACGGGTTGATCGACCCCAAGCTGGTGCTGGCCTGGCTGATGGGGGCGCTGGGGGCACCAGCCGCGCTGACTGGCCTGCTGGTGCCGGTGCGGGAGGCCGGTGCGCTGGTGCCGCAGTTGTTTACCGCTGCGCGGATCCGGGCGATGGGGCGGCGCAAGTGGGCCTGGGCCTTCGGCGCGGCAGGGCAGGGGGCTGCGGCGCTGGTGATCCTGGGCGCGGCGCTGCTGCTGGAAGGCTGGGCAGCCGGCGTGGTGATCGTGGGCGCGCTGGCGGTGCTGGCGGTGGCGCGGTCGGTCTGTTCGGTGAGCTACAAGGATGTGCTGGGCAAGACCGTGGACAAGCCGCGCCGGGGCACGGTGACGGGCTTTGCGGCCTCGGTGGCCTCGGCGGGGGTGCTGCTGTTCGCCGGGGTGCTGATGCTCGGCGGGCTGGAGAGATTTCAACTCGTGGCGGGCGCGATTGCGCTGGCGGGGGCGGCCTGGCTGGGAGCGGCTTGGATTTTTGCGACAATTGCCGAGGAGGACCGGCCCGGCAATGCGGAGGGCGAGGCGACCGGGTTGGGGCAATTGGCGCTGCTGCGCGAGGACGCCGACCTGCGCCGCTTCGTACTGGCGCGGGTGCTGCTCCTGCCGACCGCGCTGGCTCCGCCCTACCTGGTGATGCTGGCCGGGCAGGCGGGGGACGACCGCTGGGGCGCTCTGGGCGCGATGCTGGCGGCCTCGGCGCTGGCGGGACTGGTCTCGGGCTGGATCTGGGGGCGGCTTTCGGACCGCTCGTCGCGGCTGGTGCTGGCGATCTCGGGTGCGGTGGCGGCAGGCTTCCTGGCGGCGGCAGTGATCCTGCAGGGCGCGATGGGCACGGCCTGGGCGGCGCCGCTGGTGCTGTTCGGCCTGATGGTCAGCTACCGCGGCGTGCGGATCGGACGCTCGACCTACCTGGTGAACCTGGCGCCGGAGGAGCGGCGGGCCAGCTACACGGCGGTGGCCAACACCACGGTGGGCGTGGCGCTGCTGGGCGGCGGGGCGTTTGGCGTGCTGGCCTCGGTGACGGGGCCGGGGGTGGTGCTGGCGGTCTTCGCGGTGGTGGCGGCCGGGGGCGCGGGGTTGGCCTTTGCGATGAAGGAGGTTTGATGGTGGGTGAGCAGATTGCCCACCCTACCTGTCATCCGATCTCCGCGAGCCGGGCTAGGGCCTCCTTGAGCTTGGCCTCTTCTTCCTGCCGTTCGGCGAGGTTGGCTTCGGCCTCTTCCACCACCTCGGGGGGGGCGTTCTCGGCGAACTTGGGGTTCTTGAGACGGCCCTGGAGCCCGCCGATTTCCTTGGCGAGCTTGCCGAGGGTCTTTTCGAGGCGGGATTTTTCTTCTTCGATGTCGATGAGGTCGGCGACGGGCAGGCCGAAGGTGCCGCCGGAGACGGCGATGGTGAGGGCGCCCTTGGGCATGGTGTCGGCCCGTGTCAGCGACTCGACGCGGGCGAGGCGCTTGATCAGGGCCTCGTTGGCGGCATAGGCGGCCTCGCCCTCGGGCGTGAGGGAGACCTGCACCAGCGGCACGTGCAGCCCGGCGGGGACGTGCATTTGCGCGCGAGCGGAGCGGATGGCCTCGATGAGGGAGATCACCCAGTTCATCTCGGCATCGGCGGCCGGGTCGATCAGCTCGGGGCCGTAGGTGGGCCACTCGGCGTGCATCACGAAGCCGTCGTGGCCCTTCTCGGCCCAGAGCTCCTCGGTGATGAAGGGCATGATGGGGTGGAGCAGGATCAGCACCTGGTCGAGCGCCCAGGACATGGTTTGCCGGGTTTCCTCGGCCGCGTCGGTATCGAACAGCGGTTTGGAGAACTCGATATACCAGTCGCAGAAGGTGCCCCAGGTGAAGCTGTAGAGCGCCTGTGCGGCGTCGTTGAAGCGGTAGTTGGCGAGCGCGTCGTCGACGGCGGCGCGGGTCTTGGCAAGCTCGCCGACGATCCAGCGGTTGACGGTGGATTGCGGCTCGGGGCGGTCCGTTGGACGGGCCTCGAAGACGCCGTTCATCTCGGCGAAGCGGGCGGCGTTCCAGAGCTTGGTGCCGAAGTTGCGGTAGCCGGCGATGCGCTGGGTGTCGAGCTTGAGCACGCCGCCGAGGGCGGCCATGGCGGCCGACGAAAAGCGCAGCGCGTCGGCGCCGAACTCGTCGATGATCTCCAGCGGGTCGATGACGTTGCCCACGGACTTGGACATCTTCTTGCCCTTGGCGTCGCGCACGAGGCCGTGGAGGTAGACCTCGCGGAAGGGGACTTCGCCGACCACGGCGAGCTGCATCATCATCATCCGGGCGACCCAGAAGAAGATGATGTCTTGCCCGGTGACGAGGGCGGAGGTGGGGAAATAGCGGGCCAGTTCCGGGGTTTGCTCGGGCCAGCCGAGGGTGCCGATGGGCCAGAGGCCGGAGGAGAACCAGGTGTCGAGCACGTCCGGGTCGCGCCAGACGGGGTAGACCAGGTGGGTCGGGTCCTGGCTGACGTTGTACTCGGCCAGGGAGGCGGCGAGGGTGTCGATGGCCTCGGCGCGGCCCGAGACCTCGACGATGCGGGCGTGGTTGATCGGTGTGGGCGTGTCGGCCAGCTCGTTCTTGAACTTGTGGGTGACGGTCTCGAAGGCGGCGGCGCAATGGTGGACGGTGCCTGCATGGACCATGCCCTCGCCCAGCAGGCGGGCCAGCTCGACATGGTCGAGGGCGCCGTCACTCTCGTCGTCCTTGAAGTCGGGCGCGGAGAGGTCGAGGCCATACCAGACCGGGATCTGGTGACCCCACCAGAGCTGGCGGGAGATGCACCAGGGCTCGATGTTGTCGAGCCAGTTGTAGTAGGTCTTCTCGCCGGATTCGGGGAGAATCTTGACCTCGCCGGTGCGCACCGCATCGAGCGCGGGCCCGACGATCTTTTCGGCGTCGACGAACCATTGGTCGGTGAGCATGGGCTCGATGACGACCTTGGAGCGGTCGCCGAAGGGCTGCATGATCGGTTTGTTCTCGACATGGGGCATGAGGCCGCCGTCGAAGCAGACCTCGCCCTCGTCGTCGGGCGGGGCGGGGACCATGACGGCGAGGCCCTCGTCGGTGATCTGCTGCACCACGCGCTTGCGGGCCTCGAAACGGTCGAGGCCGCGCAGGTCGTCGGGCACCAGGTTGAGGGTGTCGACCTCGGCCTCGGTGAAGGCCGCGCCATTGGCGATGTCCTGGGCGCGGGCGGCGCAGGTGGCGTAATCCTCGCCGTCGTCGCGGAGGTTCGCCCGGGTGTCCATCAGGCGGTAGAGCGGGATGCCGTTGCGGGTGGCGACTCCGTAGTCGTTGAAGTCGTGGGCGCCGGTGATCTTGACCGCGCCGGAGCCGAAATTCGGGTCGGGATACTCGTCGGTGATGATCGGGATCAACCGGCGGTGCGCCTTGGGGCCGACCGGAATTTCACAGAGTTTTCCGACGATTGGGGCGTAACGCTCATCCGATGGATGAACCGCCACCGCGCCGTCGCCCAGCATGGTTTCAGGCCGGGTGGTGGCGATCGAGATGTAGTCGCGGGTCTCGCGGAGCAGGATGTTTCCGTCTTCGTCCTTCTCGACGTATTCGTAGGTTTCGCCCCCAGCGAGCGGGTACTTGAAGTGCCACATGTGGCCCGCGACTTCGAGGTTTTCGACCTCGAGATCGGAGATCGCGGTTTCGAAATGCGGGTCCCAGTTGACCAGGCGCTTGCCGCGATAGATCAGGCCCTTTTCGTACATGTCGACGAAGACCTTGATCACGGCGTCGTGGAAGTTGGGCGCGCCGCTGCCCGCCTCGGGGTCGCCCGCCGCGCCGCCCATGGTGAAGGCCTCGCGGGACCAGTCGCAGCTTGCGCCAAGGCGCTTGAGTTGGCCGATGATGGTGCCGCGGGATTTGCCCTTCTGCTGCCAGACCCGCTCGAGAAACCTCTCGCGGCCCATCTCCACCCGGGTCGGCTCGCCGTTGGCGGCCATCTCGCGCTCGGTCACCATCTGGGTGGCGATGCCCGCGTGGTCGGTGCCGGGCTGCCAGAGCGTGTCGAACCCGCGCATGCGGTGCCAGCGGATGAGAATGTCCTGCAGCGTGTTGTTGAAGGCGTGGCCCATGTGGAGCGAGCCGGTCACGTTGGGGGGCGGGATCATGATGGAATAGGTCTCGGGCCGGCGGGCGGCGACACCGGCGGCGAAGGCGCCTGCCTTCTCCCATGCCGCGTAGATGCGGCCTTCGGCTTCGCTCGCGTCGAACGTCTTTTCCATCGCCATGGTGGCTCTCCGGCTTTGTCCTGCTTGGGCCGAGGGGATACCCAATCGGGCGGGCGAGGGAAAGCCCGTGCTGGCTCTGGACAGCGGGGCGCAGAGGGCTAGTGTCTCACGGGCCAGCCAAGAGGGAGCACGCCGCATGAATGCGTTCGGAAAGAGCCAGTCGTTGAAACGGGTCGAGGATGTGCGGTTTCTGACCGGGCATGGGCAGTATATCGACGACACCGCTCCCGAGGGTGCGCTCTTTGCCTACTTCCTGCGGTCGCCGGTGGGCCACGCCGTGCTGACCGGGCTGCACATGGAGGATGCGCGGCAGATGCCGGGGGTGAGGCTGGTGGCCGGGGCCGAGGAGATGAAGGCGGACGGGCTGGACATCGACCTGCCGGGAGGGCGCGTGCCGGGCGGCAGGAAGACCCGGCGGCCGGTGCTGGTGGAAGAGCGGATGCGCTTTGTCGGCGACCCGATCGCGGTGGTCATTGCCGAGACGCTGGAGCAGGCGAAGGACGCGGCCGAAGCCATCGAGATGGAGTTCGACGAGCTGCCCGCGCATATGGAGCTGGCGCCGGGCGGCGAGGCGCTGCACGAGGATGCGCCCGACAACATGGCCTATGACTGGAGCCAGGGCGACCTGGAGGCGACCGACAAGGCGCTCGCAGGCTCCAGGCACCGGGTCAAGCTGGAGATCGTCGACAACCGGGTGATGATCGTGCCGATGGAGCCGCGCGGCGCCTGGGCCGAGTGGGAGGACGGGCGGATCCACCTCTGCTTCAGCGGCCAGGGCGTGTGGGAGCAGAAGGAGGCTCTGGCCCGCCAGATGGGGCTGGGCGAGGAGAACGTGCGGGTGACCCACCCGGACGTGGGCGGCGGTTTTGGCCTGAAGGCGCAGCAGTTTCCCGAGCACCTGGTGATCTCCTGGGCGGCGAAGGTGCTGGACCATCCGGTGCGCTGGATGAGCGACCGCAACGAGGGCCTGATGAGCGACCATGGCGGGCGCGACCTGGTGAGTGTGGCCGAGCTGGGCTTTGACGAGACCCTCAAGATCACCGCCTACAAATGCGAGAATCGCTCGAACATGGGGGCCTACAACTCGGGCTTCGGGCAGTACATCCAGTCGGCGCTCTTCGCCAAGGTCTTCCCCGGCACCTACGACATCCAGACCGCCTACCTTGGCTCGAAGGGCTACTATACCAACACCGCTCAGATGGACGCCTATCGCGGCGCCGGGCGGCCCGAGGCGATCTTCGTGCTGGAGCGGATGATGGACGAGGCGGCGCGGCAGCTCGGGGTCAGCCCCTGGGAGCTGCGGCGCAAGAATTTCATTCCGGTCGACAAGTTCCCTTACAAGACGGTGGTGGGCGAGCTCTATGACGTGGGGGATTTTCACGCGGTGCTGGCCGATGTGGAAAAGGCTGCCGACCTGCAGGGCTACGCGGCCCGCAAGGCCGAGAGCGAGGCCAGGGGCCTGCTGCGGGGCTACGGGCTGGCCTATTACATCGAATCCATCCTGGGCGACCCGACCGAGGGCGCGGCGGTGGAATTTGCCGAGGACGGCATGGTGGAGCTGATGGTCGGCACCCAGTCGAACGGGCAGGGGCATGAGACGGTTTACGCGGCCTTCCTCGAAGAGCGCAGCGGCATCCCGGTGGAGAAAATCCGGGTGGTGCAGGGCGACAGCGACCGGATCGCCACGGGCGGCGGCACCGGCGGCTCGCGCTCGGTGACCAACCAGACCAACGCCACCATCGCCGCCGTCAACGTGATGGTCGAGGCCTTCGCGCCCTTCGTGGCCGAGGAACTGGGCGTGGATGAGGTGGCGTTCGAGGATGGCAGCTTTGGCGCGCCGGGCACCAACCGGAGGCCGACGCTGATCGACGCCGCCGAGATGGCCCGCGCGAAGGGCCGCGACGACCTGCTGCGCCACGAGGGCAAGGCCACGCTCGATGGCCGCAGCTACCCCAACGGCGGGCATTTCTGCGAAGTCGAGGTGGACCCGGAGACGGGCCATGTGCAGCTGGTGCGCTACCTGGTGGTGGACGACTTCGGCAACCTGGTGAACCCGACGCTGGCCAAGGGCCAGGTGCATGGCGGCGTGGCGCAGGGCGCCGGGCAGATCCTGATGGAGAACGCCGTGTATGACGAGGACGGGCAGCTCTTGACCGGCTCGTTCATGGACTACGCGATGCCGCGTGCGGCCGATCTGCCGTTCTACGGCTTTGCCGCCCATCCGGTGCCCTCGATCCAGAACCCGCTTGGCATGAAGGGCTGCGGCGAGGCTGGCACTGTCGGCGCCATGGCGGCGGTAACCAACGCGGTGATCGACGCGCTGTGGGAGAAGGGCGTGCGCAATGCGCAGGTGCCCTTTACCCCGCAGCGGGTCTGGGCGCTGCTGAAAGAGGCGGAAGGTGACGCTTCGTGAACTCATAGGGTCCTTCTGGCCGGGGCGGCGTGAGAAGAACACGCCGCGCCCGACCACGCGCGGACCGGTCACCCATGTGGTGATCCTTGATGGCACGATGTCGAGCCTGCGCGACAAGCATGAGACCAACGCCGGGATCACCTTCAAGCTGTTGCGTGCCGCAGGGCCGAGGGCGGGACTCTCGGTGCATTACGAGCCGGGCATCCAGTGGCGCGACTGGCGGAGCACCGGCGACGTGGTGGCGGGGCGGGGAATCAACCGGCAGATCCGGCGCGCCTACGGCTTTCTGGCCAGCCGATACAGGCCCGGCGACCGAATCTACCTGATCGGATATTCGCGGGGGGCTTATGCCGTTCGCAGCCTGGCGGGCTGCATCGACACGGTGGGGCTTCTGAAGCGCAACCATGCCACGGTGCGGGCAATCGAGCAGGCCTGGCGGCATTACCGCGCGGGCGGCCAGAGCCAGGCGGCGCTGCGTTTCAGGCTCGCCTATTGCCTGAACGACGTGCGGATCGAGGCGGTGGGCTGCTGGGACACGGTGAAGAGCCTCGGCGTGCGCCTGCCGGTCCTGTGGAAGTTCATGAACGACGCCCATGCCTTTCACAACCACCACCTCGGCGCGGCGGTGAAGAACGGCTTTCATGCGCTGGCGCTCGACGAGACGCGCCTCGCCTACGAGCCGGTCTTGTGGCAGAGCCGCGAAGGCTGGCCGGGCGAGCGGCTGGAGCAGGTCTGGTTTCGGGGCAGTCATGGCGACGTGGGCGGGCACATCACGCCCTACCTGCGGGCAAGGCCGCTGGCGAACATCCCGCTGGTCTGGATGCTGGGACGGCTGGCCGACTGCGGGCTGCCGCTGCCGGAGGGCTGGGCGGCGGCGTTTCCGCAGGATGTGAACGCGCCCTCGATCGGGCGGTTCATGGGGTGGGGCAAGCTGTTTCTCTCGCGCCGGTCCCGGATCATCATGGAGGACCCGAGCGAATCCTATCACCCGACTGCCCGGCCCGATGCCCCGCTGATGGCCGCGCCGAACTCGGGCGGACCGGGCCCTTCGGTCGAAAAGCAGCGGGAAACAGGGGAATCCGGCGCCAGCGCGCGGTGA
Organism: Vannielia litorea; assembly: GCF_900142295.1. NCBI lineage: Bacteria > Pseudomonadati > Pseudomonadota > Alphaproteobacteria > Rhodobacterales > Paracoccaceae > Vannielia > Vannielia litorea. The sequence continues at coordinate 643,941 of NZ_FSRL01000001.1, forward strand.
GGAGGGCTTGACGCCTCTCCGCTTTGCCCCTAAACGCACGAAACGAAATTCGGGGGCGCGCCCGGCGAAGGGCCGCGCCTCTCTCATTTGAAGTTGAGGATGAAACCATGTCTCGCGTCTGCGAACTGACCGGCAAGGGCCCGATGACTGGCAACAACGTCAGCCACGCCCACAACAAGACCCGCCGTCGCTTCCTGCCCAACCTGCAGGTTGTCACGCTGATTTCCGACGTGCTGGGCCGCCCCTTCAAGCTGCGCATCTCCAACGCTGCGCTGCGCACGGTGGACCATCGCGGCGGTCTCGACGCCTTCCTGGCGAAAGCCAAGAGCGACGAGCTCTCGGCGAAGGCCCAGAAGATCAAGAAGGACATCGAAAAGGCCCAGGCTGCCGCCTGATCCCTTTCGGGTTCGTGAAATTTCAGCCCCGCCGGTGGATGCACCGCGCGGGGCTGCTTCATTGTGGCATCTTGCGGGCGGTGGCGGGTGGCGTAGATTGCGCGCCATGATCCTGCGCTCTCTCATATCCGGGTTGATGCTGGTGACCTTGCTGGTCGCGGGCCAGGCCCTGGCCGTGGCGCGGGGGCAGGCCCCGGTGGCCATGCAGGCGGTGCTCTGCACCGGCTTCGGCACCCAGGTGATTCACCTCGACGCCGAGGGCAAGCCGGTGAGCGCGCCGCATCTCTGCCCCGACGGGCTGGCCGCGATGGTGGAGGCCCATGTGCCGCTGCCGGAGCTTGTGCAGCGGGAGGGTGCGGAACGGGCGGTGGCGGCGGGCGTTGCCGCGCGGCCGGAGGCCTGGCTGGCGCGGGCGGTGTTCGAGGCGCGGGGTCCGCCCCTGGCCTGAAGTTTCGCACTCGCAACTTCAGCACAGGAAAAGACAGATGAAACTCAATGCTTTGACCCTTGCCGCCTTGCTGGCGGCCACCCCCGCCCTTGCCGAGATCAAGGTCATGGACGCCTATGCCCGCGCCGCCAGCCCCACGGCGAAGTCGGGCGCGGCCTTCATGCAGATCATGAACGACGGCGCCGAAGAGGACCGGCTGATTGACGCCGCCAGCGATGCCGCCGCCCGTGTGGAGTTGCACACCCACAAGGACCTGGGCGACGGCGTGATGAAGATGATGCAGGTCGAGGAGGGCTTTGCCGTGCCCGCGGGCGGCATGCATGCGCTGGCCCGCGGCGGCGACCACGTGATGCTCATGGGCCTGACCGGCCCTCTGGAGCAAGGCGCCACGGTCTCGATCACGTTGACCTTCGAGAAGGCGGGCGAAATGGTCGTGGAGGTGCCGATCGACAACGAACGGCAGGACCACGGCGCCATGGACCATTCGAAGATGGGCAACTGAGGGCGGTCAGCCCTCGATGATCCAATGGATCTCGGGAGCGGCTGGTTGACCCCGGCCGCTCACGGCACCCTGGCACCTTGCGGAAGGCCCAACAGGGCGCTCCGGACGTTCCGCGCGGCGGCGGCGGCACGTGCAGTGGCTCAGGCGACCACCTCCTCCACCCAGGCGGGCACCAGCTCTGTAGCGGGGCCGTGGCGGGAGGTGTCGAAGAGCGGGGTGATCTCGGAGGGCTCGAGGTTCAGCTCCAGCGTTTCGGCCCCGGCGGCGCGGGCGAGGCGGACAAAGCCCGCGGCGGGATAGACCGCGCCGGAGGTGCCGATGGAGACGAAGAGGGCGGTGCGCTCGAGGATCTCGCCGATGCGCTCCATGTGATAGGGCATCTCGCCGAACCACACCACATCGGGCCGGGTCGCGGGTTGGCGGCAGTCGGGGCAGGGGTCGTGCAGGTCCATCGCCGGGGGGGCGGGCCAGCGGTGGCCACAGGCGGCGCAGAGCGCGGTGCTGTGCTGGCCATGCATGTGGATCACCTTGGCGCCGCCCTTCTCGTGCAGGTCATCGACGTTCTGGGTGATAATGTGCACCGGGCCGGGCCAGGACTTTTGCAACCTGCCGAGCGCGTGGTGGGCGGCGTTGGGCTTGGCGCCACGCACCTTCTCGCGGCGCATGTTGTAGAAATCAAACACCAGCTCGGGATTGCGGGCAAAGGCCTGCGGCGTGGCGACATCCTCGATGTCATATTGTGCCCAGATGCCGCCCGGGTCGCGGAAGGTGGCGATGCCGCTCTCGGCGGAAATGCCGGCGCCGGTCAGGATCGTGATGGGTCGCATGGTCTCTCTGTTTGCTCTAGCCTCGCCAACATGACCCATCGCGTGATCTTTGTCTGCCTCGGCAACATCTGCCGCTCTCCCACCGCCCACGGGATCTTCGAAGCCAAGGCCAGGGCCGCCGGGCTCGATGTGGAGGTGGAGAGCGCGGGCACCGGCGGCTGGCACGTCGGAGAGCCGCCCGACCGCCGGATGCAGGCGGCGGCAAAGGCGGCGGGCTACGACCTGAGCGGGCTGAGGGCGCAGCAGTTCGTGGCCGGAGACTTCGAGCGGTTCGACGCGATCTACGCGATGGACCGGCAGAACCTGGCCAACATCGAGGCGCTGCGGCCTGCGGGAAACACCACGCCGGTGACGCTGTTTCTCGACCACGGCCCGAGCGGGCGCGACGAGGTGCCCGATCCCTACTTCGAGGGCGGGTTCGACGCGGTGGTGGAGATGGTGGCGGAGACCTGCGACGCGCTGGTCAGAGACCTCGCGCGCTGATCAGGAGCAGGACCGCGCGGCGCTGTCGCCGAACTTCTTCCACTTCTGCCAGAACACCGCGTTGTCGGAGCGGTCCGACTGGCGGGTGTCCTGCGCGAGCTGCGGGTTCTTGAAGAACTTGGCGCCCTTTTTCTGTTCGGTGCGCGACAGCTCGAAGTCGGCGACCCGCTGGATGCAGGAGCACAGCGAGCGCGATGCGCCACGGTCGGAGCTGTTGCAGGCGCGTTCGAGCACCTTGGCCTGGGCCGGGGTGGTGAAGGCTGTCGCGGCGGGCAGGGCCACGGCCGCACAAAGGAGGAGAGTGGAAAGGGTCTTCATCTGCGTCGTGCCTCGTTCTCTCGGTGGTCCAATGTGCCGGATGTCTCTCCGGCTGCACGGGGTCGTGATGGAGGGAAGGATGACTCGAAAGCCGTTCAAATTCAATTGGGCATGTCTTGTGGGGCAGTCCGCTCGGGGGACCATGGATTGTATCGGGTTGCGAAACGGCGGGGGAAACCCGCCGTGAGGTGGCGTGAGGCGGACGGCCGGGTGCGGGGCGCGCCGGGTGGGTAAACGCCGGGGAGAGGAGGCGCGCCGGGCACCGTTGGGGAGGGCGGGAGGCCGAGGCGGTGCGAGAGGCCGCTCCGGCCCCATGCGCGCCCGCTTGACGGCCCCCCGAAAGCCCAGCATATGAGCCGGATGACCGATCTGAACCACATCCGCAATTTCTCCATCGTCGCCCATATCGACCACGGGAAATCCACGCTTGCCGACCGGCTGATCCAGCTCACCGGAACGGTGGCCGAACGCGACATGAAGGAGCAGATGCTCGACGCGATGGACATCGAGCGCGAGCGGGGGATCACCATCAAGGCCAACTCGGTGCGGATCGAGTACCCCGCCAAGGACGGCAACACCTATGTGCTCAACCTGATCGACACGCCCGGCCACGTGGACTTTGCCTATGAGGTCAGCCGCAGCATGCGCGCCGTGGAGGGCTCGCTGCTAGTGGTGGATGCCACCCAGGGCGTGGAGGCGCAGACGCTGGCCAACGTCTACCAGGCGATCGACGCCGACCACGAAATCGTGCCGGTGCTGAACAAGATCGACCTGCCGGCCTCCGAGCCCGCGCGGGTGAAGGAGCAGATCGAGGACGTGATCGGGATCGACGCCTCGGACGCCATCGAGATTTCGGCCAAGACCGGCCTCGGCATCCCCGACGTGCTGGAGGCCATCGTCCAGCGGCTGCCCGCGCCGAAGGGCGAGCGCAACGCGCCGCTGAAGGCGATGCTGGTGGATTCGTGGTACGACAGCTACCTCGGCGTCGTGGTGCTGATCCGGGTCATGGACGGGGTCATCCGCAAGGGCGACCAGATCAAGATGATGCGCACCGGGGCCACCTACAAGCTCGACAAGCTCTCGGTGCTGCGCCCGGCGATGAAGGACATCGCCGAGCTGGGGCCGGGCGAGATCGGCGTGTTCACCGCCTCGATCAAGCAGGTGCGCGACACCAAGGTGGGCGACACGATCACCCATGAGAGAAAACCCTGCGAGAAGGCCCTGCCGGGCTTCAAACCCTCGGTGCCGGTGGTGTTCTGCGGGCTGTTCCCGGTGGATTCAGCCGAGTTCGAGGATCTGCGGGACGCGATCGAGAAGCTGGCGCTGAACGATGCGTCGTTTTCCTTCGAGATGGAGACCAGCGCGGCACTTGGCTTCGGCTTTCGCTGCGGGTTTCTCGGGCTGCTGCACCTCGAGGTGATCCGCGACCGGATCGAGCGCGAGTATGACATCGACCTCATCACCACGGCGCCCTCGGTGGTTTATCACCTGCACATGAAGGACGGGGAGATGCGCGAGCTGCACAACCCCGCCGACATGCCCGACCTTACCTATATCGACCACGTGGAGGAGCCGCGCATCAAGGCGACGATCCTCGTGCCCGACGACTACCTCGGCGACGTGCTGAAGCTCTGCCAGGAGCGGCGCGGCATCCAGGAAGACCTGACCTACGTGGGCGGGCGGGCGATGGTGGTCTATGACCTGCCGCTGAACGAGGTCGTGTTCGACTTCTACGACCGGCTGAAGAGCATCACCAAGGGCTACGCCAGCTTCGACTATCAGATGACGGGCTACCGACAGGACCACCTGGTGAAGATGCAGGTGCTGGTGAACGACGAGCCGGTGGATGCGCTGTCGATGATGGTGCACCGCGACCGGGCCGAGATGCGTGGGCGGGCCATGTGCGAGAAGCTGAAGGAGCTGATCCCCCGCCACATGTTCAAGATCCCGATCCAGGCGGCCATCGGCGGCAAGGTGATTGCACGGGAGACGCTTTCGGCGCTCCGGAAGGACGTGACGGCCAAGTGCTACGGCGGCGACGCGACCCGGAAGAAGAAACTTCTGGAAAAGCAGAAGGCCGGCAAGAAGAAGATGCGCCAGTTCGGGAAGGTGGATATCCCGCAGGAGGCGTTTATTTCTGCGTTGAAGATGGACAGCTGAAGGCTGGCCATTTTCAAGGCGGGTGGGCGGAAGCGGTTTTCCTTGGAAAACTGCGTGCCCACACGGTGGATCATTGCGCAGGTGACAGCCAAACGCCGCTGCACTAACCTCCCCACATGCCGACGGTCTTTCGCCACGAGGGGTTCCGCTTCTTCTTCTATTCCAACGAGGGAGACCCGCGTGAGCCGGTGCATATCCACGTGATGAAGGATCGGTCGGAAGCGAAGTTCTGGGTCGAGCCTGTGGTTCGGCTGGAGCGCGCGGCGGGGTTCAATGCCCGCACGCTGCGACGGCTGGCCGGAATCGTGGGCGAGAACCGGGAGAGGATCACGGAGGCATGGCATGAGCATTTCGGCGGTTGACGTGCGGTTCGACGACGACGCGATGTGGGTGGCGCTGGAGGACGGGCGCACCATCGGGGTGCCGTTGGCGTGGTTTCCTCGGCTGCTCGGGGCGAGTAAGGAAGAGCGGGCGGCGGTTGAAATTTCACCATTCGGGCTGCACTGGGAAGGCCTGGACGAGGATATCTCGGTGGCCGGGTTGCTGGCCAAGGATGTGCCGGGGGTGGCGGCGGAGTGAGGCGCTACCAGCAGACGCTTTATCGCATCGGCTTAGGGTTTGCTGCCTTAGCCACGCTAGGGGCATGGTTTTGGCCCGATGATCTTGCCAGCCAATTCAAAGAGCCGGAAGCAATGTTTGCATTCGCAATTGCTTTGGTAGTTTGGGTTGCCGGAGAAATTAAGCTGAGCGAAGAGTTTATAGAAAAGCCTAGTTCGCAAAATGACGTGCGCTTGGGCCGTGAAATCATCGAGATGCACACCGGAGATGTTCGGTCATTGCTAAAGGATACCGATCTGTTTCAGTTCGTGGATGAGCGGATCTACGATAAAGTTTTCAATTTTCTGTCCGACTTTGATCGGGGCAAAAAGGAGTTTCAGAATAGGCGGCTTGGACGGGAGTTCGATGATTTCGTTGAGGGGTTGAAGGATTTTAGCCGCTATGTTGCGATCGAAACGGTGCCGGTGAACTTGGGTGGTAGTCTGTGCCGGGGTTTCAAACCTGAACACACTGTAACTGAAGAGGAATACGAGCGGCAGAAAGCGCTTTCAAAGAAAGCTAACGACCTAGCGGATCTTGCCTGGGGCAAGTTGGATGCCCTTGCAGCAAGAGTTAAGATCGAAATCCCTGAGGTGCTAGACCACCACAATGGCTAGTCACCTGCGGCCTCGGCTCATGTGACGGTTTTACCCCCCCTCAAAACGCGTTCTGCACAGCGTCCGCCGTGTTCGTCACGTCCCTCCCGACGCCCTTCACGGTTTCGCAGGCCGAGAGGAGGGTGAGGGCGATGAGGGCCAGGGGGATGCGGGTCATGGGGCTGCTCCGGGGCGTGTGTTTTTCGGGAGGGTAGCACGCCGGATTTGGCGAGGGAATCCGGGCGCTGCGTGTCGGCGGAAGTTTTCCGGGGCCAAGCTGTTGGGAAGCTGCGCAGATTCCTCCCGCTCCACAGGTTGTTCACACGCCTTTCCAACGGGTTATCCCCAGAAAAATCCGCTTCGGTCCTAATTTTCTGTTGCCCGACTCGGGGTCGGAGTGTGACGGTTTTGTTAACGCAAGGGGTCGCAAGACCCGGAGCGGGGCGCGAGGGCCTTCGGGGCTGGAGCGGCAAGGGCGACGGAGGACCCGCAAGGGGATCTGGAAGCCGGGTCGTGATGAGAGCACCGGACGCAGGGCCGAAACGGAACGGGTTCGATGAAGCCGGACCGGGAAGGCGGCGGACAAGCCAGCGCGTTGGCCGGATGGGGCGCAAGCCGCAGCCGGTAGGGGGGACGGCCCGAAAGGGGCGATCCCGCTCATGCAGGGCCCGCAAGGGCGGTTGCATGCGAACAGAAAGGCCGCAAGGCCGGCCTGTTCAGGAAGGCGTCGCGTCGGGGTCCAGGCCCTGCTGCGGCGCCTTCTGCGTTTCCGGCCCGCAGTTTGGCGGCCCGGGTGCCGGGGCAAGGAACGCGACCGGCCGCTCGCGGGTTGTCTCCCAAAGGAGAGACGACATGAAACATGGTTGGAGACTTGTATTCATCCCGCTGGCCGTGGCCTGCATTGCGGGCGCGGCGCTTGTTCTGTTCCTGGCGCTGGCCTGGGTGAGCGCGGTGGCCTTCGTGGCGGCGGCGCTGATCGGCCTCGGCCTGGGCGTGCCCTTCGGGCTCTGGGCGACGAAGAAGGTGCGCAAGGACGACCCGGAATGGTCGGAGCGGCGCAGCGAGCACGTGCCCAACCCGCCGCCGGTGGTGTGACCGGAGGGTGCCTGCGCTTTCGCGGCGGCATTAGCGGTTTGTTAACCATCCGGGCGCAGGCTGGGGCGCATGCGCTGGATGGTCTTGGCTCTTGCCCTCGCGGGCTGCAACACGGTGAAGGAGGACCTGCAGGGCCATTCGGTCCGCAAGGCCGAGGCGCTGGGCTACACCTTCAACGTCTTTGCCGACGGCCCCGATTTTCAGGTCGTGCGCACCAACTTCGGCCGGCCGAACAGCCGCACCTACCCGGAAGCGGTGGCGCTCGCCGTCCGGCAGGCGACGGGCTGCGAGGTGTCGGTGGGCTCGCTCTCGGGCGACTACAACCTGACGAGGGGCAAGATGCGCTGCCCCTGAGTTGATACATGTCAAGGTTGGAATGTGTTGGCCGTGGCAGGGTCTGCGCCGAACGCGCCCTGACATGGAGGCTGGCGATGATCCGGCTTGCTCTGGTTCTCTATTCTCTCATCGGCACCACGCTGGCGGGCAGCTTCATGGTGGCCTCGCTGACCATGGGCTACGACACGCTGGTGCCGATCCTGATGGCGGCGGCGATCGGGGCCGTGGTGGCGGTGCCCGTCTCCTGGCTCGTGGCGCGGCAACTGGCCGGGTAGGGGCCGGTGGGCGGATTGCCCACCCTATGCGGAGAGGTAGGCCTCGACGGTGGCCTCGAACGCGCGCGGCTTGTCGGCGTGGAGCCAGTGACCGGCGCCGGGGATCCTGGCGAAGCGCGCCTGGGGAAAGCGGGCCTTGATCTCGGGGCGGTGCTCGGGCGTCACGTAGTCGCTCTCGGCCCCGGTCAGAAAGAGCGCGGGGCCCGCGAAGTCGCCCTCGGGATGGGGCCAGCCGACGATCTTTGACATCTCGGCCTCCAGCGCGTCGAGGTTGAAGCGCCAGTGCGGCGGATCGGCCTTGAGATCCAGCGATTGCAGAAGGAAGGCCCGGGTGCCCGGGTCTTCGATGCTGCCCGACAGCCGGCGGTCGGCCTCCGAGCGGGAGGTGAGGCCGGCGAGGTCGAGCCCGCGCATGGCGGTGATCAGGTGCCCCTGGGTATGGCTGTAGGCGGTAGGCGCGATATCGGCCACGATCAGGCGGCGGAGCAGCTCGGGGCGGGTCAGTGCCAGCATCATCGCCGCCTTGCCGCCCATCGAGTGGCCTAACAGGTCCATCGGGGCGCCCTCGGCCTCGATCACCTCCGCGAGGTCGGCGGCGAGATCCTCGTAGCCGTGGCTCTCGAACCAGGGTGATTGCCCGTGGTTGCGCATGTCGACCGTCACGACCCGGCGCTTGCCCGCGAGACGGGTGGCGATGACGTTCCAGTTGCGCGCCGAGCCGAAGAGGCCGTGGGCGATCAGGAGGGCGGGGGCGGCGGGGTCGCCGTCGTAGAGGGTCGTGGCCAGCATGGGGAGGAGGTAGCGCGGCGCGGTGCGCGGCTCAAGCGGGGTTTTCGGTGGCCGCGAGGGGAGATAGAAGCTGGGCCATGGAACATCCGGTGAAACAGGTGGCCGACGGGCTGGCGCAGATGATGGGCGAGCGGCTGGGCATCCGGCGCGGCGAGACGCTGGCGGAGAAGCTGCGCAAGGGCGGGCGGCTGCTGCCGCGCAAGGTGCGCCGGGAGGCGGCCTTCATCGCCGAGACCGAGGCGCGGATGGCGGTGCCGAAGTTTGCCTTTCAGTATGACCCGGCACGGGTGGCGCGGGCCGAGAAGACGGTGCGCGGGTTCCTCGAGACGGTCGACCCGGCGGACCGGCGCAAGGGTGTGGTGCTGGGTATTCTCGGTTGGCTGGCGTTCAATTTTCTGCTGGTGAGCGGGCTGGTGATCTGGTGGCTGGTGGAGAGCGGGCGGATCTAGCGTGGGGCCTGTCGGGTCCGGCGCTCTGCCGAGGCATGCGCCCGCCTCTGGCTGGCGGTGCGCAGCGGGGGTTTCACACCCCCACACCCCCGTGGGATGTTTCCGGGACCAATGAGGGGCGGCGGATGCCTACACTTTCGGGCGGCGGGGCCCTAAGTAGGTCCGGACGGAATGAAAGGGGCAGGCGTGGTTGTTTCGGCGATCGTTGACGGGGTGACGCGGGGCGTCGAGACGGTCGGTCACGTGGTGACCGGCGGTTTCATGGACGCCCGCATCCGCCTTGGCGTGACCGGGTTGAGCCGCGCGGGCAAGACGGTGTTCATCACCTCGCTGGTGGCCAACCTGATGGACCGGGCGCGGATGGGCGGGCTGCGGGCCGCCGCCGACGGGGCGATCAAGGCGGCCTACCTTCAGCCGCAGCCCGACGACACGGTGCCGCGCTTTGCCTATGAGGATCACCTCGCCGCGATGGTCGGCCCCGAGCCGCACTGGCCGGAGAGCACGCGGGCGGTGAGCGAGTTGCGGCTGAGCCTGAAGGTGCAGCCGGGCGGCTTGCTGGGGGGCTTGCGCGGGCCGCAGGTGGTGCATCTCGATATCGTGGATTACCCCGGCGAGTGGCTGCTCGACCTCGGGTTGCTCGACATGAGCTATGACACCTGGGCCGCACAGGCGCTGGAGAAGGCGCGGGCGCGGGCGGAGGGTGCGGGCTTCATCGCGGCGCTGGAGGCCGTGGATGGTGCTGCGAAGCTGGAGGAGCCGGTGGCCAAGCGTCTCTCGGAGAGCTTTGCCGACTATCTGAAGGCGGCGCGGGAGGCGGGGTACAGCGATTGCACGCCGGGGCGGTTCCTGCTGCCCGGCGAGCTTGAAGGGTCTCCAGCGCTGACATTTGCGCCCCTGCCTGCGGGCGAGGGGCCGCGGGGGTCTCTCCGGCGCGAGTTGGCGCGACGGTTCGAGGCCTACAAGCGGGCGGTGGTGAAGCCGTTCTTCCGCGATCATTTTGCAGAAATAGACCGGCAAGTGGTGCTGGTGGACGTTCTTGGCGCCATTCATGCAGGACCCAAGGCCTTGGAAGACCTCCGTCAGGCCATGGCCGACATCCTGGGGGCCTTCAAGCCGGGGCGGAACGGCTGGCTGACGCGACTGCTGGGCGGGCACCGGGTGGAGAAGATCCTCTTTGCCGCGACCAAGGCGGACCATTTGCACCACAAGCAGCACGGGGCGCTGACGGCGATCACCGAGGCGCTGGTGCGCGAGGCGAAGGACCGGGCGGATTTTGCCGGGGCCAGGACGGCGGCGATGAGCATCGCGGCGCTGCGGGCGACCACCGAGGAGACCCGCAGCCACGAGGGCCGCGAGATCGACCTGGTGCGCGGCAGGCTGATGGAGACGGGCAGACATGCGGCGATGTATCCCGGCGCCCTGCCCGAAGATCCGGGGCGGCTGCTGGGCGCGGCGCGGGGCGGGCGCGAGGCCTGGCTCGACGGTGACTACGCGGTGATGAAGTTCGCGCCGGCGCAGGTGTCTCTGAGCCCCGGCGAGGGGCCGCCGCACATTCGGCTGGACCGGGCGGCGGAATTTCTGATCGGGGATCGGTTGAAATGAGCGAGACGCGCGGGCCGGTCGTGTTTGAGGTCGAAGACGAGGTGCCGGGGCCGGACAGGGCGCCACCGGTGCCCGACCTCTCGGGGCCGGCGGCCATGCAGCGGCTGGCGGTGCGCTCGGCGCGGCCGGCAAGCCGGGTGGCGCGGCTGTTCTGGGCGGGGCTCGGCGGGGTGGTGAGCCTGGTCGTTTCGGTCGCGGCCTGGGACTTCGTGATGCGGCTCCTGGAGCGGTCGCCGGTGCTGGGCTGGGTGGCAGTGGCGCTCATCGCGATCACGCTCTTCGCTCTGGCCATCATGGCGCTGCGCGAATTGGCGGCCTTCGCCCGGCTGGCGCGGCTCGATGGCATCCAGAAGGCGGCGGCGGGGGCGTTGGTCTCGGGCGATCTCGGCGCGGCGCGGGGTGTGGTGGACCGGCTGGAGCGGCTCTACGCGGCGCGGGATGACACCAAATGGGGCCGCGAGCGGCTGGCGGAGCGGCGGGGAGATGCCTTTGATGCCGATGCCCTGCTGGCGCTGGCCGAGCTGGAGCTGCTGGTGCCGCTCGATGCGGCGGCGCGGGCCGAGGTGGAGGCCGCCGCGCGGCAGGTGGCGACGGTGACGGCGGTGGTGCCGCTGGCGCTGGCCGACGTGTTCACCGCGCTGACCGCCAACATGCGGATGATCCGCCGCATCGCCGAGGTCTATGGCGGGCGGGCCGGGGTTTTTGGCTCCTGGCGGCTCACACGGACAGTGCTGGCGCATCTCGTCGCTACCGGCGCGGTGGCGGTGGGCGACGACCTGATCGGTTCGGTCGCGGGCGGCGGCGTGCTCAGCAAGCTGTCGCGCCGCTTTGGCGAGGGGGTCATCAACGGGGCGCTCACCGCGCGGGTGGGCGTGGCGGCCATGGAGGTTTGCCGTCCACTGCCCTTTGGCGAGGGGCGCAGGCCGAGCGTCACCGGCCTCGTGCGGCGCGCGCTGACCGGGCTCTTTGGCCGGGGCGAGCCAGCCGAGGCGGAGTGATCGCCGCTTCACTGTTTCGTTTCAGGGCATTACTGTTTCTGAAAACGGGACAGTGAGGGCGGATCGTGGAAGTAATGGTGGCGCTGTTGACGCTTGCCGTCATCGGGCTCGGCGTTTGGCTCATTGCCGTTCAGATCGGATTGGGGCGCGTGCAGCGCAGGCTGGGCGCGGCGTTGCGGGAGCTCGAAGGGCTCAAGCGGGCAGGGCAGACCCCGCGGACAGAGCCCGAGGAGGCGGAGGGGATTGCGTCGACCGCGGCGGCCGAGGCCGAAGTGGCGCCACGCAAGACGGCGCGGGAGCTGCTTGACCCGGCCATCACGCCCCCCGAACCTGCGCGAGACGGTGAACCCCGGCGCAAGCTGCCGTGGGAAGAGGGCTACATTCCCGAGACGGAGACCGGGGGCGCCATCCCCGACGGGCCGCGCGAGCCGGGGGCGGGAGAGAAGGTGGTGGCCTGGTTGCAGGCCAACTGGTTCTACGCCGTTTCGGCCCTGTCTCTGGCGCTGGCGGGACTGTTCCTGGTGCAATACGGCATCGAGCAGGGCTACCTGACGCCGACGATGCGGGTGGCCGCGGCGCTCGCGCTGGGTGCGGCGCTGATCGGGGGCGGAGAATGGATCCGAAGGCGCCAGACTGATGCCACGGCCTACCTGCCGGACACCTTCAGCGCGGCGGGCATTGTCTCGCTCTATGGCGGGGTCCTTGCCGCGCGGGCGCTCTACGGGCTGATCGGGCCGGGGGTGGCGATGTCGGGGCTGGTGGCCGTCTCGGTGGGCGCGATGGTGCTGGGCTGGCTCAATGGCCCGGTGCTGGCGGCCTTCGGGCTGATCGGCGCGGGCGCGGCGCCCTTCCTCGTGGGCGGCGATGCCGACAGTGCGACGCTCTTTTATGTCTACTACGGCTGCCTCGGGATCGTGGGCCTTGCCATCGACGCCTGGCGGCAGTGGCGCTGGGTCTCGGTGCTGGCGCTCGGCGTGGCGGGCGCGGGCGGGCTGGCCTGCTTTGCCGCCTCGGCCGAAATGCCGGGCTTTGCGGTGCTGCTCACCGTGCTGGTGCTGGCCGCCATGGCTTTTCCGCGCCGCGAGATTGGCCCGACCCACGAGGGCGGCGCGCCGTTGCGCTGGCTCTTCGACCGGAGCGCGGGCAAGGGCGGGTTCGACGTGCTGATCGCCTGGGGGGCGATGCTGGCGGCCTGCGTGGTTCTGCTGGCGCTGCCGCGCGCGGGCGCGGCAGAGCTTCTGCTGATCGAGGGGCTCTTCACGGTGCTGATCCTCGCGGTGGCGCTCTGGGCCTGGCAGGCGCGGGCGCTGAGCGAGCTGGCGCTCTTTCCGGCGCTGGGCTTTCTGGCGGTGATCCCGCTCGAAAGCTTCCTGGGCGGGGTGCTGATGCGCGACACGATGCGGCCCGATGCGACGGGCGTGCCGATGCCCGCGCTGCCGCTGGAGGCAAGCATCGTGCTGGTGATGGCGGCCCATGGCACGGTGGCGGCGGCCTGGCGGAGCCTCGTGGCCACCCGCGGCGGTGCGCTGGGCCGGGAGGCGCTGTTCTGGGGTCTCTTCGCGGCCCTCTTCGCGCCGCTCGTGCCGCTCGGGCTCGAGCTGTTCTGGCTTTCGCCGCGCGTGCCCGGCACCTTTGGCTGGGCCGGGCACGTGCTGGCGCTGGCCTCGCTGATGGTGGCGATCGCGGTGCGCTTTGCCAGGGCCGACGGCGGGCCGGGCCGCCGCACCGCATGGGCGGTGCTCTCGGCCTCCGGGCTCATTGCCCTGGCGCTCTTCGTGATCCTGACCAAGTCGGCGCTGACGGTGGCGCTGGCGGTGCTGCTGGTGGTGGCGGCGGCGCTGGACCGGCGGTTCAGGCTGCGGGAGATGCAGCTCTTCATCGCGCTGGGCGTGATCGTTCTGGGGTGGCGCGTGGTGATCGACCCCGGGCTGGTCTGGTCGGTGCAGGCGAGTTGGGGCGCGTTCTTTCTGGGCTTCGGCGCGGCGCTGGCGGGCATGGCCGCGGCCTGGCGGCTGCTGCCGGAAGAGAACCGCCTGCTGGGTCGGGCCTTTCTCGAGAGCGGGCTGCTGATGATCGGCGGTATCTTCGTGACCGCGACGCTCTGGCGGTTCATCGACGAGCGGGTGGGCGGCGACGGGCTGGCGAGCCACTGGACGATGGGGTTGAGCGCCATGGTCTGGCTCTTCTGCGCCGCCGCGCAGGTCTACCGCATGCGGCTGGGCGGGCGGCTGAAGTGGCTGCGGATCACGCTGGCCTCGCTTTACGTGCTGGTGGCGGGCCTCTTCCTGCTGGTGGGGCTGACCATCTCCAACCCCTTCGTTTCGGAGGGCGGCTACTCCTTGCCCGACACCACGATCCACGGGCCCTTGGTGCTGGATAGCCTTGCGGTGGCCTACCTCGGCCCGGCGCTGGTGCTGCTGCTCCTGGCCAGGGTCGGCGCAGGGCGCTGGCGCTACGCGGCCTGGGTGCCGGCGGGCGCGTTGGCGGCCTTCTGGGTGTTTCTCGAGATCCGGCGGTTCTGGCAGCCGGGGACGGTCTGGGTGGGCGTGGGGTGGCTCGACGGCGAGCTCTACACCTACACCGTCGTGCTCATCGCGCTCGGCGCGGCGCTCTTGTGGCAGGCCATCGCCACGGGCTCCACGCCGCTGCGGCGGGCGGCGCTGGTGGTGATCGGGGTTGCGGTGGTGAAGGTCTTCCTGATCGACGCGCGGGGCCTGACCGGGCTCTTCAGGGTGTTCAGCTTTCTTGCGCTGGGCCTGTCGCTCGCGGCGCTGGCCTGGCTCAACCGATGGGCGGCGCAGGAAGCGGCGGAGCGGCGAAGCGGCGAGGAGGGTCCGGAGCAGAGCGGCGAGGGCGACGAGCCGCCCGGATGAGGGCAGGGCTTGGCGCGTCTGGGCGTCCTCGCGGCTGGACCTTGCCCGCAGCCCTGCCTATAAGCCATGCCATGACATTCGCGGGCCTCGTCATCATTCGAATTAGCGGCCCGGCGCTCTGACAGATGAGCCGCCGGGACAAGGCGCATGGCCTGCCGCGCCGCTCCTCACCGAACACCCGAAAAGACCACGCCAAGGACGCCCCCAATGTGCGCCGACACGCCTGACTACAAAGACACCCTGAACCTTCCCGTGACCGAGTTTCCGATGCGCGCGGGCCTGCCCAAGCGAGAGCCCGAGTGGCTGGCGCGCTGGGAGGAGATCGGGGTTTACGACCGCCTGCGCGAGAAGGAGGGCCGCAAGCCCTTCATCCTCCACGACGGCCCGCCCTATGCCAACGGCCACCTGCACATCGGCCACGGGCTGAACAAGATCCTCAAGGACATGGTGGTGCGCTCGCAACAGATGATGGGCCGCGACAGCCGCTACGTGCCGGGCTGGGACTGCCACGGGTTGCCGATCGAGTGGAAGATCGAGGAGCAGTACCGCCAGAAGGGCAAGAACAAGGACGACGTGCCGGTGGTCGAGCTGCGCCGCGAGTGCCGCGCCTTCGCCGAGGGCTGGGTGGACATCCAGCGCGAGGAGTTCAAGCGGCTGGGCGTGACCGGCAACTGGGCCGATCCCTACCTGACGATGGACTTTCACGCCGAGGCGACCATCGCCGCCGAGTTCCAGAAGTTCCTGATGAACGGCTCGCTCTACCAGGGCTCCAAGCCTGTCATGTGGTCGCCGGTCGAAAAGACCGCGCTGGCCGAGGCGGAGGTGGAATACCACGATCACCAGAGCCACACGATCTGGGTGAAGTTCCCGATCGCGGCCTTCGGCGGCTCGCCGGAGTTGATCGAGCACCTGCAATCGCAGGGCGCCGAGTCGCAGCCCGAGGTGATGGGCGCGATGATGAAGATGGCCGAGGATTTCGGCCATTCCCACGTCGTCATCTGGACCACAACGCCCTGGACGATCCCGCAGAACCGGGCGGTCTGCTTCAACCCCGACATCTCCTACGGTCTCTACCAGGTCACCGAGGCCCCCGAGGGCAACTGGGCGCAGGTGGGCGAGAAGTTCATCCTCGCCGACGATCTCGCCGAGGAGGTGCGCAAGGCCGCCAAGATCGACGCCTGGGAGCGCAGCTTCGATGTGCTGCCGGCCCAGATGAGCGCCCTGCAGTTTGCCCACCCTTTCCGCGGGCTCGAGGGCGCCAATGGCGAGTGGGATTTCAACGTGCCACTGCTGCCGGGCGAGCATGTGACCGCCGAGGCGGGCACCGGCTTTGTGCACACCGCGCCCAGCCATGGCGATGACGACTACCAGATCGGCCGGAAATACGGGCTGGAGATGACCTACAACGTGCTGGAGGACGGCTCCTTCCGGCCCGACCTGCCGTTTTTCGGCGGCGAGGTCATCATCAAGCCGAACGGCAAGGAGGGTGGGGCCAACAAGGCGGTGATCGACAAGCTCGTCGAGGCGGGCATGCTGGCCGCGCGTGGCCGGATCACCCACAGCTACCCGCACAGCTGGCGCTCCAAGGCGCCGCTGATCTACCGCAACACGCCGCAATGGTTTGCGGCGATCGACAAGGATCTGGGCGACGGGCAGGACACGCTGGGCACCACCATCCGTGCCCGCGCGCTGACCGCCATCGACAAGGTCAAGTGGACCCCGCAGAGCGGCCGCAACCGTCTCTACGCGATGATGGAGAGCCGCCCCGACTGGGTGCTGTCGCGCCAGCGTGCCTGGGGCGTGCCGCTCACCTGTTTCGTGAAGAAGGGGGCGCTGCCGGATGATCCGGAGTTCCTGCTGAGGGACGAGGCGGTGAACGCCCGCATCATCGCCGCCTTCGAAGAGGAAGGCGCGGATGCCTGGTATGCCGAGGGGGCCAAGGCGCGGTTCCTCGGCGACGACTACGATGCGGAGGCCTACGAGCAGGTGTTCGACGTGCTCGATGTCTGGTTCGACTCAGGGTCGACCCATGCCTTCGTGCTGCGCGACCGGGCCGATGGCGCGGCGGACGGCGTGGCCGATCTCTACCTCGAAGGCACCGACCAGCATCGCGGGTGGTTCCATTCCTCGCTGTTGCAGTCTTGCGGAACCAAGGGCATCGCCCCCTATCGCGGCGTGCTCACCCATGGATTTACGCTGGACGAGAAGGGCAACAAGATGTCCAAGTCGCTCGGCAACACCATCGTGCCCGAGGAGGTGGTGAAGCAGTACGGCGCGGATATCCTGCGTCTCTGGGTGGCCCAGACCGACTACACCGCCGACCAGCGGATCGGGCCCGAGATCCTGAAGGGCGTGGCCGACAGCTACCGGCGCCTGCGCAACACCATGCGCTTCATGCTGGGCTCGCTGGGCGGGTTTGACGCCGCGCAGGCGGTCGATCCTGCGGAAATGCCCGAGCTGGAGCGCTGGGTGCTGCATCGCCTTGCAGAACTGGATGTGCAGGTGCGCGAGGGCTACTCTGCCTACAACTTCCAGGGCGTGTTCCAGGCGGTGTTCAACTTTGCCACGGTCGAGCTTTCGAGCTTCTACTTCGACGTGCGCAAGGATGCGCTCTACTGCGATGGCGACAGCACGCGCCGGCGTGCGGCGCTGACCGTGCTCGACATCCTCTTCCACCGGCTCACCACCTGGCTGGCGCCGGTGCTGGTGTTCACCATGGAGGAGGTCTGGCTCGAGCGGTTCCCCGGCGAGGGCTCCTCGGTGCACCTTGTCGACTTTCCCGAGACCCCGGCGGCCTGGCGCGACGAGGCGCTGGCGGCCAAGTGGGCCGGCGTGCGCCGGGTGCGGCGCGTGGTGACGGCGGCACTGGAGGTGCAGCGGCGCGACAAGGTGATCGGCGCCTCGCTGGAGGCCGCGCCGGTGGTGCATGTCGAGGATGGCGAGGTGCTCAAGGCATTGAAGTCGGTCGCTTTCGAGGACCTGTGCATCACATCCGACATCTCGCTCTCGGGCGACCCGGCGCCCTCCGAGGCCTTCCGGATGCCCGAGGTCGAAGGCGTGGGCGTGGTCTTCGAGAAGGCTCAGGGCCAGAAGTGCCAGCGTTGCTGGAAAATCCTGCCCGACGTGGGCACGCACAAGCACGCGGGCGTCTGCGGGCGCTGTGACGAGGCCTTGGGGTGACCACGCTCGCCCTGTCCACCCCGGTCGGCCGCATGGTGCTGACCGAGGAGGACGGGGCGATCACGCGGGTCGCCTGGAGCCGGGATGCGGCGGGTGACGGCTCGCCGCTCTTGCGTGAGGCGGAGCGCCAGATCGGCGCGTATTTCGCCGGAGAGCGCGAGGGGTTCGACCTGCCGCTGAGGGTAAGGGCGGCGCCCTTGGTGGTGCAGGTCTGCGAAGAGATTGCCGCAATTCCCTTTGGCCATACCCGCACCTACGGTGAGATCGCGCGGTCGCTGGGCACCGCGGCGCAGCCCGTGGGCGCGGCCTGCGGGGCCAATCCGATACCGCTCATCATTCCCTGCCACAGGGTGCTGGGCGCCAGCGGTCTTGGCGGGTTTTCGGGCGGCGTGGGGGTGGAAACCAAGGTGGCCTTGCTCAAGCACGAAGGCGCGGCGAGCCTTCTGATCTAGCGGCGGAGCAGGCGCAGGTCGACCAGGGCGGCCACGGTGGCGGCCAGCACGGCAAGGCAGAGTGCCCATTTCGACCAGAGCTCCATCGCGCCTTCGATCTGGACGGCGTGGAGCACGGTGGCCAGGACCACCAGCGCGGCCAGCGCGTTGTGCGCCCAGCGCCAGCCGCGCGACGGGACGTGCCTGCGCAGGGCGACCAGCACCCCGGTCAGCGCGATGCCCCAGAGCGAAACGAAGCCCCAGAGCGAAAACGGCGTCGGCGCGCGCAGGAGCAGGGCATCCAGCGTGTCGGGCGGGCTGGTGACCCAGAGGCCGGCGAGGTGGAGCGCGGCAAGGGCCAGGAGCGCCACCCCGGCGCGGCGGTGCCAGAGGCGGCCGCGAGGTCCGCGCAGGCCGGGGAGGTAGCCGGCGGCCAGCAAGGGCTGGGCCAGAAGCAGGCAGAGCGCGAGGATGCCGGCGAAGCCGCCGGTGATGTAGGCGAAGCCGCGGTAGGCAAGCCAGGGGCTGCCGGCGGCCAAGCCGACCGGCACGGCGACAAGGGCCACGACGAAGAGCCAGGGGAGCGTGCGACGCAAGCCGTCAGGCAGGGGCAAGGACGAAGTCGCCACGCACCGAGGTATCTGACGGGCTCGGCATGACGGGGCGCAGGAAGACCGTTTCGAAGGCACCGTCATCATAGGCGAGGTGGGCGTGAGGCTGGCCGAAGTTGGGCACGATCTGCTCCATCTCGAGGGCAAAGCTGCCATCGGCCCGGGTCAGGGTGGAGCCGTGGTTGCGCGGCTCGCGCTCGCCGCCCAGGGTGGTAGCGGCCCAGATCTGGATGCGCAGGCCCTCGAGCGGCTTGCCGTCACCGGCGCGGAGCACCTTGCCGTGGACGATGAAACCGTTGCCCAGCTTCTCCACCATCGGGGCACCGGGGCGATAATTGTTGGCGCCGCCGCGCATGGAGCGGGTCGGGGCAAAGCCTGCGGCGCGGGCCGGGGCGGTGGCCCCGAGCGGAAGCTGCGCCATCGCCACGGCGGCGAGGCTGGCGGAAGCGGCGGTCAGAAAGCTGCGGCGGGTCTGGAGGAGCATGGGCGGGGTCCGGCACGGCTGCGGTTGCCGCGATGGTAGCCTGAAACGCGCCGTGGCGCACCTGATCGGACGGCACGATTGCGTGAGGCGGTTCAGCCGGCGCGGCGCTCGGGGATGACCTGCTGGAGGATGCCGGCAAAGCTGATCCAGAGCGTGGTCAGCCCCAGTGACCACGACAGCCAGGGCTGCTGCTCGAAGCTCTGCCAGGCGGCGATGACGGCCAGCGCGACCCAGATCACAGAGACCGGCAGGGTGATTTTGCGCCAGCGCCTGGTCCGCGTCGGGTGGACGAACTTCAGCGGCAGGAACATGGCCGCCGCAAGCACCGCGCAGGTGACGACGATGATCCACGGCGCGGGGTGCATGGCCATCAACACCAGCACCGCGAGGTTCCAGCAGCCGGGAAATCCCCGGAAGGACTTGTCGGTGAGCTTCATCCGGGTGTCGGAGAAGTAGAGCACCGAGGAGAAGCAGATTCCGAGTGCGCAGAGCGCCCCCCAGGGCGAAGGCAGCAGCTCGGAGCCGTAGAGCGCGTAGGCGGGGATGAAGACGTAGGTCAGAAAGTCGATGATCAGATCGAGCAGCGCCCCGTCGATGATGGGGGCATGAATCGTAACGTTGTACTTGCGGGCCAGCGGCCCATCGATGCCGTCGACCGCGAAGGCCGCCAGCAGCCACAGAAACATGACCGGCCAGTCGCCCTGGACGGCCGCCAGCATCGCCAGCATCGCAAGCGCTGCCCCCGTGGCGGTGAAGAGGTGGACCCCGTAGGCCTTGAACCGATCCGACATGGGCCGAAGGGTTACCGGGCCGGGCAGGGCGCGGCAATCGAAATTCCGGTGCCGGTGCGGATTGGCCCTGCGGGCGTGGCCGATGGGTGGCGCGGGGTCACGCCCGCTTGCGCCCCATCGGGTGCGCGCGATCATAGACATCCATCAGCCGGGCGGTGTCGACCGCGGTATAGGCCTGTGTGGTCGAGAGCGAGGCGTGGCCGAGCAGCTCCTGGATCGTGCGCAGGTCGCCGCCCGCTTCCAGCAGGTGGGTGGCGAAGCTGTGGCGCAGGGCGTGGGGCGTGCAGGTGGCAGGCAGGCCGAGCTGCATCCGGGCGGCCTCGGTTACCTTGGCCACGGCGCGGCGCGAGAGCGGCTTGCCCCGCACCGAGCGGAAGAGCGGGCCGGCGGGCTCGAGCCGGTGCGGACAGTCGCGGCGGTAGTCCTCCACCGCCTGACGGGCGATGGGCAGCACCGGCACGATCCGCTCCTTGCCGCCCTTGCCGGTGATCCGCAGCACATCGGCCAGCGGTGCGTCGGCCCCGGTGAGCGCCAGCGCCTCGGAGATCCGCAGCCCGCAGCCGTAGAGCAGGGTGACCACGGCCACGTCGCGGGTGGCGACCCAGGGCTCGGGGTGCTGGAGCGAGACGGTTTGGATCAGGTCGCGGGCGGCGGCGCGCCCCACGGGGCGCGGGAGCTTGCGCTGGTACTTGGGCGCGCGCACCGAGAGCGGGGCGGACATCTCCATGCCCTCGCGCTCCGCGATCCAGCCAAGAAAGCCCTTCACGGCGGAGAGCATCCGCGCAAGCGACCGCGCGCCAACGCCGCCTGCGCGCTCATGGGCCATCCAAGCGCGCATGTCGGGCAGGGTGAGGCTGGCGAGCCCTGCGAGGCCGATGGCCTGGCCCTTGTGCTGTGGCAGGAAAGCCAGAAAGCCCGAAACATCGCGGCGGTAGGCCTCCAGCGTGTTCTCCGCCCGGCCATCGAGCGCCCGGAGCTGGGCGAGCCACAGCTCCAGCGCCTCGGTCAGCGCCGGAGAGGGGGCGATCATCCCAGGAAGCGCCGCATCTGGCGCTCGAACACCCCGGCGAAGAAGCCCAGCAGATCGGTGCCCTGGGAGGGGCGAAACTGGTGCGGATCCTCGGCGCCCATGACCAGGAGGCCGGGCAGCCGGCCCTCGCCGAAGTCGAGTTTCAGGCAGGCTTCGGAGTGGATGTTGGGTGCGGCGGCGCCATAGATCACCGAGAACTGCGGCCGGGTCTGGCGCAGGGTGACCGGGCGCACCGGCTTGTCGCGGCCCATGGTGAGGTAGTCGTTCACGAAGCCCGGAGGGGCGACATGCAGCACCTCGCCGAGCTTCTTGACGGCGGGATCCTCGCCCTCCTGAACGCTCTCGAGCACCAGCTTCAGGCAGTCGACGCGGAGGATATGGGCGACCTCGTTGCCGAGGTTCTTCAGGAATTCCTCGAAGTCACCGGGCTCCAGCATGCTGAGCACCGCGCGATGCACCTGGTTGGTGCCGGCGAGGTTTTCATAGGCGGCGGCGATGACGGAGCGGTGGGTATCCTCCAGCCGGTCGAGCCGGGCTTCGAGCCGCTCCATCGCGATGCCGCGCAGGTCGACGATATTGCCGCCCAGCGACCTTTCGTTGGCCGCGATCAGCGCGTGCATGATGTCGCGATCCTCAAGGATCATGTCTGGTTCGGAAATGATCATGGACCGCAGCCCGATCAGCTGCTCCGCCGCTTCGCTCATGTCTGCCTCTTTCTCCGACATGGGCGGATCATACCCCATGCGTGGTTTTTGTTGCGCCTTTTGTTTCAAACCGGGGTGCGGGCGGGCAAGGAATTTGTGGCGGGCGGCGGGGCTGGAGCGACGAGGGTGGCGCTTGAGTCACAGGGACGGCGTGGCGGCGCTGCCCACGAAGCCGAAGAAGAATCGCCGTGGAAAAATGGGGAAGATCGGGGCGGTTCCGGGTGAACCGTGGTGGATCCCCGGGCAGATTCGTGCTGCCCGAGGCCCTGCCTGACAGCGTCAGAGGATCTTGATGCCGGCCTTGGCGGCGTCTTGCACGAACTGGTCGAGGCCCTTGTCGGTCAGAACGTGGTTGGCCATCTGCTTGATCACGCCGGGAGGGGCGGTGGCCACATCGGCGCCGATCAGGGCGGCGTCCTTCATGTGGTTCACCGAACGGATCGAGGCCGCGAGGATCTCGGTGGAGAAGCCATAGTTGTCGTAGATGGTGCGGATGTCCTGGATCAGGTCCATCCCGTCGAGGTTGAGGTCGTCGAGCCGGCCGATGAAGGGGGAGATGAAGGTGGCCCCGGCCTTGGCCGCGAGCAGCGCCTGGTTGGCGGAGAAGCAGAGCGTGACGTTGACCATGGTGCCCTGCTCGGAGAGCGCCTTGCAGGTCTTCAGCCCGGCCCAGGTGAGCGGTACCTTCACCGCGATGTTCTCGGCGATGCCGGCGAGCTTCTTGCCCTCTTCGAGCATGGTTTCGGCGTCGGTCGCCACCACCTCGGCGGAGACCGGGCCGTCGACCATGGCGCAGATCTCCTTGGTGACCTCGAGGATGTCGCGGCCCGATTTCAGGATCAGCGATGGGTTGGTGGTGACCCCGTCGACCATGCCGAGGTCGTTCAGCTCGGCGATGGCGTCGATCTCGGCGGTATCTACGAAGAATTTCATGGGCGGCCTCCTCGGGCGGGACTTGCGGTTGCGCCTCTCATACCGCAGGACAGGGGGCACTGAAACCCGGATATTGGGGCGATTGTGAGCGCTAACGGCATCTTTCAGGCGGGCGAGGCGGTCGCGGTGCTGACGACTCAGCCGCTGGGGGGCACGCTGGACTATGCCGCGCCCGAGGGCGGCGTGGCGGAGGGCGCCTTCGTGGTGGTGCCGCTCGGGCCGCGCCGGGTGATGGGTGTGGTCTGGGGGCCTGGGGAGGGCGGGTTCGACCGGTCCAGGCTGCGGCGCGTGGCGGAGGTGCTCGACGTGGCGCCGATGGGTGCGGGGATGCGGG
Source organism: Vannielia litorea (assembly GCF_900142295.1). Lineage (NCBI taxonomy): Bacteria > Pseudomonadati > Pseudomonadota > Alphaproteobacteria > Rhodobacterales > Paracoccaceae > Vannielia > Vannielia litorea. The sequence continues at coordinate 667,182 of NZ_FSRL01000001.1, forward strand.
AGTTCCTGACCCGCGCCGGGGCCTACACGCTCACCGACATGCACCAGATGCTGCGCATGGCGACCCGGGCGCCCGGGCTCACCACGCCGCCGGGGCTGCGCAAGGTTTACCGGCCCGGCGCGGGCGAGGTGGACCGGATGACCCCGGCGCGGGAGCGGGTGCTGGGGGTGCTGGAGGAGCATGGCGGGCTGTCCTTCACCCTGGGCGAGCTGGCGGAGATTGCCGGGGTCTCGACCGGGGTGGTGAAGGGATTGGTGAAGCTGGGCGCGGTGAGCGAAGAGCTTGCGCCGCGCGACGTGCCCTACCCGGCGCTGGACCCGGGATATGGCGGCAAGGCGCTGAACGAGGAGCAGGCGGTGGCGGCTGCGGCGCTGCGGGCAGGCGTGGCCTCGCGGGACTACGGCACCACGCTGCTCAAGGGGGTGACGGGCTCGGGCAAGACCGAGGTTTACCTGGAGGCGGTGGCGGAGTGCCTGGCGCAGGGGCGGCAGGCGCTGGTGCTGCTGCCGGAGATCGCGCTGACGCAGGAGTTTCTGGCCCGGGTCGAGGCACGCTTCGGGGCGCGGCCGGCGGAATGGCACCACGGGGTGACGGTCACCGAGCGGCGGCGGTGCTGGAAGATGGTGGGCGAGGGCGGGGCGCAGTTGGTGGTGGGCGCGCGCTCGGCGCTGTTCCTGCCGTTCCGCGAACTGGGGCTCATCGTGATCGACGAGGAGCATGACGGCTCCTACAAGCAGGAGGACGGCGTCACTTATTCGGCGCGCGACATGGGGGTGCTGCGGGCGAGCATCGAGGGCGCGCAGGTGGTGCTGGCCTCGGCCACGCCCTCGCTGGAGAGCTGGGCCAACGCCGAGGCGGGCAAATACGCGCGGGTGGAGCTGGCCTCGCGGTTCGGCGCCGCCGTGCTGCCCCAGATGCGCGCGATCGACATGCGGACGGAGGGGTTGCCCGGCGACAGGTGGGTGTCTCCGACCCTGCAGGGCCTGGTGCGCGACCGGATGGAGAAGGGAGAACAGGCGCTGCTCTTCCTCAACCGGCGAGGCTATGCGCCGGTGACGATCTGCCGGGCCTGCGGGCACCAGGTGGCCTGTCCGGACTGCGATGCGCGGATGGTCGAGCACCGGTTCCTGCGCCGCCTGATGTGCCACCAGTGCGGCCACACCGAGCCCGTGCCCGAGACCTGCCCGAGCTGCGACGTGGAGGGCAAGCTGGCCCCGGTGGGGCCGGGGGTGGAGCGGCTGGCGGAGGAGGTGACGGCGCTGTTTCCGCAGGCGCGGGTGGCGGTGCTGTCGTCGGACCTGTTCGGCTCTGCGCGGGCGTTGAAGGTGGCGGTGGAGGGCATCGCCGCAGGGGCGGCGGATATCGTGATCGGCACGCAGATGGTGGCCAAGGGGCACAACTTTCCGCTGCTGACGCTGGTGGGGGTGATCGACGCCGACCTCGGGCTGCAGGGCAGCGACCTGCGGGCGGCGGAAAAGACCTTTCAGCTGATGCGGCAAGTGGCGGGGCGGGCCGGGCGCGCCGAGGCGCCGGGGCTGGCGGTCTTGCAGAGCTACCAGCCGGAGCACCCGGTGATCCGCGCGATCCTGAGCGGCGAGGAAGAGGCCTTCTGGCGGGCCGAAGCGGAGGAGCGCAAGGCCGCAGGCGTGCCGCCCTATGGCCGGCTGGTGGGGATCGTGCTGAGCTCGCCGGAGTTGGAGGACGTGAACGCGCTGGGCATGGCCATGGCGCGGCGGGCGGAGCCGCTCAGGGCGATCGGGGCGCAGGTCTTCGGGCCTGCGCCTGCGCCGATCGCCCGGATCCGGGGGCGGCACCGGGTGCGGCTGCTGGTGAAGGCCGGGAAGGCGGCGCCGGTGCAGGGGGCGGTGACGGCCTGGCTGGCGCAGTTCGACTGGCCCGCGCGGGTGCGGGTGCAGGTGGACGTGGATCCGTTGAGCTTTTTCTGAGGCGAGTCGGTGCAGGCCACGATCCGGGCTCGCTGCACCCGCGTGCCCTGCCTCGGCGGGGTCGGGACCGGAGAGGTCGGGCCGGTGACGGTTTCACACCCCCACACCCTCGTGGGATATTTGCAGGACCAATGAGGAAAAGACGTCCTGCTCCTCATTGGTCCTAGAAATATCCCCGCCGGACGCACTGCATCTCCTTGGACGGGGCCTCCGCCGCGAAGGTGCCGCATGAGAAAAGGGCGCGGACCGTGGAGTCCGCGCCCATACCAGGCAGGTCGTGCGCCGGAAGGCGCTCATCTGGAGTCCGGTCAGGCGGAGAGCTGTTCCATCACCTCGTCGGAGACCTCGAAGTTGGTCGTGACCCGCTGCACGTCGTCGTCGTCCTCGAGCACCTCGATGAGGCGCATCAGCTTCTGCATGCCTTCGAGGTCCAGTTCGGTGGTGGTGGTGGGACGCCAGACCAGCTTGGCGGTCTCGCTCTCGCCCAGCTCGGCCTCGAGCGCGGTGCTGACCTCGTTGAGATCGGTGTCGGCGCACCAGATGACGTGGCCCTCGTCGGTCACCTCGGCATCCTCGGCGCCGGCCTCGATGGCGGCCATCATCACCGTGTCCTCGTCACCGGCGGAGAGCGGGTAGGTGACCTGGCCCTTGCGGTCGAACATGAAGCTGACCGAGCCGGTCTCGCCCAGGTTGCCGCCGTGCTTGCCGAAGGTGCTGCGCACGGTCGAGGCGGTGCGGTTGAGGTTGTCGGTCATCGCCTCGACGATCACCGCTACGCCGCCGGGGCCGTAGCCCTCGTAGCGGATCTCCTTGAAGTCGTCGCCGCCCGCCGCCTGGGACTTGTCGATCGCGCGCTGGATCACGTCCTTCGGGACCGATTGCGACTTGGCTTCCTTCACCGCCAGCCGGAGCCGGGGGTTCTTGTCGGGGTCGGGGTCGCCCATCTTGGCCGCCACGGTGATTTCCTTGGCGAGCTTGGAGAAGAGCTTGGAGCGCAGCGCATCCTGACGGCCCTTGCGGTGCTGGATGTTCGCCCATTTTGAGTGGCCGGCCATGGGGGCCTCCGTGACTGTCGGTTTGGTGTACTGGCGGGCTATATAGGGCAGAGGCGCAGGGTGGGGCAAGCGGGCGCGGCGGGTTTCCTTGGGCGCGCGCTGCGGCCATGCTGGCCGGGATGGAACAGGGGAGCAGGGCAAGGTGACATCGGAGCAGATCACGCTATTCGCGCTCTTCGGAGCGGTCTTCGGGCTGCTGCTCTGGGGGCGGTTCCGCTACGACCTGGTGGCCTTTGCCGCGCTGATGGCGGGCGTGGTGCTGGGAGTGGTGCCCTCGGAGCGGGCCTTCGAGGGCTTCGGGCATCCGGCGACGCTGGTGGTGGCGCTGGTGCTGGTGGTCTCGGCGGGGCTGGTGAACTCGGGCGCGGTGCTGCTCATCACCCGCACGCTGGTCAGCTCGTCGCGGCGGCTCGGCGGGCACATCGCCTTGATGGGGGGCGTGGGCGGCGTGCTTTCGGCCTTCATGAACAACGTGGCGGCGCTGGCGCTGCTGATGCCGGTCGATATCCAGACCGCCCGGAAGGCCGGGCGGTCGCCCGGGCTGAGCCTGATGCCGCTCAGCTTTGCCACCATCCTCGGCGGCATGGCCACGCTGATCGGAACGCCGCCCAATATCATCATCGCCGCGATCCGAGGAGACGCGCTGGGCGAGCCGTTCAGGATGTTCGACTTTGCCCCGGTGGGCGGGCTGACGGCGCTGGTGGGGCTGGCCTTTGTTGCGCTGGGCGGCTGGCGGCTGATTCCCTCCACGGGCGACGGCGCAGGCGCGGTGTCGGCCAGCGAGATGAAGAACTACATCGCCGAGCTGACCGTGCCGGAGGGGGCGAAGTTTGTCGGGCGCCGGGTGCGCGATGTGGAGGAGCTGGCGGCCAAGGCCGACGTGGGCGTGCTGGGGCTCGTGCGCGGTGGCAAGCGGCTCTACGGGGCGCAGCGGCTCACCCGGATCGAGCCCGAGGATGCGCTCGTGCTGGAGGCCGTGCCGGATGCGCTGGACGAGTTCCGCGCCTCTCATGCGCTGGTTTTCTCGGATGAGAAGCGCCGCGAGCTGCTGGCCGACGCGGGCGCGGGGCTGGGGCTGATCGAGGTGGTGGTGCCGGAGGATGCGCGGATCGCAGGGCGCTCGGCCCATGGCATCGGGCTGAGCTGGCGCCAGCGGACCATCCTGATGGGCATCTCGCGGCAGGGCAAACGGATCACCTCCCAGGTGCGCAAGGAAATCGTGAAGCCGGGCGACATCCTGCTGCTGCTGGCACCCAACGACCGGGTGGTGGAGGTGACCGACTGGATCGGCGCGCTGCCGCTGGCAGACCGGGGCCTGGCGGTGACGCAGGACAGCAAGACATGGCTCGCCATCGGGCTCTTTGCCGCTGCCGTGGCCGCGGCCTCCCTTGGGCTGATCTACCTGCCGGTGGCCTTGGGGATCGTGGTGGTGGGCTACGTGCTGACGAGGATTCTCACCCTGACGGAGCTATACGACCACATCGAGTGGCCGGTGGTGGTGCTGCTCGGCTCGATGATCCCGCTCGGCGCGGCGCTGGAGGCCTCGGGCGGCACCGAGCTGATCGCCGGGGCGCTGGTGCGGATGACGCAGGGATGGCCGGCCTGGGCGATCCTGACCGCGCTCATGGTGGTGACGATGACGCTCTCAGACGTGCTCAACAACACCGCCACGGCGATCGTGGCCGCGCCCATCGGCATCCAGATGGCCACCACGCTGGGGGTTTCGCCCGACCCGTTCCTGATGGCCGTCGCGGTGGCGGCCTCCTCGGCCTTTCTCACCCCGATCGGGCACAAGAACAACACGCTGATCCTCGGGCCGGGGGGCTACTCCTTTGGCGACTACTGGCGGATGGGATTGCCGCTGGAGGTGCTGGTGGTTGCCGTGTCGATCCCGTTGATCCTGGTGTTCTGGCCGCTGTAAGGGGGGGCGCCCGCCCTGCACCGGTTCAGCATGCCGCAGCGAGATGGCGGGCGGCGGCGCGCCTGACCGACCGGGTGAGATCCGCGAGCGCGGGCGCGGCGAGGCGGGAGACCAGCCAGTAGAGCGGCCGGTCGAGGGTGAGGCCGGGTTTCAGCTCGACAAGGCGGCCCGAGGCGAGGTGCGGCGCGGCGAGTGTCGCCGGGTTCAGGCCCCAACCCAGGCCGGCGAGGGCGGCGTCTATGAAGGCCGATGTGGCGGGCAGCCTGTGCTGGGGCGGGGCGGGCTGGGCCCCGGTGGCGGCCTCCATCCACTGGGCCTGCAAGCGATCCTTGGTCGAGAAGTTCAGACAGGGCGCGCGGGCAAGGGCCTCTGCCGTGGCACCCTGGGGAAAGTGGCGCGCGGCGAAGGCGGGCGCGCAGGTGGCGTGGTAGCGGAGCGTTCCGAGGGCATGAACGTCGCAGCCCTGCACCGGGCCGGGCTGCGCCGAGATGGCGGCCAGCACCTCGCCGCGCCGCAACCAGTCGGCGGAATGGCCCTCGTCATCCACCACGAGATCGAAGCTGAGGCCCTCCACCCCGGCCATGGCCTCGATGAACCAGGTGGCGAGGCTGTCGGCATTGACCGCGAGGCGGAGGGTGGCGGGGGCGGCGGGTTGGCCGAGGTCGGCGGCAAGCGCGCGGGCGAGCAGGCCCAGCTCCTCGGCGTGGCGGTAGAGGCGCGCGCCGGTTTCGGTGGCCTCGCAGGGCGTGGTGCGGCGGATCAGGGGCGTGCCCATCCGCTCCTCCAGCTTGCGGATCCGCTGGGAAATGGCGGGGGGCGTGACGTTCAGCGCCGCGGCGGCGCCCTCGAAGCTGCCGGTCCGCAGCACGGCGTGAAGAGCGAGCAGGGCGGGATCGGTGAACATTAGCAATTCTTATGCAAGATCATTGTGTTTCACTAGGCTTATTCGGGCCGGCCCGCTACCAGCATCGCAACGCAAGGAGACAGAGACATGTGGGATGCTGCCATCGCGGGGTTTTCGCTGAGCCTCGGCCTGATTCTGGCGATCGGGGCCCAGAACGCCTTCGTGCTGCGGCAGGGGTTGAAGCGGGCCCATGTGTTCGAGGTGGCGCTGACCTGTGCCCTCTCCGATGCGGTGTTGATCGCCGCGGGCGTGGCGGGTTTTGCCACCCTGGCCGACATCATGCCCGGCCTGCTGCCGTGGTTTCGCTGGGGCGGTGCCGTGTTTCTGGTCGCCTACGGGGCGCGGAGCTTCTGGGCGGCTTGGCGCGGTGGCGAGGCCCTCGAGAGCGCAGGAAACGGCGGGCCCTCGCTGCTGGCGACCCTGGCCACCTGCCTGGCGCTGACCTGGCTCAACCCGCATGTCTATCTCGACACGGTGGCGCTGCTGGGCTCGATCTCCACGCGCTACGCCCCCCATGAGGTCGCCTTCGGGGCCGGGGCGACGCTGGCCTCCTTCACCTTCTTCTTCACCCTTGCCTACGGCGCGCGGCTGCTGGCCCCGGTCTTTGCCCGGCCCGCGGCCTGGCGGGTGCTCGACCTGGGGATCGGCGTGGTGATGTGGATCATCGCGGCGGGGCTGGTGGCGGGGGGCTGAAGCCCGGTTGACCTTTATCCGTGCCTCGCGCACATAGTTCACATGGCAACGGTCTCCCCAACGGATGTGGCCCCGAGCCGCCCGGTGGCGGGCGTGCTCTGGATGGTGCTCACCGGCATCCTCTTTGTCTTCGTCACCGCGTCGGTCAAGTTCACCGGTGGTCGGGTGCCCGCCCCGCAGGCGGCCTTTCTGCGCTATGCCCTCGGGCTCGTCTTCATCCTGCCGATGATCCCGGCGATCCGGGCCGACAGGCTGGGGCTGCGCGAGATGAAGATCTTTGCCGCACGGGGCGCGGGGCACACGGTGGGGGTGATGCTCTGGTTCTACGGCATGAGCACGATCACCATCGCGGAGGTCACGGCGCTGAACTACATGTCCCCGGTCTACGTGACGCTGGGCGCGGTGTTCTTTCTGGGCGAGACCATGGCGCTGCGACGGATCCTCGCGGTGCTGGCGGCGCTGGGAGGCGCGCTCATCATCCTGAGGCCGGGCATGCGCGAGCTTGAACCGGGGCACTGGGCCATGGTGGGGGCGGCGCTCTGCCTCGCGGCGAGTTACCTGATCGCCAAGCAGGTCTCGGGCCGGGTGAGCGCGGCGACGCTGGTGGCGATGCTCTCGGTCACCGTCTCCGTCGGGCTCGCGCCCTTTGCCTGGGCGGTCTGGGTGCCGGTGAGCTGGCACGACCTCGGCATCCTCTTCCTGACGGCGGCCTTTGCCACGGGCGCCCATTACGCGATGGGCGTGGCCTTCAAATGCGCGCCGGTCACGGTGACCCAGCCGGTGACCTTCCTGCAGCTCATCTGGGCCGTGCTGCTGGGCTACTTCGTCTTCGACGAAGGGATCGACGCCTGGGTGCTGGTGGGCGGCACGGCGATCATCGCCGCGATCAGCTTCATCACCTGGCGCGAGGCGGTGGTGAGCCGCCGGCAGGTGACGCCGGTCTCTGGCGAGACGAAGTTTTGAGCCAGGCGGCGGGCCGACCGGGCTAGAAGGCGTGTTCGCGGCCGTCCCAGGTGAGGAACTTGCCGGTGGTGCTCAGGGTCAGCGCCTCGATCCGCGCGGCAAGGCCCTCGGCGGCCTCCTCCACCCCGATCTCCGCCGCGCTGCCGCCCATGTCGGTGCGCACCCAGCCGGGGTGATAAATTCCCACGGCGATGCCCTCGTGCTTCAGGTCGGCGGCAAGGTTGCGCCCGAGGTTCAGCAGGGCCGCCTTGGAGGCGCGGTAGATGTAGCTGCCGCCGGGCGCGCGGGTGTCGGAGGCCATCTGGCTGGAGATCAGCGCGATCCGCGGAGCTGTGGCGGCCCGCAGGTTGGGCAGCAGGGCCTGAACAGCAAGGAAGGCTGCGGTGACGTTCACCGCGAAACTCTCGGCCCACATCTCCGGCGGGAAGCCGGTGGCGAGGTTCTGGCCCTTGTCGGGGTAGATGCCGGCGTTGCAGACCAGCCGCTCCAACGGGGCGCCCTCCAGGTGGTCGGGCAGGGCGGCGATGGCGGCGGGGTCGGTCATCTCGACCTGGGCCCATGCCAGACCATCGACCTCGGGCGCGGCGTCACGGCAGGTGCCGATCACGGGGCCGTGGGCGGTGAGGCGGCGGGCCAGCTCAAGCCCGATGCCGCGGCTCGCGCCGGTGACGAGTGCGGCAACCCGTGCCATGTCAGTTGGTCTTGCGGGGGGCGGCGAAGGGCAGGGGCATGACGGGGATGCCGTCTTCGAGCAGGGCCTTGGCATCCTTCAGGCGGGCTTCGCCATGCACCGACCGGTGCGGCTCGTCGCCCTCGTGGATGGCACGGGCGACCCGCGCAAACTCGCCGCCGACATACTCGCTTTCGCGCTCGACCTTGGCGCGCAACTCGGCCAGGGCCTTCTCCTGCGGGGTGGAGGCGGTGCTGAGGGGGCGGGCGGATGGCGCGGCGGGTTCGGGCGTGCCGCTGCCGATGCGCGGTGCCATGACCGACTTCTCGACCTCTGCGATGCCGCAGAGCGCACAGCTCAGGTGCCCCGCCCGCGCGAGTGCGTCATAGGCATCTGCGTCGGCAAACCAGCTCTCGAAGCGGTGGCCGTCGCGGCATTGGAGGCTGTACTTTATCATTGCCCTTTATCTAGCGGTGCCGACATGAAAATTCAATTACTGGCGGCGGATACGCCGGGCAGGAACTCGGGTGTGAAGGCGGCCAGAATGGCGCGCAGCTCGGGCTCCGCCACCTTCTCCGCGGCCTTGGCCAGGGAGAACCACTTGCGCTTGCGTTGCTTCCGCTCGGGGTAGTTCTTGTGCAGCTCGGTGACATCGAGGGGGAAGACGGCGACAAGGCAGGGCAGGCCCCTGCGCGGCCCCGAAACCTTGATGTAATGGTAGACGCCGAGACAGCGCGGAACGGGGTTTCCGGTCGCGCCGGCCTCTTCCCAGGCCTCGCGGGCGGCGGCCTGGGCGCCGGAGCGCCCGTCCATCGGCCAGCCCTTGGGAATGATCCAGCGCTTGCGGGTGCGCGAGGTGATGAGCAGGACCTGGGTCTCTCCCTCCACAACCCGGTAGCACAGCGCCCCGAACTGGGTGCGCAGGCCGCGCTTGTTGCGGCCGATCATGCGAACCGGGATATGAAGAGGTTTCAGATGGCTCATCCTTCGAGTCGCTTTGGCGTCATGAGATCAACGCTACCATGTGGGAACGATCCGGGAAGCCCTCGCAACCGGCAATTTCACGCAACCGTCACGGATTGGGCGCAGTCAGCCCGGCGATGCGCGTGATCCGCGCAACCAGTGGCTCGAGGTCCGGCTGACGCTCCGCCGCGACCCGGCGGGCGTCTTCGGCCATTCTGCCGCGCAGCTCCGGTGTGAGCGTGGCGAGGGCCTCGGCCAGCGCGCTGGCATCGGCCACGACGCCTGCGGCGCCGGCCTCGTCGAGCGCGTCAAAGGCCTCGGCCTGGTTGAAGCAGGACGGACCGTGGAGGATCGCGCAGCCGAAGTGCACGGGCTCCCACGGCGTGTGTCCGCCCTTCTCGACCAGCGAGCCACCGGTGAAGCAGGTGCCCGAAAGCGCATACCACAGACCCATCTCGCCCATGGTGTCGGCGAGGTAGACCGGCGCGTCTGCCGGCGTCTCCGATTTCGACCGGGTCGAAAAGGCGAGGCCCGCGCGCTCGATCAGCGCCGCGACCTCGGGGCCGCGCCGGGCGTGGCGGGGCGCGAGGATGAGGCGGAGGGCCGGGCGGCTCTCGCGGGCTTTTGCGAAGGCCGACAGAACCAGCTCCTCCTCGCCCGGGTGGGTGGAGGCCGCGAGAACGGTGGTGTCGCGGTCGAAGTGAGCGCGCAGGGCAGCCAGCGCGGTAGGGTCGACCGGCGGCGGCGGCGTGGCGGTCTTGAGCGCGAGCGGCGCGGCGCGGGCGCCAGAAGGCAGGCCGAGGGCAGTGAAGCGCGCGGCGGCGGCTTCATCCTGAGCCGACAGCAGCGTGACCGCAGAGAGCACCTTGTGGGCGAGGCCGGGGAGCAGGGTCCAGCGTTTGGCGGAACGGGCCGAGAGGCGGGCGGAGGTGACGATGACGGGCAGGCCTGCCGCGCGGGCCAGGTCGAGACGGTTGGGCCAGAGCTCGTTTTCGATGACCAGGAGGGCGCGGGGCGCATGGCTGGCGAGGAAGCGGCGCAACACCGGGCGCAAGTCGACGGGAGCGAGACGGGCGGTTGTGCGGGGCAACTGCCAGGCGGCGGCCATGTCGCGCCCGGTGGTGGTGTTGGCGGTGATCGTGAGCTGCAGCTCGGGATGCGCCGAGAGCAGCGCGTCGATCAGCCCGCGTGCCGCGGCAAGCTCGCCGTTGGAGGCGCCGTGAAGCCAGAGCCGGGGGCCGGGCAGGCGCGGCTCGTCGGTGGTGGCGAGGCGCTCGCGCAGGTCGGCGGCCGTTTCGCTCCGCCGGATCAGGCGCAGTGCGAAGAGCACGGCGAGAACGGGCGCTGCGAGGGTGATGAGGAAACGATAAAGCGGCACGGGCATGCTTGGGCAGGGGCGGGTGGGCGGAGCGATACCCGGCATGGCACGGGCTGGCAAGCGCGGGCTCAGAGGCGGGTGAAGAGCGTGGCCGTTCCGAGGCCGCCTGCGGCGGCAATGGCGGCGAGGCCGGTTCTGGGCCCCTCCGGGCTGGCCAGGGCGTGGAACAGCCGGCAGGCGAGGATCGCCCCGGAGGCGCCGATGGGGTGACCGCGCGCAAGGGCGCCGCCCTGCGGATTGGTCCGGCTCTCGGGCAGCTCGGCGGCATGCAGCGTGGCGAGCGCCTGGGCGGCGAAGGCCTCCATCAACTCGACCTGGTCGATCTCGCCCGGCGCGAGCTGCGCCTGCGCGAGCACGGAGCGGATCGCGGCGACCGGCGCGAGGCCGGGCTGGGCCGGGTCGCCGCCCAGCATGGCGGAGGGGCCGATGGCGACAGCCGGGCGACCCAGGGCGCGGGCCTGCTCCTCGGTGGTGACGAGGAGGAGCGCGGCGGCATCGGCTTCGGGCGCAGTATTGGCGGCGGTCACGTCGCCGGCGAGAAACTTCGCCCGGGCCAGAAGGCGCGGTGAAAGGGTGCGGGCGTAGGGGTCTGCGTCGAGCCCGCCAAGCGGGGCGATCTCTGGCAGGGACGGTGCGGCGAGCGCCTTGCGATGCGAACCGGCGGCATAGGCATCCTGCGCCGCGCGCGGGATGGCAAGCGCATCGGCGGCCTCGGCCATATCGGGATCGCGCGCGGGATCGTGCGAGAAGCGGGGCCGGAGGTAGGGCTGCGGCGCGCCGCCATCGGGGTCCGTGGCCATGCGCAGGGGGCGGCGCGAGAAGCTCTCGGCGCCGCCAGCGAGGACGGCGCGGGCGCGGCCAGTCTCGACGAGGGCGGCGGCGAGGGTGATGGCATCGAGGCCGCCGGTGCACTGGCGGTCGATGGTGAGGCCGCCGACGCGCTCGGGAAGTCCGGCGGCGAGCGCGGCAACGCGGGCGGGATTGCCGCCGGCGCCGAGGGCATTGGCCAGGATGAGCTCGTCGATGTCGGCGGGCGCGAGGCCCGCATCGGCCAGGCATGCGCGGGCCACATGAGCGGCAAGCGCGGGCGCGTCGATGCGCGAGAGCGCGCCGCCGCGTGGCGCGACGGGCGTGCGGCGGGCGGCAATGAGCACGGCCTTGCGGGCGGGGCGGCTCATCGCGCGGCCTCTTCGCGGTGCTCATCGGCGGCGTGCGCCTCATCGCTGCGCGCTTCGGCCAGCATGGCCGCGATGGCGGCGAGATCGGTCTTGCCGGAGGGACGCCGGGGCCAGTCCTGGGGTGCAAGCCGGGTGAGGCGGCGGGGGCGGACCAGCGCCGGCAGCCCGGCGAGGGAGAGCGCATCCGGCGTGGCCGAGCCGGTGTAGGCGGCAACGAGGCGGGTGCCCCGGAGCCGGTCGGGCAGGGCAATGACGGCAGCCTCGGTGACGCCGGGGAGGGCGAGGAGAGCGGCCTCGACCTCTTCGAGCTGAACGGTCTGCTCGGCGATCCGCACGGCACGGTCGGCCCGGCCCGCGAGGCGGAGCTTGCCGCCCTCCATCCACCCGCGCTCGCCGACGGTGGTGAAGCCTTGGCTGTCGCGGTGCGGGTCGGGGCCATCGCCGTAGCGGGCGAAAAGATAGGGCGAGCGCAGCCAGACTTCGCCGGTGCCGCTGGCGTCGGGGTTGCGAATCTGCACGGTCACGCCCGGATAGGGCCGGCCATCGAGGGTGATGAAGCTGGTTTCGGCGGCACCGTAGAAGCCGTGGATCCGCGCGTTGGGAAACAGTGCCCGGGCATGGGCCTCGGTCGCCGCATCGAGCGCGCCGCCGCCGATGAGAAGGCGGGCGAGCGCGGGCGCGGGAGCGCCGCCGAGCAGGCGGATCTGCGCCGGCGTGGCCCAGAGAAGCGTGATGCCGCGCTCGGCCAGGGCCTGTTGCTGCCGGTCGGGGCGCAGGCCGTGGAGCAGGTGCGCCTCGCCCCCGACGTGGACCGCCTCGAGCGCGCCATAGAGGGTGAGCGAATGAGCGAGGCTGCCGAGGGTGGCGATGCGGCTGCCGGGCCCGAGAGACCAGGCCGCCCGGTTGACCTCGAAGCTGGCGATCCAGCTCGACTGGCTGCGCAGGATGCGGCGCGGGGTGCCGGTGGTGCCGCCGGTCCGGGTCTCGAAACAGGGCGTGGCCTCGGGGGGGCTCACGTCAAGCGCAGGCGGGGCGAGGCAGAAGGTCGAGACAGGTGCTGCAGCGAGGGCGGCACGCAGCAGGTCGGTCTCGGTTTCGCGCCCGGCGGGTGCGCCCAGCGGCACCTCACCCTCGGGGCCGAAGAGGCGTGCGGAGGGCGCGGTGGTGAAATGAGCGCTCATTGCGTGCGGCGGAACAAGGGGGCCAGGAGCGGGCGCAGCAGCGAGGTCAGTGCGAAGAACCCGGCGGCGGTGCAGACGATGGTGGGGCCGGTCGGGCTGTCCCAGTGGTAGGAGAGCCGCAGGCCACCGAGGGCGGAAGCCACGCCGATGACGGCTGCGAGGGCGGCCATGATCTCGGGCGTGCGGGCGAGCGGGCGGGCGGCGGCGGCGGGCAGGATCAGCAGGGCGGTGATGAGAAGCGCCCCGACAACCTTGATCGCCACCGCGACGGTGAGGGCGAGGGCAAAGACCATGACGAGGTTTTCGCGCCGCGGGTCCACGCCGGAGGCACGGGCGAGATCGGGCGAGATCACCGACACCAGCAGCGACTGCCAACGCCAGACCAGCGTGGCGACGACCAGCACCACGCCGCCCCAGATCAGCCCGAGGTCGCCGCGAGAGACGGCGAGGATGTCGCCGAACAGATAGGCCTCGAGATCGAGCCGCGCGCCGCCGGGGATCAGCGAGACCGCGAGGAGGCCCGAGGCAAGGGCGGCGTGGGCGAGAACCCCGAGCAGGGTGTCGGAGGCGATGCGGCGGCCCGAGAGCCCGCCGACGGCAAGGCCCATGGCCAGCGCCGCCACGCCCACCCCCACCGGAATGGCGATTCCGAAGCCGAGCGACAGGGCCACTCCGAGCAGGGCGGCATGCGCCGTCGCGTCGCCGAAATAGGCCATCCGCCGCCAGACGACAAAACAGCCGAGCAGCGCAGACACCAGCGCAACACCCATCCCGGCGAGGGCTGCGCGCATGAGGAAATCATCCAGCATGGCTGCGGCCGCGGTGATCGGGGGTGTGTTCATGGTCGTGCCCATGCCCATGCGCATGATCGTGGCCATGGTGGTCGCCGTCATGGACGTGGTCGTGCTCATGGCGATAGAGCGCAAGAGCGCCGCCGGTGCCGGGTCCGAAGAGGGCGCGGTATTCGGCGGAATTGCGCACCACCTCCGGCGTGCCCTCGCAGCAGATGTGGCCGTTGAGGCAGATCACCTTGTCGGAGGCGCTCATCACGACGTGCAGTTCGTGGCTGACCATGACCACGCCGCAGCCGAGGCTGTCGCGCACGTGTTCGATCTGCTTGTAGAAGGCGGCCTGGCCGGGCTGGTCGAGGCCCTGGGTCGGTTCATCGAGCAGCAGTATCTGGGGTTCCGCCAGCAGCGCACGTGCCAGGAGCACGCGCTGAAGCTGGCCGCCCGACAGATCGGCAAGCTGGCGATGCTCCAGTGCGGCCACCTCGGCATAGCTCAGCGCACGGGCGCGGGCGTCGGCGCTGACCCGGCGCGGCAGCGAGAGAAAGCGCGCCACGGTCATCGGCAGGGTCGGGTCGAGCGGGAGCTTCTGCGGAACGTAGCCGATCCGCAGCCCGCGCAGGCGGGTGATGCTGCCGGCCGAAGGCGGGAGCTCACCGATCAGGGCCTTGAGAAGGCTGGTCTTTCCCGATCCATTGGGGCCGACGATGGTGGTGATCTCGCCCGGTTCGAAACCGGCGGAGACGCCCGAGAGCACCACCTGGCCGTCCCGTTTGAGGGTGATGTTCGAAACCTCGATCAGGGCTGTCATGCAGCGGACCCGGGCTGGCATTGCGGGCAGAGACCGCGGGCCTCGATCACGGCATCTTCGACCGTGAAGCCGGCCTCGCGGGCATCCTTTCCGAGAGGGGTCTTCTCGGAGAGGCTCTCGGCCACGCGGCCGCAATCGCGGCAGATCAGGAAGGCCGCACCGTGGCCCACGCCGGCCTCGGGATGGGCGCAGGCGATGTAGGCGTTGAGCCGCTCGATGCGGTGGGCAAATCCGTGTTCGGTCAGAAAATTCAGTGCGCGGTAGGCGACCGGCGGCTTGTCGCCCAGCCCCTCGGCGGCGAGCCGTTCCAGCAGGTCGTAGGCGCCGATTGCCTTGTGGCTCTCGAGCAGGATCTCCAGCGCGCGCCGGCGCAGCGGCGTGAGGCGGGCCCCACGCGCGGCGCAGGCCGCCTCGGCGGCGGCGAGCGCGGTGGACACGCAGGCGCGGTGATCGTGCGGGGCAAAGCCGGTGGGGTCGGACATGAGCGATCCGTTATGTTGTAACAGTGTGCTACCTAGCCCCGATGGCCCGGCGCTTCAAGTCTCGCGTCACGCCTCGGTGTCGAGCCAGATGGTGATCGGGCCGTCGTTGACAAGGGCCACCTTCATGTCGGTGGCAAAGCGTCCGCGTCGGGTGGGGATGCCAAGACCGGCGAGGGTCTCGGCGAAATGCTCGTAGAGCGCGCGGCCGGTTTCGGGCGCGGCGGCGGTGGAAAACCCGGGCCGGTTGCCCCGGCGGGTGTCGGCCGCGAGGGTGAACTGGCTGACGACCAGTGCGGCGCCGCCCGTGTCTGAGACCGAGCGGTTCATCTTGCCGGCCTCGTCCTGGAAGATGCGCAGCTTGGCGACGCGGGCGGCGAGTTTCTCGGCCTCGGCCTCGGTGTCGCCCTCCATCGCACAGACCAGCACCAGCAGGCCCGGGCCGATTTCGGCGATCCGCACTCCCTCGACGGTGACGGAGGCCTCGAGCACCCGCTGCAGGAGTGCCCTCACGCAAGCTCCTCCGCCCAAGGCGGGTTGGCCCCGGCACGCTGGACGGTGACGGCGGCGGCCTTCACGCCAAGGCGCAGCGCTTCGATCACCACCTCCTTGGGGAGCCCCTCGGTCAGCGCTCTCTTCGAGAGCGCCCCGGCCCGGTCGAGGCCCGCCAGCACGCCCGCGTTGAAGGTGTCGCCCGCGCCTACGGTATCGACCACCTCGACCCGCTCGGCCAGCACCGTGTGGGCCCCCGAGGCGAGGTAGGCGGTGACCCCCTTGGCGCCTTCGGTGACGCAGATCATCTTCGGCCCCTTGGCCAGCAGCTCCTCGGCGTGCGCGGCGGGGTCGGCATCGCCGAACATCCAGCGCAGGTCTTCATCCGACAGCTTGAGGATATCGGTATGGGCCAGCATCGCCTCGGTGCGGGCGCGATACTCGGCCTCGTCGGGGATGAAATCGGGGCGGACGTTGACGTCCATCATGATGAGCTTGCCCTTCGAGTGGCGCTTCATCAGCGAGAAATAGGTATCGCAGCAGGGTTTTACCGCGAGCGAGATACCGCCGAAGAACACCGCCCTGGCAGCGCGGGGCAGGGCGGGCAGGTCGCGGACGCGGATCATCCGACCGGCGCTGCCCTCGTCGAAGAAGGCATATTCCGCCTGGCCGTTGGTCAGCCGGACGAAGGCCAGCGTGGTGGGGCGGTCGGACCGGATCAGCAGGTCGGGCCCGACCCTGGAGGCCGCCAGCCCGGCGACCAGCTGCTCACCGAAGATGTCGTTGGACACGCCCGAGACAAGGCCGACCTGCGAACCGAGGCGGCCAAGCGCGATGGCGGTATTGTAGACGGAGCCGCCGCAGACCGGCAGAAACATCGCCTCGCCACCCTTGCTCTCGCGCGGGAGCATGTCGATCAGGGCTTCGCCTGCACAGATGATCATCGGGTCCCCTCCGGTGCGCCGTTACCGCTAACAGTTCCTTGCTGGTAACGGCTCTAGCCGAAAGCGGCTGCACGATGCAAGAGGCGCGCCACGGGGCGGAGCGCCGCAGCCCGCCCTACTGGCTCATCGCCACCGCGTAGCCGATGGCCCCTGCCACGATCACGCCCAGCACCACGGCGAAGGCGATCTTCCAGGCCGACCAGGGCCGCTCGCCCTGCACCTTGCCCGACTGGCCGTTGACCACGAAGCGGTAGCTCTTGCCCTTGTACTTGTAGGCCGCCAGCCAGACCGGCAGCAGGATATGCTTGAAGGTGATGTCGCTCATGTCGGTCGAAAGGGTGATGATCTTCTGCTGGTCGCCCCCGATATCGAAGCGCACGTCGCGGCGGATGGTGGCCTCCATGACGCCCTTGGCCTCCTCGAACCCTTCGGCCAGGTCCACCTGGTAGCCCTCGGCACGGAACCCGGCGAGAAAATGCGGCGCGTAGGGCTCGAGGCCGGTCAGGTTCCAGGGTTCGAGCCCGTCGGTGTATTTCTTCGGCAGCGACCGGGAGGCCAGCACCAGCACGTCATCGAACCAGCGTGCCACCCGGCCCTTCACCGGGGTCCAGGCGATCTTGCGGACCCGTCGTTGCTCCGGCTTTCCGTCGCGCATCACGGTTTCGGTGACGTAGTAGTAGACCCCGCGCATGCCGGTGTAGCGGCTCTTGGTGTCGGCGTCATAGGTCCAGTAGGGGACGTAGATGCCCTGCATCCTGCGGCCCTTGCGGGCGTAGTCCTGCAAGCCGCCGGGCGCGAACCAGAGCTTTCCGAGCCACTGGGTCATCGCGTCGCGTGCCTGCTCCTCCTTCAGCGCGAAGGGCACGAGGCCCTTGGGCTTGATGTGGCGGTGGGTGCCGGTGTCGGTCACGATGGGCGTGGCGCAGAACGGGCACTCGGTGGCGTGGGCATCCTGATCGAACTCCACCTGAGCGCCGCAACTCGTGCACTGCGTGACCCGGGTTTCCTCCATCTCGGCCTCGGGCAGCTGGGCCCTCAGGGCGGCTTCGTAATCGAGCTCCTCGATGGCGGGCGGCGCCTGGGTCTCCATCACCGCCTCGTCGCGGTGGCCGCAGTGGTCGCACATGAGCGTGGAGGAGGCAGGGTCGAACCGCATGTCGGCACCGCAGGCGGGGCAGGGAAAGCGATGTTCTTCGTTGGCGGTGGAATCGATGCTGGTCATGGAAATCGCGCTTGAGCCGGAATGGGTTGGCCGCAGGTTAGGGGAAGGCGCGGAGCAGGGCCAGAGTCCTAACGTCTTTCGAGCCCCATGCGGCCAAGAAGGCCATCCTTGAGGATGAACTGGTGGTAGAGCGCGGCGGCGGTGTGGGCGGCGGCGGTGAGGAGCAGGAGCGTTTTCAGCAGCTCATGCACATCGGCTGCCTCTTCCCATCGGAGATAGAAGGCAAAGCCGCCCGACCAGGGCGTGGCGATCGCCAGCGCGTAGAGCGCCCAATGGCTCGCCTCGGCGACACGTTTCTGCCAGGCCGGATCGGCCTCGGGCGGCGGCGGCGCACCGCGGAAGAGCCGCAGGGCGAGACGGGCCAGCATGAGGAAGAAGACGGTGAGGCCAAGGATGCCGTGGAACGGCAGGGCGGCATCGGCGGGCAAGTCCTCCCAGTCGTCCATCTGGTCGGAAAGCAGGAAGGCGACGACGATGAGGATCACCACGAGCCAATGGAGGAGGATCTGGAGCCGGGAGTAGCTGGCGGGGCGGGGCATGGCGGGGCCTTGAAAAAAGCCGCGCCCGTTGGGGCGCGGCGGAAACGATCGAGCCTTGCGGGAACCGGTGCTCCCTGTCTCACACTCCCGGCGGCGTGGGCGGGGGGAGGATGGTGAAGAGTTGGGCGAGTTCGGGGATGTCGCCGGCCTTGATCCAGCCGTCCTGGCCGGCGGTCCAGACCATGGAGTCGCGGCTGAGCGAGCCTTCCTGCGCCATCCGGCCCATGCGGGCCTTGGAGAAGGGGCCGTCGGTCGCGCCGCCCGCGGCGACGTGCCAGAGCTTTTCGACCGGCGGCGGGGGCGGGGGCGGCGGGGCGGCGTGGTGCGTGGGGGCGTAGCCGGGCTGGCCGCCGGGCTGGTGGGTGGCGTGGCCCGCGGGCGCACCCCAGGGGCCGGGCTGGGGCTGGCCATAGCCCGGTTGGCCGTAGCCCTGGGGGTTCATCGCGTTCGCCATCTGGCCCGCCATCGCCATGCCCATGCCCATGCCGAGGCCGGCGCCCATCCCGCCCCCGCCTGCGCCGGGGTTGGCGGCGGCCGCGCTCATCGCTTCGGCGGCGGCGAACTGGGTGTATTTGCCGAGATCGCCCACCACGCCCATGGAGGTGCGCTTGTCGAGCACCTCCTCGACCGCCGGCGGCAGGGAAATGTTCTCGATGTAGAGCTCGGGAATGATCATGCCGTATTCGGAGAGGGTCTTGCTGACCTCGGTGGAGATGATCTTGCCCATGTCGGCGGTGTTGGCCGCCATGTCGAGCACCGGGATGCCGCTTCCGGCCATCACGCGGGAGGCCTCCTGCACGATGATGTTGCGGATCTGGAAGGTGATCTCGTCGGCGGTGAACTCGCCGTCGGTGCCGACGATCTCGGCCATGAAGAGGGCAGGGTCGCTCACCTTGACCGAGTAGGTGCCGAAGGCGCGGATACGGGTCGGGCCGAACTCGGGGTCACGCAGCATGACCGGGTTCTTGGTGCCCCACTTGTTGTCGTTGAAGCGGGTGGTGTTGACGAAGTAGATCTCGCTCTTGAACGGCGACTGAAAGCCATGGTCCCAGTGCTGGAGCTTGGTCATGATCGGCATGTTGTTGGTCTCCAACATGTACATGCCCGGCGCGAAGACGTCGGCCAGCTGGCCCTCGTGTATGAAGACGGCGGCCTGCCCCTCGCGGACGGTCAGCTTGGCGCCATACTTGATCTCGTGGCCGTAGCGCTCGAAGCGCCAGACCATCGTGTCGCGGGTGTCGTCGGTCCAATGGATGACGTCGATGAATTCGCCGGAGAGAAAATCGAGAATGCCCATGGGGTGTCTCCTTAAGGAAATGCGCTGACTATAGACGGTGTGGCGGCTGTGGCCAGAGGGCCCCGCCCTCGGCCCGTTGCCGGAAGATCGGGCGCGTCGACCGGGACGGACCGGGCGCTCACACCCCGCCCCCCATCATCTCGCCCACGATCCGCCGGACGATGGGCCTGGCCTCCACGGCGGTCATCCCCGGCGTGAGGCGCCGGTCGTAGAGGATGCGCAACAGCTGCTCGTCATGGGTGGTGAGCAGGCCGAATTCCTCGTCGTCGTTGAAGATCGACGGGCGGGCCTCCGGGCTGTCGTTGGCCAGGCCCAGCCCCTGCGCAAGCTCTTCGTGGATGCAGGAGAGGCGCAAAAGGTCGGGGTGTTCGGCCCGGATGATCGCCACGGCGCGGGTATAGACCGAGCTGGTGCCCGTGGTGGTGGCGAACACCAGGCAGAGCGTGTCGCGCGGCAGGTTCTCGATGGTGCGGATGGCGGCATTGTCGATGCCCGGCACCAGCGCCCGCAGTTCGGGGCCGATGGCGGCGCGCTCGTCCTCGTTCAGCATCAGCACGGTGAAATTGCCGTTGCCGGTGCCCATGCTCATCGGGTGACCGGTGGCGCGGCTGAGGCGGCGGACATAGGCGGCCACGCTGGCCCGGTCCTTGGCGCGCTGGGCCTCGGGCACGGTCTCACCAAAACGCAGCCCGAACCGGATCGGCTGCTCCCAGCGACGCAGGCTCGATTCGGACTGCTGGGCAATGAGAGAGCCGCCGCGCGAGACATATTCGTCGAAGAGCGCGATCCGGATGAAGTTCTCGGTTAGCTGGCGATCCGAATAGGGCGTGTCGGGGCCGCCGCCGTCGCGCCGCAGCAAGCCACGGGCCAGGAGGTCGTTCTGTACCCGGCCATAGTAGCGGGTGGCCGTGCGGCTGGCTTCGGAGGGCTCCTTGGGCCGGGGCGCGGGCGGCTCGGGCGAGGTCGGCGGCTCCGGTGCGGGGTCCGGTGCGGGCAGGTCTTCGCAGGCCACCAGGGTGAAAGCGGCGAGGATCATCGCCGCCTTCGGGAGCAGTTTGGTCAGGCGCAACGCGCGGCCCCTTTCTCAGCTGCCCGAGACAGCGGTACCGGCGGTATCGCCGAGCCCTGTCTTGCGGGCCTTGGCGGAGGCCAGCGTCTTTTTCAGCTCGCTCTCCATCTTGTGCAGCTCCTGCTCGGCCTCGGCGCGCTTGCGCTTGCCCTCGTCGGCGATCTGGAGGCTCTCCTCGATGGTGGCGACCAACTCGGCGTTGGCGGTCTTCACCGCGTCGATGTCGAACACGCCGCGCTCCATCTCGGTACGGATCCTGGCATTGGTCTCGCGCAGGTTCTTGGCGTTCTGGGTCAGAAGCTCGTTGGTCAGGTCGTTGGCCGAGCGCACGGCCTCGGCGGCCTCGGCGCTGCGCTGGATCGTCACCGCCTGCGCCAGCTGGGTCTCCCAGAGCGGCACGGTGTTGACCAGCGTGGAGTTGATCTTGGTCACAAGGCTCTTGTCGTTTTCCTGCACCAGCCGGATCGACGGCAGGCTCTGCATGGTGACCTGGCGGGTCAGCTTGAGGTCGTGCACCCGGCGCTCGAGGTCGTCGCGGGCGGCGCGCAGGTCGCGCAGCTCCTGGGCCTTCATCACGCCGGCCTCCTCGGGCGCGGCCTGCACCTCGGCTTCCTTGGCGGGGATGGTGGTGGCGTCGAGCTCGGCGATCTTGGCCTCGCCGGCGGCGATGTAGAGCGCCAGCTCGTCGTAGAAGTTGAGGGTCTTCTCGTAGAGCAGATCGAGCGACTTGATGTCCTTCAGCAGCTTGTGCTCATGGCCTTCGAGCTCGGCGGTGATCTTGTCGATCTGGTCCTGCACATCCTCGAAGCGGCTGAGGAAGTTGGCGAAGGGCGCGGCGCGGCCGATCAGCTTTTCCCACCAGCTGCGGGAGCGGCGCACGTCGAGCTCGGACACGGAGAAGCCGCGGATGGTGGTGACCATCTTGCGCAGCCCGTCACCCGCTGGGCCGGCGTCCTTGTTCTTCACGTCGGCCAGCATGGCCTGGGAGATGGTTTGCAGCTCGGCCTGGGCGGCGGAGCCGAAGTTCACGATCGAGCCGGTGTCGCTCATGTCGAGCTCGCCCATGCGGCGGGTGATCTCGGCCGAAAGCGCGGGGTCGGCCTCGGAGAGCGGCACCACTGCATTGGCCTCCACCGGCTCGGGCAGCACCACGGCGTTGACCTCTTCCACCTGTGCCAGCGTCTCTTTCGCCTTGGCGTGAACATTCTGTTCCATTGTCCCTGGTCTCTCCTGTATGCGCGGGCTCAGACGGCCCCTTCGCGCTGCAAACGCTCGCGCAGCACTTCGATTTCGATGTCGAGGTCGGTCTTGTCGTCGAGCAGCAGTTTCTCGGTGCGCTGCGCGTAATTGCTCTCCATCTCGTCGAGGAGGGCAAGGTAATCTTCGCGGGCCTTCGGGTCGTGCTTGCGGGCGTAGAAGTCGGCGAATTTCACCGTCGCATCGCGCGCGCCCATCAGGTAGACGCCCATGAACTTGCGCGCCGCCGTCAGGTCGCGCGGGTCTTCCTCTACGGTGCGAAACATGGTGCGGGCGGTCTGCGAGAAGCGGGCGACGCGATCGGCCACGCCCCGGTCGCCCGCGCGTTTCACTGCGTCGGCCATGGCGGCAAGGTGAGCCTCGGCCTCGCCCACGGCGCGGGCCACGCGGTCTTGCTGGTGGGTGTCGATGCCCTCCATGCCCTTGTCGGACATCGGGTCGAGCCCGAAGGCGAAGCCGTGAAGCCCGGCGCCGAGGATGGCGAAGATCACCGCCTCCAGCACCCCGTGGCCGGCGAGCCCGACGAGGCCGAGCCCCGCGCCGGTGAGCGCCGAGCCGAAGAGCTTGCGGGGGATGCCGGGGCGGCGGGCGACCTTGCGCGCCTCCCAGGCCTCCTGCGCCTTCAGCCCCTCGCGGGTGAGCCAGGCGGCGAGCAGCAGCACGCCCACGGCGGCGAGGTAGAGCGCAAGGCCGGTCGGATCGGAGGTGAAGGCATGCCAGAGAAAGACCAGCGGCACCACGAACATCAGGTTCGAGCGCATTCCCGCCCGCGCCCGGGTAGCCCCGGCAAAGCGTGGCGCCATGCTCGACACCTTCGGCGCGCCCGGGGCGGGTTTCACCCCTGCGTCACCGGCCTGCGAGCCCTTGGGGCTGAACTTGCCGCCGTAGCGCTCCGCCATCAGGTGCCTCCGCCGGTGAAGGCGGCATAGAGCATCAGCGCCAGAAGCAGCGCGAAGCTCAGTTTCTGCAACCCGTCTCCAGACATAGCACTCCCACCCGCATCGTCCCGGCGCGTATCTCAGGTTATAGGCGAATGATTTTCTGCGGGCCAGCGCGGATCGGGAGGTTTTATCTGCCCTTGGGGAAAGGCGCGCGGCGGCGCTGGGGCTTCTTCTTGGGTGTGGTCGCGGGCTTGAAGTCGGGGTCGAGCCCGAGCTGGTCGCGCAGCACGCGGGCCTTGATCTCCTCGGCCTGGCCTGCCTTGAGCTCTCCCAGCCGGAACGGGCCGAAGGACACCCGCAGCAGCCGGTTGACGGTGAGGCCCACGGCCTCCATCGCGCGGCGGATCTCGCGGTTCTTGCCTTCGCGCAGGCTGACGGTGGCCCAGGCATTGGCCCCCTGCTGGCGGTCGAGCGTGATGGTCATCGGCTGGTAGGCCACGCCCTCGACGGTGATCCCGCGGCGCAGCGGCTCGAAGTCCTCGTCCTTCGGCGTGCCGTGGAGGCGGACGCGATACTTGCGCACCCAGCCGGTGGAGGGCAGCTCCAGCCTGCGCTTGATCTCGCCGTCGTTGGTGAGCAGCAGCAGGCCTTCGGAGTTGAGGTCGAGCCGGCCCACGCTCATCACCCGGGGCATGCCTTCGGGCAGGTTGGCAAAGACCGTCTCGCGGCCCTTCTCGTCGCGCTCGGTGGTCACCAGCCCGGCGGGCTTGTGGTAGAGCCAGAGGCGCGGCGGCTCGGGCGTGGCCAGCGGCTGGCCGTCGACGGTAATCTTGTCGGCCTCGGTCACGTTGAGCGCGGGGCTGTCGATCACCTTGCCGTTCACCGCCACGCGGCCCGCTTCCACGATCTTCTCCGCCTCGCGGCGCGAGGCGAGGCCCGCGCGGGCGAGCACCTTGGCGATCCGGTCGCCGGGAGGGGTCTTGTCTGCCATGTGCCCGCTCTAGCCGCGCGCGAGGGGCTTGCCAAGGGTGTGAGCGCGGGGCAGGGGAGGGGGATGAGCTTTGTGAGCCATATGGATGAGGCGCTGGCGGAGGCGCGGGCCGCCGCCGCGCGGGGCGAGGTGCCGGTGGGCGCGGTGCTGGTTGCGCCGGGCGGCGAGGTGATCGCGCGGGCGGGCAACCGGACCCGCGAGCTCCGTGACCCCTCCGCCCATGCCGAGATGCTGGTGATCCGTGCCGCCTGCGCCGCCGCCGGCTCCGAGCGGCTGCCGGGCCACGTGCTCTACGTCACGCTGGAGCCCTGCGCGATGTGCGCCGCCATGATCGCCGCCGCCCGCATCGCCCGCGTCGTCTACGCCGCCCCCGACCCGAAGAGCGGCGGGGTCGATCATGGTGCCCGCGTCTTCACCCACCCCCAGGCCCACCACGCGCCCGAGGTGCTGGGGGGCATCGGAGAGGAAGAGGCCGCCGCCCTGCTGCGCGATTTCTTCGCCGCCCGCCGCGACTGAGCCCGCTTCCGTCTCGTCTTCTTGCGGATAATACTCCACGGGGGGTGTTAAACCCCCTCGGCCCGACGGTGCAGCCGGGCGGTCTGGACGCGCGGCTCAGAGCTCGATCGGCACAAGCACCTCGGGCTCCACCACGTCCACCCCCTTCAGCCCCGCCTTCAGCGCCTCGGCGTCCTGCGCCAGCGCCGGGAAGGTCCGATAATGCGAGGGCAGCACCATCTCGAAGTCGAAGAAGCGCCTGGCGGCCCAGGCGGCCTGCTCCATGTCCATCGTGTAGAAGCCGCCGCAGGAGAGGATGCCGACATCGGGCTCGAAATAGGCGCCGATCCACTCCATGTCGGCCATGATCCCGGTATCGCCCGAAAAATAGACGCATTTGCCGTCGCCCTTGAGCACATAGCCTACCTCGGTGCCGGCGCCGCTGCCCTGGTAGGAGGTCGAGTGCGAGGCGGGCACCATCGTCGCCTTGACCCCGCCCAAGTCCACCGTGCCGCCCTTGTTGAAGCCGGTGGCCTCGACGCCCTCCAGCCGGCTCGCCAGTTCGACCATGGTAAAGACCGGCAGGCCCTTCTCCCTGGCCATCTCCGGCACTCCGGCGGTGTGGTCGTCATGGCCGTGGGTCAGCAGCACGTGGGTTGCCCCCGAGAGCGCCTCTTCCCTGCGGTCCGCCGGGAAGGCGGGGTTTCCGTCGAGCCAGGGGTCGATCAGGATCACCGCCTCTTCGGCCTCGAGCTTCCATCCGCCATGTCCGAGCCAGGTGAGTTTCATATCCGCCTCCATGCTGGTTTTGGCGCGAAGGTAGGACGGGCCTGCGCCCCCGTCCACCGCTTGCAGGTCACGCGCCCCGGCGATAAACGGGCGCCGAGACCCGATAGGAGTATGCCGATGTCGATCGACACCGAGACCGCCCGCCGCGTGGCGCACCTGGCCCGGATCGCCGTGCCGGAAGAAGACCTGCCGGCCCTGGCGGGGGAGTTCAACGCCATCCTCGGGTTCATCGAGCAATTGTCCGAAGTCGACGTGGAGGGCGTGGAGCCGATGGTTTCGGTCACGCCGATGCGCCTGAAGCGGCGCGACGACGTGGTGACCGATGGCGGCCAGCAGCAGGCGGTTCTGGCCAATGCGCCCGACGCCCGCGAGGGCTTCTTTGCCGTGCCGAAGGTGGTGGAGTGATGAGCGACCTGACCAGACTGACCATCGCCGGCGCCCGTGACGCGCTGCGCAAGGGCGAAACGACCTCGGTGGAGATCACCGAGGCCTGTCTTTCGGCCATCGAGGAGGCGGGGGCGCTCAATGCCTTCGTGCACCATACGCCCGAGATCGCGCTGGAACAGGCGAAGGCCGCCGATGCGCGGATCAAGGCGGGCGAGGCGCCGTCGATGTGCGGTATCCCGCTCGGGATCAAGGACCTGTTCTGCACCAAGGGGGTGCCTTCGCAGGCGGCTTCGGCCATCCTGGGCGGGTTCAAGCCGGAGTATGAGAGCACCGTCACCAGCCAGCTTTTTGACGCGGGCGCGGTGATGCTGGGCAAGCTCAACATGGACGAATTCGCCATGGGGAGCTCCAACGAGACCTCGACCTACGGCAACGCAGTGAACCCCTGGCGGCGCGGCAATGACGACGCGGCCCTCACGCCGGGCGGCTCCTCGGGCGGCTCGGCCAGCGCGGTCGCTGCCGATCTTTGCCTTGCCGCCACCGGCACCGACACCGGCGGCTCGATCCGCCAGCCTGCCGCCTTCGTGGGCATCACCGGTCTGAAGCCCACCTATGGCCGGGTCAGCCGCTGGGGCATCATCGCCTTCGCCTCCTCGCTCGACCAGGCCGGGCCGATGACCAAGGACGTGCGCGACTGCGCGATCATGCTGGGTGCCATGGCGGGCCACGACCCGAAAGACAGCACCTCCGCCGAACTGGCGGTGCCCGATTTCGAGGCGATGCTGACCGGCGACATTCGCGGCAAGGTGATCGGGATTCCGTGCGAGTATCGCATGGCGGGCATGCCCGAGGAAATCGAGGCGCTCTGGGCCGAGGGCACCGAGATGCTCAAGTCCGCGGGCGCAGAGATCCGCGACATCTCGCTGCCGCACACCAAGTATGCGCTGCCCACCTACTACGTCATCGCGCCTGCGGAAGCCTCCTCCAACCTCGCCCGCTACGATGGCGTGCGCTTCGGCCACCGGGCGAAGCTGGCGCAGGGCGACGGCATCGTCGAGATGTACGAGAAAACCCGCGCCGAGGGCTTTGGCGACGAGGTGAAGCGCCGAATCATGGTGGGTACCTACGTGCTCTCCGCGGGCTACTACGACGCCTATTACAACCGCGCCCGCAAGGTGCGTGCCCTCATCAAGCGCGATTTCGAAGAGGTCTTTGCGGCAGGCGTCGATGCCATCCTGACCCCCGCCACCCCCTCCGCCGCCTTCGGGCTGGGCGAGATGGCCGAGGCCGATCCGGTGCAGATGTATCTCAACGACGTCTTCACCGTCACGGTCAACCTGGCGGGGCTGCCCGGCATCGCCGTGCCCACGGGCATCGACAAGCAGGGCCTGCCGCTGGGTCTTCAGCTCATCGGGCGGCCGTGGGAGGAGGGCGACCTTCTGAACACGGCCTACGCACTCGAACGTGCGGCGGGATTTGTGGCCAAACCGGGCAAATGGTGGTAATTACCCGGCCAGAGGCAAAACGAGAGAGCAGAGAGTTCTTCGATGCGAGCATGGCTTCCCCTTTGTGCGGTTGCGGCTTTGGCCGCGTGCAGCCCGACGGTTCCCGACAGCGGTTCGGGCGTGGGCTTCGGCGACTATGACAGCTATCAGTCCCAGCTGAGGCGCGACACGGCGCTGGCCACGTCGCAACGCCAGACGGTGCAGGCTCCGGCCACAGCCGTGGCCTCCTCCGATTCCTACCCCTCCGCCGAGGCGCCCGCCGCGACGGGCGCTCCCACGGCAGCCGAGATCGACGCGGCCCTGGGGCGCACGCCGAGCCCGCAGACGCAGCCGGTGATTACCCCAGCGGCACCGATCCAGACGGCAGCCATTACCCCGGCTCCCACCGCCGCGCGCAGTTCCGGCAGCGGAGCCGCTATCTCGGACGAGCAGAGCTTCAGCGCCGTCTCGTCTCGCGAGTCGATTGCCAGCGACGCCGAGCGCATGCGCCAGAACCGCGCGCAGTTCGAGCAGGCCCCGGTGACGGCCCTGCCGAGCCGCCCCGAGGATACCGGGCCGAACCTGGCGCAATATGCGCTCTCCACGACCAACCTGCCGGGGCAGCAGATTTATCGTCGTGGCTTCACTACCCAGCGCAAGTATGATCGCGCCTGCGCCGCCCAGCCCTCCGCGGCGCTGGCCCAGCAGGCCTTTCTGGCCGCCGGCGGCCCGGAAAAGGACAGGCTCGGCATGGACCCGGACGGCGACGGTTTTGCCTGCGGATGGGATCCGCGCCCGTTCCGCGCCGCCAAGGGGTAAGCGGGGGCAGGGCCCCGGCGTGGAGATCCAGAGCTATCCAACGCCCAACCAAGGCGAACGGCGCGGTGGGGCGCGGCCCGACATCGTGCTGCTCCACTACACCGCCATGCCCGACACCCGCTTGGTGCTGGAACGCCTCGCCAACCCCGAAGCGGAGGTTTCGGCGCATTACGTGGTGAGCCCGGAGGGCGGCGTCTGGCAGATGGTCGACGAGCCGTTGAGGGCCTGGCACGCCGGAGCCGGGCGCTGGGGCAGCTGCGACGACATCAACTCCCGCTCCATCGGCATCGAGATCGTGAATTCCGCCAGGGAGCCCTTTGCGGCGCCGCAGATGCGCGGGGTAGAAACACTGGTGGCCGGGATCATGCAACGCTGGCACGTGCCGCCGGAGCGCGTGCTGGGCCACTCCGACATCGCGCCGGGCCGCAAGGTCGACCCGGGCCCGCGCTTCGACTGGCGTCGGCTGGCCTTGCAGGGCCTGGCGGTCTGGAGCGAGGCCGAGGGCGCGCGCGCCGATTGGGAGGGCTTCTTGCAGGATGCAGCCGTGTTCGGCTACAGTTCCGAGGTGGCGCCCGAGGTACTGCTGCAAGCGTTCCGCGACAGGTTCCGGCCCGGGGTCTCCGGTGTGCTCGATGGCACGGATTGCGCCCGCATGGCCGAACTCGCGGCCCGCTACCCGGCCGATCCGGGCGCGGCGCGGGTCTGACCCGCCCGTCACAGATCACCCGTTGACCGGGCCGCCCATCTCGCCTACCCAGCACGTCGCGCGGATGGCCGGGTGGCTGCGGGGGCAACCTCGAGGAAAGTCCGGACTCCACGAAGCGACGGTGCCGGGTAACGCCCGGGCGGGGCAACCCGACGGATAGCGCCACAGAGAAGAGACTACCCCGCATGCCGGGGGAAAGGTGAAACGGTGGGGTAAGAGCCCACCGCGGGGCTGGCAACAGCGCCGGCAAGGCAAGCCCCACCGGGAGCAATGCCAAATAGGAGCCTCACACGGGCCGCTTCGGCCTCGGGGCTCGGGTTGGCAGCTAGAGGGTCGGCAGTAATGCCTGCCCGAGATGAATGGCCACCCCGCCCGCAGGCTCAGGTCCGGGGGCGGACAGAATCCGGCTTACAGGCCATCCGCGCAAATATTTTTACCGATCCCCGCTCGGGGGCGGTTGACTCGGGGCACGGCAGGGGTAAAAGGCGGGCTCCAAGATACACCTGCGGAGTGCCCCCGTGCGCGCTCCCCCCGCAAGAGGACGAACAAGATGGCCAAACCGACCACCATCAAGATCCGGCTGAACTCCACTGCCGACACTGGCCACTTCTACGTGACCAAGAAGAACGCTCGCACCATGACCGAGAAGATGGTCGTACGCAAATACGACCCGGTCGCGCGGAAGCACGTGGAGTACAAGGAAGGCAAGATCAAGTAAGCCTCTCCCTCCACGGAAAGCTCAGAAAACCGCGCGACGCCCAAGGCTCGCGCGGTTTTCTTTTCTGATACAGCCAGCACCCCGCGAGCCTCCTCTCCCCAAGGTCCCAAGGAGGCCCTGCCATGCAGACCCAGATCAGCGAACTGCCCGGCCGTGCGCCGCGCCCCGCGCTGCCGCCCTTCACCATCCGCCCCGCCCGCATGGGCGACGTGGCGCGGGTGGGCAAGCTGCTGGCCGATTCCTACGCCTACCTGCTGGCGCCCGACTACGGGCCCGAAGAGCTTTCCGCGGCCCTGCCTTTCATCACCCGGCCCCGTGCCTCGCTGCTCTCCTGCGGCACCTACTATCTGGCCGATACCGGTGACGGGCTGCTGGCCGCGGGCGGCTGGACCTTTCACGCTCCGGGCGGTGGGGCGACCGGGCCGCGCGAGGTGGGCCACATTCGCCACGTGGCGACCGCGCCCCATGCAACGCGGCAGGGCGTGGGTCGCGCCCTGATGGAGCACGCAATGTTCGAGGCGCAGATGGCCGGTGTGCGGCGGCTGATGTGCTATTCGACCCGCACCGCGCGGGACTTCTACGCCGCGCTCGGGTTCCGCGCCCAGGGCGAGATCAGCGTGACCCTGGCCCCGGGGCTGGAATTTTCTGCCGTGCAGATGTGCTGCGATTTGTGACCTGCGCCGCACTTGCGAAGTTTCCTGCCGCGCCGCAGAATTACCGGCATGGAACGGGTGATGATCGTCGGAGGGCCCGGATCGGGCAAATCCACCCTGGCGCGTGCGTTGGGGGCCCTCACCGGCCTGCCCGTGTTCCACATGGACCACATCCACTACGCGCCCGGCTGGGTGCCGCGCGACGCCGAGGTGAAGGACTGGATGAGCCGGGAGGTCCATCGCCAGCCGCGGTGGATCTTCGAGGGCGGCCATTCGCGCACCTATGCCGACCGGCTGGCGCGGGCGAACCTGTTGATCTGGCTCGACCTGCCGGTGGGGCTCAGGCTGTGGCGGGTCTGGTGCCGGACCTGGCGTTACCTCGGCAAGACGCGACCCGACCTGCCTGCGGGCTGCACCGAGCGGTTGGATCGGGGCGCGGTGGACTTCTGGCTCTTCATCTGGCGCACCCGGCACAGCAGCCGGGCAAAGCTCGCCGAGATCGCCGCCGCCCCGCCGCCGCATCTGACGGTCGTGCACCTGCGGTCGCGCCGCGAGGTGCAGGCCTTCCTGGGCGCGGTGGAGGGCAGGGGGCTTGCAGGCCAAAGGGAGCCGGCGTGAGGCCGCCGGCCCCCCTGACAGCGGGAGATCAGCCGCGCAGCAGGATCTTGCCGCTGCGGCCCGGCGTGAGCGAGGCCTTCACCGCCTCGACCGGCTGATCGAGCGAGAACTCCCCGCCGGAGGGCAGGTGCAGCTCGCCCTTGGCAGCCAGGGTCACCAGCTCTCCGATGAGCCGGCCCTTTTCGGCCGCGTCCATCTCGCCGATCACCCGCGACCCCCAGAAGCCCTTGACCGTCAGGTGGCGCGAAATGACCGACCCGGCCCGCAGGTGGAGCGGTTCGCCGGTGGCGGTGCCGAAGACGACAAGCGTGCCATCGGTGCCGAGCAGGTCGGCGATGTCGGCCACGATCGGGCCGCCGACGCTGTCGATCGCGGCCCGCGCGCCACCCTTGCCGAGGATCTCGCGGGCGCTGGCGACCCAATCCGCGTTGGAGGTGGAGAGCACGTTGGCGATGCCCATCTCTTCCAGCTCCGCGACCGCCTCGGCGCGACGGACGAGGTTGAGGGTCTTCACTCCCCGCGACCGGGCCAGCTCGGCGAAGATCTTTCCGACGGTGCCGTTGGCGGCCGTCTGCACGACCCAGTCGCCCTCGCGCACCTCCAGGAATTCCAGCAGGGCCAGCGCGCTGAACGGCATGGCGATGAGCTGGGCGCCGGCCTCGTCGCCAATGGCCTCGGGCAGCGGGATCACGCCCGCGGCGGGGGCGATGAACTGCTCGGCCCAGGCACCATGCACACCCGCAGCCACCACCCGCTTGCCGAGAAGCGCCTCGTCAACGCCTTTCCCCAGGGCTTCGATGGTGCCGAGTGCCTCGGTGCCGCCGACCGCGGGCAGCGCAGGCTTGTAGCCGTAGGTGCCGCGTGTGGTCCACAGATCGTGGTTGTGGATGGGGGAAAGGGTCATCCTGATGCGCAGCTCGCCCGGTTTGGGCTCGGGCACGGGAATATCGGAGGTGTGCAGCACATCTGCGGGTTCACCGAAGGTGTCATAGGTGATGGCTTTCATGGGGAAATCCTTTCTGACGTCCGCGGCCGGATGGTGCGGAGCGGGTTTGGATGGGTTTGGATCAGATGAAGAACCGCGCGTGGGTGTCTTCCATGGCCTGCTCGAGCGGCAGGCGGCTTCGGGCGAGCTTGGCGCGGATGGCCGCGCCGAGCCATTGAGTGTAGAGCATCGCCCCGCTGCGCTCGGGGTCGGGCTGAGGCACCAGGGAGCCGTCTTCGGCGCCCTCGCGCAGCAACCCGGCGAGACGGGTGCACACCTGGGAGACACCCGCGTCAAGGATCTGGCGCATGTCTTCGGAGAGGTCGGCGATTTCGGCCGCGAGCTTCACGACGAGGCAGCGGTCGGCCATGGTGACGGAAGTGGTGCCGAGAGCGCCGCTGAGGTAGCGGTTCATCCGGTCGGCGGCAGGCCCGGGGAGGGCGATGACCGCGTCGAGGGCCGCAAGGTATTCCTCCACGTAGCCTTCGAGCAAGGCGCAACCGAACGCCTCCTTGGAGGCAAAGTAGTGGTAGAACGAGCCCTTGGGTACGGCCGCGGCGGCGAGAATGTCTTTCAGGCCAACACCGCCGAAGCCGCGTTCAAGCACCAGCGAGCGGCCTCGGTCGAGGATGCGAGCGCGGGTCTGGTCGGATGTGCGTGGCTCTGTCATGGGGCAGATCTAGGGTGTAATAGACCGGTCGTCTAGTACCTCGCCCAGATAATTCCCGGGCAAAGAAAAACCCGCCGGATTGCTCCGGCGGGGTGATCTTTTCAGCCTTGCAGCTGTGGCTTATTCGCGCCCGCCCATCAGCGAGAGCAGGAACATGAACATGTTGATGAAGTCCAGGTAAAGGCTGAGCGCGCCCATGACGGCGGCCTTGCCGAGCCACTCCTGGTCCCCATGCGCCGCGTGGGCGATGTAGGTGTTCTTGATGTTCTGCGTGTCGTAGGCGGTCAGGCCCGCGAAGATCAGCACGCCAAGGATCGAGATGGCGAACATCATGCCCGGGCTTTGCAGCCAAATGTTGATGATCGAGGCGACCAGGATGCCGATGACGCCCATGATCAGGAAGCTGCCCCAGCCCGAGATGTCCTTCTTGGTGGTGTAGCCCCAGAGGGACAGACCGGCGAAGGCGATCGCGGTGACCAGGAAGGTCTGGGCGATCGAGAAATCGGTGTAGGCGGCGAAGATCCAGCTGATCGACAGGCCCATCACGGCCGAGAAGCCGTAGAAGAACACCTGCGCGGCCGCCGCCGACATGCGGTTGACCATCGCGCCGAAGGCGAAAATCATGATCAGCGGGGCGAACATGACGACCCAGCGCAGCGGCGTGGCGAAGATCTGCATCACCAGCGCGTCGTTGGTGCCGATGGCCCAGGCCACCGCAGCGGTGAGCAGCAGGCCCACCGACATGGTGCCGTAAACCTTGCTCATGTGGGCGCGCAGGCCCTCGTCGATCTGCGCTGTGCGGACACCGGCACCGGCGGTGCGGCCCATGTCGCGCATCGTGTCAAATTCTGCCATTCATGCCTCCATCTGCACAATTCAAGAACCGCGCCCGCGGCGCGCGAGGCGGTTTGAAATGAATATCGGCATGAAGCCCCGATGTTTCAAGGTATTCTCTGTCGGAAACATGCTGTTTCGTCTCAGATTATTTCGAGAGCGGCGCGCTCGGGGACAGGCGCCGCTCTCGGAGAGCCGGCAGGATCAGGTCCGCCAGCCCTGGGGAACGTCCCAAAGCCGGCGCGCGGCTTCGAGGCGGGCCTCGTCGGGACTCACACCGATGTCCTTCAGCAGGGCGGCGTCAAGGTCGGCCAGGGCGCGGCGCTGACGGCGCAGGGCCACGAGGTCGAGCACGCGGGCAACAATGCCGCCGCGGGCCGGGGCGATCTGGCGTCCGGACAGGGCGCTGGGGGCGAGGGGAGTAGCGGTATGGCTCATCGGTCCGATCCTTTGCTATCTGTGAAGGTTGCGATCCGTTCGATCAGGATGGTTGATATATGGCGCGACCTGCGGCATATTGAAAACGAATGTTTGTGACGCCTCCCATCACGGAGATTGATGATGCCCCGCAACCTGGATCTCACCGCCCTGCGCAGTTTCGTCACCGTGGCCGACTGCGCCGGGGTCACCCGCGCGGCGGGGCAGCTCAACGTCACCCAATCGGCCGTCTCGATGCAGCTGAAACGGCTCGAGGAGGCGCTGGACCAGCGGCTGCTGGATCGCTCGCAGCGCCAGATCACGCTCACGCCCGCGGGCGAGCAACTGCTCTCCTACGCGCGCCGCATGCTGGCCCTGAACGACGAGGCCTTCACCCGGCTGACGGCAGAGGAGTTCGAAGGGCGGATCGTGCTCGGCGTGCCCCATGACATCGTGCTGGGGTATATTCCGCGACTGCTTCAGCGCTTTGCGGCCGAGTTCCCGCGGGTTCGCGTGCACCTCGTCTCCTCCTTCACCCGCAGCCTGAAGGAGGACTTCGCGAAGGGTGAATGCGACATGATCGTGACAACCGAAGATGGCCTGGACGAGGGTGGCGAAACCCTCCGCGAGGTGCCGCTCGTCTGGGTCGGCGCCCCTGGTGGCTGTGCATGGCGCCGTCGTCCCCTGCCGCTGGCCTTCGAGGAAAAGTGCTTCTTCAAGACCATCGTCCAGCGCGCCCTCGACGATGCCGGCCTGCCCTGGACCATGCAGGTCAGCTCGAACTCATCGCGCACCGTGGAGGCGACGGTCAACGCCGATCTCGCGGTTCACGCCATGCTGGAAGGGATGCACCCGCCCACCACCGAGCCGATCTGTCACGGCGGCGCACTGCCCGAACTGCGCTCCTTCAGGATCAACCTCTATGGTGCGGCCAACATCAAGAACCCGGCCGAGGAGGCGCTGGCCGAGCTGCTGCGCCGGTCCTACACCGGTCGGCTGCCGACGACCGGCATGTCCCCGGTGCCGGTGGGCGACACCGGTGTCATCGGCGAGGCGGTCAGCGCCGTGGCTCAACAACAACCTTACCGGTCGAGCGCCGCGTCCTGATCAGCTCCATCGCCGCGTCGATCTCGTCGAGCGGCAGGCGGTGCGAGACGTGCGGGTCGAGCCCGCCGGTCTCCCAAAGGCCCATCAGCTCCTTCAGTGAGCCGGTCAGCACCTCCGGCGCAAAGCCCATGTAGCCCCCCCAGTAGAGCCCGGAGACGGTGAGGTTCTTCACCAGCAGGTGGTTCGCCTTGATCTGGGGCACCTTGCCCCCCGCAAATCCGATGGCGAGCAGGCGGGCCTCGGGCCGCGCAGCGCGGAAGCACTCGCCGAAGAGGGGGTCGCCCACGGTATCATAGAGCACGTCGATCCCGCCGAGCGCCTTCAGCTGGCCGCGAATGTCGTCGCTTGTGGCCTCGATAAGGTGTGTGGCCCCTGCCGTGCGGGCCACCTCCAGCTTGTCGGCGCCACGGGCGATGGCCACGACCTCGGCGCCGAGCTTGGCGCCCAGCTCCACCGCCGTCAGGCCGACGCCGCCTGCCGCACCGGTGACCACGAGGCGCTCGCCCGTGGTCAGCCGCGCCCGATGCGCCAGCGCAAGGTGCGATGTGCCGTAGGCCACCAGAAAGGCCGCGGCAATGTGAAACGGCATGGCATCCGGCAGCTGGAGGCAGCGATCGGCAGGAAAGCACCCCGCTTCGGCCAACCCGCCGCGGCCGCCAAAAACGCCGACCCGATCACCGGCGGCGAGGCCGGCGACGCCCTCGCCGAGGGCGGTCACGGTTCCGGCCAACTCGATCCCGAGGGTAAAGGGGGCAGGGGGCGTATCCTGGTAGGTGCCCTCCACCATGAGCAGATCCGCGAAGTTCAGACCGCAGGCCGCGATCTCCACGGCCACCTCGCCGGGCCCCGGCTGGGGCGCAGGAACCTCCACGAGGCTCGGGCGTTGTCCGGCTGCGGTGACGCGATAGGCCTTCATGTGCACTCCCTCCGATTGCGCACCTTGAGTAGGACTTGCGGCAAAGCTGCGCAATGCTGTAGATATTTGCATAATGCAATTGCAATATGCGATAGTTGAGGGGGTAAACTAAATGCAACCGCAAATTGCATTGCGTTTCTCCCCTAAACTTGCCGTAGAGCGGCGCGCATGACATGGTTTCCGCAAGGGAATCGCCCTGCAACTCCCTGAATTCCTTGTAGATGAAGATTTTTTACCAAGTTTGGTAAAGATTTCCCCACCTCGGCGGTCGTTTGGCACGAAAGTTGCTGCATAGGTAGGAAAGAAGACCCAGAAGGAGAGAGTAATGAAACATCCGGTCGACATTCACGTTGGCAAACGCGTCCGGCATCGTCGGTGGATGGTGGGGATGACGCAGCAGCAGCTTGCCGAGAAGGTCGGCATCAAGTTCCAGCAGATCCAGAAGTACGAAACCGGCATGAACCGCGTCAGCGCGTCCCGCCTGTGGGACATCGCCCACGCGCTCGACGTGCCGATCTCGTTCTTCTTCGAGGGGCTGAGCCAGGACCTGCCCAAGGTGTCCAAGGTCGAGGCAACCGAAGGCGAGGCCGTGCCGGGCGATATCCTCGGCGACCGCGAAGCGCTGGAGCTGGTGCGCAGCTACTACGCGATCCCCGAAAGCCAGCGCCGCCGCCTCTTCGACCTCGCCCGCGTTCTGAGCGACGTGAACTGACCACCGTTTAACTCGTGAAAATCGTAACCATCAGGAGAGCGCCCCACGCGGGGCGCTTTTCTCGTTAGGGCGGCTGCGTTAAGGCTCGGTCAGGGGGATGCACGATGATGCGAGAAGACCTGACAGCAGAAGAGGCCAAGGCGATCCGGGCCTGTGGCGCGGCGATGGCCGAGGCGGCGCGCGCGGTGATCCTTCCGCATTTCCGCACCGCCATGACCGCAGACAACAAGGCCGCGCCGGGCGGGTTTGACCCGGTGACCGTGGCGGACCGGGCGGCGGAGGAGGCCATTCGCGCTGTGCTGGCCGAGCGCCGGCCGCAGGATGCGATCCTGGGCGAGGAGTTCGGGCGGCAGGCGGGCGAGAGCGGCCTGACCTGGGTGCTCGACCCGATCGACGGCACCCGTGCCTTCATCTCCGGCACGCCGAGCTGGGGCGTGCTCATCGCCTTGCAGGACGCACGCGGGCCCTTCTACGGCATCATCGACCAGCCCTACACCGCCGAGCGCTTCGAGGGTGGCCTGGGAACGGCACGGCTCGCGGGGCCTCGGGGGGAGAGCCCGCTCAGGGTGCGCGAGGGCGTTGCGCTGGATGGTGCGACGCTCTTCACCACCTTTCCCGAGGTCGGCACCGAGGCGGAAGGGGCGGCGTTCCGGCGGGTGGCACGCGAGGTCCGGCTCACCCGCTACGGGCTCGACTGCTACGCCTATGCGCTGCTGGCGCTGGGCCAGATCGACCTGGTGATCGAGGCGGGCCTTCAGAGCTACGACATCGCTGCGCCGATTGCCGTGATCGAGGCGGCGGGCGGCGTGGTGACCGACTGGGAGGGCGGCCCGGTGCATGAGGGCGGGCGCGCACTGGCGGCGGCCACACCGGAGTTGCACCGCGCGGCGATGGCGCTGCTGGCGGGGCAGGGGGCATGACCCATCGGCTCATCCGCGGCGGCCATGTGCTGACGATGGATGACACCGGCCGCGAGGGCACGCTCGACATTCGCCTGCGCGGCGGCGTGATCGAAGAGATCGGGCCGAACCTGCAGGCGGACGGCGCCGAGGTGGTGAGGGCCGAGGGCTGCCTCGTCACCCCTGGGCTCGTCAACACCCACCACCACATGTTCCAGAGCCTCACCCGCGCGGTGCCCGCCGGGCAGGACGCGCTGCTCTTCGGCTGGCTCAAGGCGCTTTACCCGATCTGGGCGCGGATGACCCCCGATGACATCCGCCTGTCGGCGAGGCTCGCCTGCGCCGAGCTTGCGCTCTCGGGCTGCACCATGAGTTCTGACCATCTCTATCTCTTTCCCAACGGCGCACGGCTCGACGACAGCATCGAGGGCGCCTCCGGGGTGGGCATCCGCTTTCTGGCGACACGCGGCGCGATGAGCATCGGCGAAAGCAAGGGCGGGTTGCCGCCCGATGCGCTGGTGGAAAAGGAGGCCGCGATCCTCGCCGATAGCGCGCGGGTGGTGGAGCGCTTCCACGACCCGTCGCCAGAGGCCATGGTGCAAGTCGGCCTCGCACCCTGCTCGCCCTTCTCGGTCAGCCGGGAGCTCATGCGCGATGCCGCCCTGCTGGCGCGCGAGAAGGGCGTGCGGCTTCATACCCACCTTGCCGAGAACGAGGAGGACATCGCCTATTCGGAGGCGCAGTTCGGCTGCCGGCCCGGTCAATATGCCGAAGACCTTGGCTGGACGGGCGATGACGTCTGGCATGCCCATTGCGTCAAGCTCGACGCGGCCGAGATCGACCTGTTCGCCAGCTCCCGAACCGGCGTGGCCCATTGCCCCTGCTCCAACTGCCGCCTCGGCTCGGGCATCGCCCCGGTCCGGGCCATGCGGGACGCAGGCGTGCCGGTCGGGCTGGGGGTGGATGGCTCGGCCTCCAACGACGCCGGCAACCTCGCGGCCGAGGCTCGGATGGCGATGCTGCTGCAGAGGGTCTCGGGCGGTGCCGATGCGATGAGCGCGCGCGAGGCGCTGCGCATCGCCACGCGCGGCGGAGCGGAGGTGCTGGGGCGCGGCGGTCACCTCGGCCAGATCGCAAGGGGCTTCCGGGCCGATCTCGCGATCTGGGACATGGGCGGCATCGAGGCTGCCGGGACCTGGGACAGCGCGGCGCTGCTG
This sequence comes from Vannielia litorea, assembly GCF_900142295.1. Classification (NCBI taxonomy): domain Bacteria; kingdom Pseudomonadati; phylum Pseudomonadota; class Alphaproteobacteria; order Rhodobacterales; family Paracoccaceae; genus Vannielia; species Vannielia litorea. Next base: position 705,230 of record NZ_FSRL01000001.1, read on the forward strand.
CTGGCCGGGCCCACGCGGGTGCGCGACCTTTTCGTGGAGGGGCGCGTGGTCGTGGCGGGAGGGCATCTCGCCACGGTCGACGCCCCGACCCTGTCGGAGGAGGCGGCCGCAGCCACCCGGCGGCTGGCCACCGGCTGACGCGACTGTGAGTTTCCCATGCCCCAAGGGGCGGGCAGACTCCACGCCAGGTACAATGGGAGCCCCCTGATGAAACGAGCGCTGCTCACGGTCGGACTGCTGGCCCTCGCGGCCTGCGCTGCCCCGTCGCCGACTGCTCCGTCGGCACCGCGCGGCGGGGCCTCCTTCGACAGCGCGTTCAACGCGTACCGCGCCAGCCGCGGGCGCGGGACTGTCGCCGCGAATGCCGGCCTCACCCGCATCGCCGAGGCCCACGCCCGCGACATGGACCGGAACGGCTACTTCGCGCATCGCGGCCGCGATGGCGCGTCTCCCGCGCAGCGCATGGGCCGGGCCGGCTGCGGCGGTCTCACGGCAGAGAACATCGCCGGCGGCTACCCGAGCGAAAGCGCGGTGCTTGCGGGCTGGAAGCGGTCTTCAGGGCACAATGCCAACCTTCTCCGGCGGGGGATTCATCACTATGGGCTGGGCCGCTCGGGCAATCTCTGGGTGCTGGTTCTGGCCGAAACCTGCTAGGCCGGTGCCTCAGCGACGGCTGACACCGCCAACCCAGACGGCCTTCACTGCGCGGTCGTCGCCCATCATCATGGTCGGGAAGAGCGCCTCCCAGATGTCCCGTGCCCGCGCGGCACGCTGGGCGATGGCGGGGGTCGAGGCAAGGTCGAGCGCGATGATGTCGGCCGCGGAGCCGGGGGCCAGGGTGCCCACCTCCGCCTCCATCCGCAGTGCCCGGGCCGATCCGGCGGTGGCGAGCCAGAGCAGATGCGCCGGGTGGAGGACGGCACCGTTCAACTGGCTGATCTCGTAGGCCGCCCCCATGGTGCGCAGCATCGAGAAGGACGAGCCGCCGCCGGTGTCGGTTGCAAGCCCCACCTGGATGCCCTCGGCGGCCAGACCGGCGGCATCGAACACGCCGGACCCGATGAAGGTGTTGGACGTCGGGCAATGGATCACCGCCGATCCGCTCTCGGCCAGCCGCGCCCGCTCGCGTGGGGTGAGGTGGATGGCGTGGCCGAACAGGGCGCCGGGCCCGATCAACCCGTGCTTGTCGTAGGTGGCGAGGTAATCCTCGGCCGTCGGGCAAAGCTCCTTTACCCAGGCGATCTCCTCGACCTGCTCGGACAGATGGGTCTGCATGGCGCAGTCGGGGTGCTCGGCCCAAAGCGCGCCCATCGCCTCGAGCTGCGCCTCGCTGGACGTGGGTGTGAAGCGCGGGGTGATGGCGTAGCGCGACCGGCCCTGCTTGTGCCAGCGCTTCAGCAGCGCCTTGCTCTCGTCATAGGCCCGCTCCGGGCTGTCCTTCAGCGCGTCGGGGGCGTTGCGATCCATCCCCACCTTGCCGGCAACCACGGCCATCCCGCGCGCCTGGGCGGCCTGGAACATGGCGGTGACGCTTGCGGGATGGGAGGTGCAGAAGGTCGCCACGGTCGTGGTGCCATGGGCGATGACGAGGTCGAGGTAGCGGCCGGCGATGGTGGCGGCATAGACCGGGTCGCCAAAGCGGCTTTCCTCGGGAAAGGTATAGCCTTCCAGCCAGTCGATCAGCCGCTTGCCCCACGACGCGATGATGCCGGTCTGGGGGTAATGTGCATGGGCATCGACGAAGCCGGGCAGCAGGAGCGCCGCGCCATAGTCGACCCGCCGGGCGGTGCCGTGGGTCTCGATCAGCCGGGCCGCAGGGCCGATCTCGATGATCTTGCCACCCCGTATGACGATCCCGCCGCGGGACAGGTGCCGCGCCGAGTCCTGCGGAGCGCCTTCGAACGGGTCCGAGGTGAAATCGAGTATCTGCCCCAGAAGCAGGGTTTCGGGCGCCGGTGTGGCGGTCGTGGGAGAGGGGGCAGCGGACATCGGCAAAAGGTTAAGCCGCACCTGCGTGACGGACAATGCGTGAATTCACTCACGGCCCTCCGCGGCATCCGAATTCACGCTGGCGCTACGTTGCCTCCGGTGCCGCTTGCGCCCCGGTCCGCGTGCAATATGTTGGCGGCACAACCCGGAAGGAGGCCCGCCGATGAGCGAAGAGCCGATTGAAGACACGATCGAGGCGGAGCGGCCCGAGGAACGCGAAGAGCAGGAATACGGGCTCACGACTCCCTTCGTGCAGGCGGTCCTGGAAGCGGTCTTCAACGAGGATGCGGCCACGCTCACGGCGCTTCTGGAGCCGCTCCATGCCGCCGACATCGCCGACCTCATCGAGCAGATGGGCGAGGGGCCGCGCAGCGACTTTCTCGCGCTGTGGGGCGACAACATCGACGGCGAGATCCTGACCGAACTCGACGAGACGATCCGCGAGGACGTGATCGCCGCGCTGTCGCCCGAGGCCCTGACCGAGGCGGTGCGCGAACTCGATTCCGACGACGTGGTCGACCTCGTCGAATACCTCGAGGAGGATCAGCAGGAGCAGATCCTGGAGGCTCTGCCCGCCGCCGACCGGATCGCGGTGGAAGAGGCGCTGTCCTGGCCCGAGGAATCCGCCGGCCGCCTGATGCAGCGCGAGGTCGTCCGCGCGCCCGAGCATTGGGACGTGGGCCAGATGATCGACTTCATGCGCGCCGAGGGGCAGGAGCTGCCGGAGCAGTTCTACCACGTCATCCTGATCGACCCCAAGCTGCACCCCACCGGCTATGTCGCTCTCGGCCGCATCCTCGCCAGCCCGCGCAGGACCCTGCTGAGAGACATCGCCGAAGACAGCTTTCGCACCGTGCCGGTGGACCAGGACGAGGGCGAGGTCGCCTATGCCTTCAACCAGTATCACCTGATCTCGGTGCCGGTCGTCGACCACAGCGACCGGCTCGTGGGGGTCATCACCATCGACGATGCCATGGCGGTGCTCGACCTCGAGGCCGAGGAAGACCTTCTGCGCCTCGCCGGCGTGCATGACGAGAGCCGCGTCACCGACTCGGTCTGGGAGACGACCAAGCTGCGCTTTCCTTGGCTCGCGGTGAACCTCGTCACGGCCATTCTCGCCTCGCTCGTGATCGACCAGTTCGAGGAGGTCATCGCACAGCTCGTGGCCCTCGCGGTGCTCATGCCGATCGTTGCCTCGATGGGCGGCAATGCAGGCACCCAATCGCTGACCGTGGCGGTGCGCGCCATCGCCACCAAGGACCTTACCGGCTCCAACGTGCTTCGGGTGATCCGGCGGGAGACGGCGGTGGGTCTGCTCAACGGCCTCGCCTTCGCCCTGTTGATGGGGTTGATCGGCTGGTTCTGGTTCGGAACCGCCATGCTCGGCGCGGTGCTGGCGCTGGCGATGATCATCAACCTGCTGGTGGCGGGGCTGGCGGGCATCCTCGTGCCGGTGCTGCTCGACCGGTTCAACATCGACCCGGCGCTGGCCTCCGGCGCTTTCGTGACCACCGTTACCGATGTCGTGGGGTTCTTCGCCTTTCTCGGCCTGGCGGCGGTGATGCTCCTGTGAGCCTCGCCGACGAGAAGAAGGCCGCCCGCGCGGCGGCTCTGGCACGGCGGGCCGAGGCCCATGCGGCGTGGTCCGGCCATGCGGCGGGGCACCTCTCCGAGGTGCTGGCCGGCTACCGCGGCGTGCCGCTCGCGGGCTACATGGCCATGCGCGACGAGATCGACCCTTTGCCCGCATTGGAGGAGGCCGCTGCCCACGGGCCGGTCGGCCTGCCCACCATCACCGCCCCGGCCACACCGCTGGTGTTCAAGCTCTGGGAACCCGGGGCCGAGATGGTGCCTGCGCGCTTCGGCACGTCCGAGCCCACCGGAGCGGTGATGCGCCCCGAGATCCTCGTGGTGCCGCTGGTGGCCTTCACCCGCGCGGGCGCCCGCCTGGGCTACGGCGGCGGCTTCTATGACCGCACGCTGGACCTGCTGCGCCGCACCGGCCCGGTGCTGGCCGTGGGCTTTGCCTATTCGGCCCAGGAAGCCGACGAGCTGCCCCTGGAGCCGACCGATGCGCCGCTCGACATGATCGTGACCGAGCGCGAAGTGATCTCGCTCTGAGCCATCCGGGCCGAGTGCCGGCGTCACCGGGCTATGCCGCGCCGAAAATGAGCCATTCCCCAGAAAAATGCGGCGGGCGCAGGCTTGTGGCGGGCGGCGTAGCGCCTTAGGGCTTGGACATGCGGATACTCTTTCTTGGCGATGTGATGGGGCGCGCAGGGCGCACGGCGGTGGCGGAACGTTTGCCTGCCCTGCGCAATGAATGGCGGCTCGATTTCGTGGTGGTGAACGGCGAGAACGCAACCTCGGGCGCCGGGCTGTCGCCCGATCACGCCAAGGCGCTGCTCGCGGCGGGGGCCGATGTGATCACCCTCGGCGACCACGCCTTCGACCAGAAGGACATGCTGAGCTACATCGGCTCGGAGCCGCGGGTTCTGAGGCCGATCAACTTTGCCAAGGATGCGCCGGGCAAGGGCTTTCGGGTGTTCGATGCCCCCGGTGGCCGCAAGGTGCTGGTGGCGCAGGTCTTGGGGCAGGTCTTCATGAAGCGGTGCTTCGACGATCCGTTCTCCGCCATCGAGCCGGTGCTCAAGGCGCATCCGCCCGGAGGTCTGGTGCAGGCCTCGCTGATCGACATGCATTGCGAGGCGACCAGCGAGAAGATGGGCATGGGCCATTTCTGCGATGGTCGGGCGAGCGTGGTGGTGGGCACCCACACCCACGTGCCGACCGGAGACGCCCAGCTGCTGCCCAGGGGCACTGCCTTTCAGGCCGATGCGGGCATGTGCGGCGACTACAACTCGGTCATCGGGATGGAACCCGGTGAGCCGCTGCGCCGCTTCGTGACCGGCATGGCCAAGGGCCGGTTCCAGCCCGCCATGGGCGAGGCCACCCTCTGCGGCCTCTACGTGGAGACCGACGACCGAAGCGGGCTGGCAAAGCGCGTGGTGCAGGTGCGGCAGGGCGGGCGGCTGGCGCAGTCGGGGCCAGACACCCAAGGCTGACGCAGGCCGATTTCCCTCGCAAACTGCCCGTCACCGGCGCATGCTGTCCCTACGTCAACAGGGAGACAAGACCATGCCACACGACGGGTTGATCATGAGCGGGCACGCCAATGCGGACGGGACCGGGCCGATGATGGCCTTCAACGCCGAAAAGCTGGAGGACTGGATCGCCGGAAAGCTCGGGCTGACGGGCAGCGCGTTGAAAACCCGGAAGAGCAACATCAACGCCGTCGTCGCCGATTTCATGGGCGGCCGCGGCAAGGCGGTGAGCCACAAGACCGTGCACGTCAATGCCAGGGGCGAAAAGAAGACCGACCAGAAGGCGCACACCAGCAAGTATCGCGGCAGCGACGTGCTGCACACCTCCGCGGGCCCGCGCGGGCGTGGCGGCGGCGTGACCATCTTCTACGTCAATCCGCAGGGCCGCGACGGCAAGATCATCGGGATCGGCCATCACCTCACGGACTCGAGCTACGAGATCGAGTGGTCGGTGGGGGACTGGCACGTGGGTCGGATGGTGCAGCTGGACTGAGCCCCGCGCTCAGAAGAGCCGATCCCCCTGCTCGTCGATCATCTGGCGGGCCTTGCGAAGGCTCGCCGCGACGCACTCCTCCTCCGAGGCGATGACATCGGCCCGGATCATGTGGTGGCGCTTGCCGTCCTTCTCGATGATCGCCCCGATCCGGTAGCCTCCCGGGGCCTTTTCGGGGGCCGGGGTGATGGCGAAACCGTCGTGGATCTCGGGGTCCGGGGCGGGTGGTGGGGGGCCTTTGCCGAAGAGCTTTCCGAAGAGCGACATGGCGCTACGCCTCCATCTGGTCGAGGTAATGGGTAACGCAATCCTGCACCCGGCGAAAGCGGTCGCCGCCGAGATGCGTGCCGCCGAACCAGCGGGTGACGATGACGACATGGTTGGTCAGCTGCGCCCGCTCCAGCATCCGCACGATCACCATGCCCGCGCCCGCCTCGCCATCGTCGTTCTTCAGCGGGCCCTCGGGCAGCAGGACGGCCCAGGTGTTGTGGGTGGCCTTGGCGAACTTCTTGCTGCGTTTGAGCTCCTTCACGAGCGCCAGCGCCTCGGCCCTGGAGGCCGCAGGGCCGCCCGAGACGGCATATTTCGAGCCGCGGTCGGTGAGGAGGTTGTCGTGGAGGGTGAGGGGCATGGGCAATGACTAGACCATGGCAGACCGGACGAACAGGGGCTGCCTTTCAGCCTTGAGCGATCAGGTCTGCCGCGAGGCGGGAACCACCAGGAGCAGGATGGCAAGGACTTGCGTCGCGCCCAGGATATCGAGCTGCCACACGAAGGGCTTCTTCCGCGTCTTGTGACGAAAGTAGCGCTGGGCGAACTTCGCTCCGGGATAGGCGCCCAAAGCCGTGACGAAAAGGAGCGTCGCCTCTGAAATCCGCCAGTCACCGTTGGCTGCGCGGCGCTTGTCGATGCTGAAGAGGACAACGATCAGCGTGTTCGACAGAAGGAGCGCAAGAAACGCGAGCAGCACCAGATGGGGACCGGTCAGCCCCAGGCTGTCCCACGGGTGCTGCTGCATGTCTTCTTACTGATCCAGGAAACTCCGCAGCTTCCGCGACCGGCTCGGGTGCTTCAGCTTGCGCAGCGCCTTCGCCTCGATCTGGCGGATGCGTTCGCGGGTGACCGAGAACTGCTGGCCTACCTCTTCCAACGTGTGGTCGGTGTTCATCCCGATGCCGAAGCGCATCCGCAGCACGCGCTCCTCGCGCGGCGTCAGCGAGGCCAGGACGCGGGTCGTTGTTTCCTTCAGGTTTTCCTGAATGGCACTGTCCAGGGGCAGCACGGCGTTCTTGTCTTCGATGAAGTCGCCGAGTTGCGAATCCTCCTCGTCGCCGATGGGCGTTTCGAGCGAAATCGGCTCCTTGGCGATCTTCATCACCTTGCGAACCTTCTCGAGCGGCATTTGCAGCTTCTCGGCCAGTTCCTCGGGCGTCGGCTCCCGGCCGATCTCGTGGAGCATCTGGCGGCCCGTGCGGACCAGCTTGTTGATCGTCTCGATCATGTGCACCGGAATGCGGATGGTGCGGGCCTGGTCGGCGATCGAGCGGGTGATCGCCTGGCGGATCCACCAGGTTGCATAGGTCGAGAACTTGTAGCCGCGGCGGTATTCGAACTTGTCGACGGCCTTCATCAGGCCGATGTTGCCTTCCTGGATCAGGTCAAGGAATTGCAGCCCGCGGTTGGTGTATTTCTTGGCGATGGAGATCACCAGGCGGAGGTTGGCCTCGACCATCTCCTTCTTGGCCTGACGGGCTTCCTTCTCGCCCTTCTGGACCTGCTGCACGATGCGGCGGAACTCGGGGATGTCGACGCCCACGTATTGGCCCACCTGCGCCATGTCCTGACGCAGTTCGCCGACCTTCTCGGCGGAGCGCTCGAACAGCGCCTGCCAGCCGCGGCCGCCCTTTTCCTGCATCCGGTCCATCCAGGCCGGGTCGAGCTCGTAGCCGCGATACTCGTCGATGAACTCCCGGCGGTTGATCCGGGCGTTGTCGGCCAGCTTCACCATGGAGCTGTCGATGGCCATGATCCGACGGTTGATGCCGTAGAGCTGGTCGATCAGCGCCTCGATCCGGTTGTTGTGCAGGTGAAGCTCGTTCACCAGCGTCACGATCTCGGAGCGCAGCTTCTGGTACTTGTTCTCGTCCTTGTCCGAGAAGGAGCCATCCTCGTTGAGGGTGGCCGACATGCGCATGTCCTGCATCTCGGCGAGGTCGGTGTAGTCGCGGGCAATGCGGTCGAGGATCTCCAGCACGCGCGGCTTGAGAGCGGCCTCCATCGCGGCCAGGGACATGTTGGCCTGCTCGTCCTCGTCCTCGTCGTCGTCGCGGGCAATCGGGTTGCCGTCGGCGTCGAGCTCGGGCTCGTCGTCCTTGTTGCTGTCGTCGGAGGAGGTGCCGGTGTTATCGACGGCCTCGTCCTCCTCCTCGTCGCCGTCGACCCCGCGGCCGAAGGTGGTTTCAAGGTCGATCACGTCGCGCAGCAGGATGTCCTCGTTGAGGAGTTCCTCGCGCCAGATGGTGATGGCCTGGAAGGTGAGGGGGCTTTCGCAGAGCCCGGCGATCATCGTGTTGCGGCCGGCCTCGATGCGCTTGGCAATCGCGATCTCGCCCTCGCGGGAGAGCAGCTCCACCGAGCCCATCTCGCGCAGGTACATGCGCACCGGATCATCGGTGCGATCGAGTTTTTCGGTTTCGCTGGAGGCGACGGTCACCTCGCGCGACGACGAGGTTTCGACCACCTCGGTCGAACCCTTGTTGTCGTCGTCGTCCTCGTTCTCGTCGTCCTCGGTCACCTGGATGCCCATCTCCGAGAGCATCGACATGACGTCCTCGATCTGGTCCGAAGAGACCTGATCGGGCGGCAGAACCTGGTTGAGCTGGTCGTAGGTGATGTAGCCGCGCTCACGAGCCTCGGCGATCATCTTCTTCACCGCGGCCTGGCTCACATCGAGCATCGGTTCGGCTTCGCTGTCGTCAGGCTTGTTGTCGTCGTTGTCCTTGGCGGCCATCTAGCTCTCCTGAAGGGCGTTCCGGTCAGTCCGGGCGAGCGCGCGATTCGAGGTTCCCGAATCAATAGCGCGAATCACCGGAGATTCCAGCCGAACCCCATAAAAATTGATGTGAAAGGCGTACGCCCTGTGGCGGGAATGCCGACAATTCGACTCAATGTCGTCTGCCACGCGGCTTCTGGTTCTCGATCTGGTCGAGAAGAGCGTCGAGGCTGGCGCGCTCGCTGCGGTCGAGTCGTGCGCCATTTGGGGCGATGTCATAGTCGGCCTTGTCAGTTTCGTGGTTGTTCGCGGCGCGGTGGCGGGCTTCCGAGGCCTGCCCCAGACGCCATGTCAGGCCTTCATCGGCCAGACCGTCGATCTGGTGCATCGCCTCGGCGATTTCCCGTACGGCCCCGCGATCGGCGGAAAGGATTGCGAAATCCTGTGCGAGGCACATGCGAGCCAACTCGATGTCACCAGGGTTGCGGATGCAGGGCGCAATGCGGACATGTGCCGGCGCAAAGATCTTTTCAAGGGCGGTGGCTCCGATTTCCTGCTCCAGCGCGCGGCGCGGGTCGGGGGCGTCGGCATGGGAGAGCAGCGCCATGGCCAGGCCCGCGTGGCCCTGGCCGCGCCAGTCCAGCTCCTCGATGGCGTGGGCAAACTCGTCGGCGAGGCTCGGGTGGGTCAGCAGCGTGGCCAGGATCACCGCCTCGCGCAGTTGCTCCTCGATCTCGGCGCCGGCGGCGGCCAGCAGCGAGCCGCGGGTCGACGGGGTGGGCAGGGCAGGGGCCGGGGCCCCGCGCGGCCGCCAGGCGCGTTGCGGCGTGCCGCCCTGGGTGGCAGGGGCGGAGCCGGCAGCGCGGCGCGGGTTGAACAGCTCCCACTTCCGGCGCTTGAACTCCTCCTCGTAGTGCCGCCGCACGTCGGCATCCTGGATCAGCGCGGCGGCAGCTCGCAGCGAGGCATCCAGCGCGGCGCGGCGTTCCGGGCTGTCGAGCGCGCGGTCCTCGGTTTCGCGCTGCCAGAGCAGGTCCACCAGCGGCAGGGCGCGGTCGAGCACCGCCTGCATGGCGGGCGGCCCTTCGGCGCGCAGCAGGTCGTCGGGGTCCTTGCCTTCGGGCAGCAGGGCAAAGCGCAGGCTGCGGCCCGGGCCGATCTGCGGCAGCGCCATGTCGATGAGGCGCATCGCGGCGCGCAGCCCCGCCTTGTCGCCATCGAGCGCAACCACCGGCTCGGGTGCCATGCGCCAGAGCAGCGCAAGCTGGTCCTCGGTCACGGCGGTGCCCAGCGGGGCCACGGCAGCCTCGAAGCCCGCTTCCGCGAGGGCGATCACGTCCATGTAGCCCTCGGCCACGATGAGCGGCTGCCCCTTGCCCACCGCGGCGCGCGCCTGCTGGTGGTTGAAGAGCGTGCGGCCCTTGTCGAAGAGCGGGCCCTCGGAAGAGTTCAGGTACTTGGCGTTGTCGGCCGGATCCATCGCCCGCCCGCCGAAGGCGATGCACCGGCCCCGGATATCGCGGATCGGAAACATGATGCGATTGCGGAAGGCGTCATAGGGCGCACGGCCCTTGTCGCTCTCGCGCAGCAGGCGGCAGGCCAGCATGTCCTCCACGCTCACGCCCTTGGCGGCCAGCGCTTCGCGCAAGCCCTCCCAGCCAGGCGGGGCAAACCCGAGGCCCCAGCGGGCCTGTGCCGCCTCGTCCAGCCCGCGCCGCGACAGGTAGTCTCGCGCCTCGGCCCCCGCGGCAGTCTTCAACTGCAGCCGGAACCACTGCACGGCCTGCTCCATCACCTCGGTCAAGCGGGTGGTCGCATCGGCTTTCTCCTGCGCCCGTGGGTCGCGCGCGGGCATCTGCATCCCGGCCTCACCGGCCAGGATCTCGACGGCCTCCATGAACCCCACGTTCTCGGTTTCGCGGACGAAACTGATGGCGTCGCCCTTCGCGTGGCAGCCGAAGCAGTAGTAGTAGCCTTGCTTGTCGTCGACGTGGAAGCTGGCTGTCTTCTCGTGGTGGAAGGGGCAGGGCGCCCACATGTCGCCCTTGCCCTGGTTCGATTTCTTCCGATCCCACATGACCTTGCGGCCCACCACGTCGGAGAGCGACAGGCGGGTGCGCAATTCGTCCAGGAAACCGGGTGGCAGCGACATCCCCCCTATATCGGCCTGCTCTCCGGATTCGTCCAGCCTGACAGGGCGTCAGTCCGCGCCGGGGGCCGATCTCTGCGGCCAGCAGCCCGAGACCTTGCGGCGGATGTGTCGCACGATCCGCCGGCTCTCACCCTGCCGGCATCGCCTTGCCTGTGGCGGTGCCGCCCGGAGGCATGCGCAAGGCGGGGTCTATCGCGGCCGTTCAGGGGCCCTTCTTCTTGCCTGGCTCGCGGCCCAGGCCCCGTTCCAGCCGGTCGGCGAAGGCTTTGCGTTCCTCGGTCGTCATCGCCCCGAGCCGGTCGAGCAGGATCTCGTGGCCGATACGCTGGCTGTCGGAGATGGCTTCGCGCTGGGCTTGCATCTGCGCCGATATGGCGGCGCGGTCGAAAGGATCGGTTCGCAGAGTGGCGAGGGTGGCCTCGAAGGATCCGCGCAGTGCCTCGCGGTTGCCTCGCATCTCGTCGCGGCGGGCCTCGATGGCGGATCTGAACCCGTCGCGGCCCTCGCGCGGGATCGCGCGGGCATAGGGGCCGAAGCCCAGTTCGCGCACGAAACTGTCACGATCGCCGCGCGGTCCATCGGGGCCACGCTTGTCGTCATGGGTGATCCAGGCCCCCAGGACCAGCCCCGCCACGGCAAGGTTGGCGGCCAGCGAGAGCACCAGCACGACGCGGGTCCAGCGGCGGGGGCGTGTGGGCGGGGAGGGCGGTTGCAAGTCGGTCATGTTCAGTCCTCAGCCGTCCGTCAGAAGGTCGGCATAGGCGATGTCGTAACCCAGAAGGTCGTCATCGGTGGTGGCGGCGGCTTCGGTGGTGGTGCCGAAGACGCTGGCGGTCACGCCCGAAACGGCTTCGGGCGGGCGGATGCCGATCCAGACGCCGGCCACCGTCGCGGCGGCGAGGCCTGCCAGGCCCGGCGCGCCGCCGATGGCGGCAAGAAGCGTGGCAAGAAGGCCGCGACGGGCGGGCGCGGCGGGGCGGGAGCGAACAGCCGCGGTCATGCGCGCATCCTGCACGGCGTAGCCATCCTCCAGCACCCGCGCCAGCAGCTCGGGCGAGGGCTCGGCCCTTCGTGCCCCATCCGCGCGGGCCGCCGAAAAGAAGCTCTCCAGCAGGGCCTCTTCGGAGGCGGTCACCTTGGTGTCATGGTCAGCCATCGCTCAACCCCAGTTCTGCGCGCGCGCCCCTCAGACGGGCCGCCAATGCGCGTTTGCCGCGGGCGATCAGACTTTCGACCGCCTCTACGGAAATGTCCATCTGCCGGGCAATCACCGGGTTGCCCAGCCCTTCTATGTGCCTCAGCCGCACCGCCTCGCTCTGCCGGTCCGGCAGTTCCGCGAGGGCGGCGTAGAGCGCCTGCGCGCGCTCCTCGGCCTCCATCCGCTCGACCACGCCCTCCCGGTCGTCCTCGGGCTCGGGGATGCTGTCGAGCGCCTGACCGCGCTTCCTGCGCAGCCGGTCGGTGCAGAGGTTGCGAGCCACCTGGTAGAGCCATGTGCTCACCTTGGCCTCGCCCTGCCGCCACTCCGGCGCAATCTTCCACAGTCGCATCATGGCGTCCTGGGCCACGTCCTCGGCCTCGGCCCGGTCGGCCAGCATCCGGGTGGCCAGCCCCAGCACCATCGGCGTGAGGCGCAGCGTCAGCGCACGGGCGGCCGAGCGGTCACCTCCGGCGAACAGGACCAGAAGTGCCTCGTCATCGGGCTCTGTCGGCGCATCGAGGGGCATGGGCATCGCCTATCGCTAACCGGTCTTTCCTGTCTACTCAATGACCCCCGGAGGGGGCCTCCCTCCCCGCGCCAATCAGGGGATGACACGACACGCGGGGAGGGAAGTTTCGAAACGCGCGGATCAGTTCCGCCGGTACTGGCCATGTCCGTTGCCACCCCGGTCGTCGCCGCCACGGTGCTCGCCGCGCTTGTGCATGCGCTCACCGTCCCGCTTGCCACGCCCTTCGCCGCGCTCGGCGAGGAAGGCCATGGCCGTCTCGAACTCCTGCTCGGAGACGTTGCCGTCGCCGTTGGTGTCCATTCTCTCGAACAGTTTGCCCAGCATCTCCCCGCGGCGCTCCTGGGCCTTCTCGGGCCGTGCGGCGGCCATCTCCTCGGCGGAGACGGTGCCGTTCTTGTCGGTGTCGAGCCGCTCGATCATGCGCTCGGCGCGCTGCGTGCGGCGGGCCTCCTCGCGGGCGGCCTCGGCGGCGATCAGCTCTTCGGCGCTGATTTCGCCATCGCCGTTGGCATCGGCGCGGGCAAAGCGCACGGCGTCACCTTCGGCAAGTTCCTCGGCCGAAAGCTGGCCGTCGGCGTTGGTATCGAGTTCGGTAAAGCTGGGCGGCGTCGGGTCGGCGCCCGGGCCCATGCCCATGCCGCCGCCGGGGCCGCGGGCCTCGGCCATCGGCGCAATGGCCATGCCGGTGGCGATCAGGGTGCTGAGAAGCAGAATGCGTTTCATCGTGTCGGTCCTCCTGGGGAGTGCTCGTGGTTGGTTGCCTCTGGGCCGTCTTGCTGGCCCGTTGATGCTTCTCAAACGGCGCCGGGCGGGGCTTCCGTCGAAACCGGGCAAAAAAACTTTGCAGGTTGATTTGCGACATCCCGCCGCAAGGACAATCTGTGCCCTCACGCTTTGCCGCCGTTTGGCATAGATTGAGGGCAACGCGAGTTCAGCGCCCGCCACCATTTCCGGCAGAAGTCGGGCGCACCCAAACCATGGAAGTTCAGATGATGCAGCCAGAGAGTGCCTTGGCGGATGACGCCTTGATCGAGGATCGCCCGGCGAAAGCCGCCATGCTGCGTGGCTGGCGGCGGCGCTGCCCGTCCTGCGGCAACGGCCCGATGATGGCGGGCTATCTCAAGGTCCGCGAGAGCTGCCCGGTCTGCGAGGAGGAGCTGCACCACCAGCGCGCCGACGATGGCCCGGCCTATCTGACCATCCTCATCGTCGGGCATCTGCTCGCGCCGCTCATCCTTATTGTCTATACCAACTTCCGGCCCGATCCGCTGGTGCTGGCCACCGGCTTTTCGGTTGGATGCGTGGCGCTTTCGCTCTACCTTCTGCCCCGGCTCAAGGGCCTGATGGTGGGCCTGCAATGGGCCAAGCGGATGCACGGGTTCGGCGAGAAGTCGGCCTGACCCGGGCGGCCCGCGGCAGGGCGGGAGACCCATGACCACGACAGAAATCGACAAGACCGCGATCCGGGATGCGGCGACCATCATCCTCTACCGCGACGGTGCGGAGGGGGTGGAGGTGCTGATGGGCCAGCGCGGCGCCTCGGCCGCGTTCATGCCCAACAAGTTCGTCTTTCCCGGCGGCGCGGTGGATGCCGTGGATGCCACCGTTCCCTTCGCCAGGGGCCCGGACCCGCTGTGCGCGGCGCGGCTTGCACTGGAATCGGGCGAGGGGATGGGCGCTGCCCTGCTCGCGGCGGCGATCCGAGAGCTTTGGGAGGAGACCGGCCTGATCCTCGGCGTGCCGGGGGACTGGGCGGGCGAGGCCCCGCGCGGATGGCGCGGCTTTGCGGCCACGGAGCATCTGCCTTCGGCCGAGGGGCTGCGCTTTGTCTACCGGGCGATCACCCCGCCGGGCCGCCCGCGCCGCTTTGACGCGCGCTTCTTCCTCGCGCCGGCCTCACGGGTGGCCGGTGATGTCGACGACTTCTCCCGCGCGGAGGACGAGCTTTCGCTGCTCCAGTGGATCCCGCTCAGCCGCGCCCGCAGCTTCGACCTGCCCTTCATCACCGAGGTGGTGCTGGGCGAGGTGGCGGCCCTGACCGGGCACGATGATCCGCCCGAGGGGGTGCCGTTCGTGCGGAACGACGATCTCGTGGCCGGGATCCGGCGGCTGCGCTGACGGGGCCGCAGCGGCTCAAGCCTCTTCCCACGGCCTCGAACGCGGCGTAAAGCGTGCCTTATGCACACGATTCCTCTCCGCGAGGCTCATGCCCTTCCGCGCTGGCGCCAGCCGATCACGCTGCTTTTCCTGATGGCCGTGGCCATGCCGCTGGCCTTTGCCACCTGGGCGGCCCTGCTGAACAATTTCGTCATCGAAGTGGCTGGGTTCGACGGGCGCGACATCGGGCTGCTGCATACGGTGCGCGAAATTCCGGGCTTTCTCGCGGTCGGCGTCATTGCCCTGCTGCTGTTCATCCGCGAGCAGGTGCTCGGGTTGATCTCGCTGATCCTTCTGGGCGCGGCCACGGCGCTCACCGCCCAGTTCCCCTCGCTCGGGGGCATCCTGACGATCACCATGCTCTCGTCGATCGGCTTTCATTACTTCGAGGCGGTCAACACTTCGCTCCAGCTGCAATTCCTGAAGATCGAACGCGCGCCGCAAATGCTGGGCTGGCTCCTGGCGGCGGGCTCGGCGGCGACGCTGGTGGCCTATGGCGTCATCATGCTGACCTGGGAGGCTTTCGAGCTGTCCTACGCGATCGTCTACTGGGTCTCGGGCGGCGCCTGCGCGGCAATCGCGCTCTTCTGCCTCCTGGCCTACCCGCGTTTCGAAGGGGAGCACCGCCAAAACACCCGCATGGTGCTGCGCCGCCGCTACTGGCTCTACTACACCCTGCAATTCTTCGCCGGGGCGCGGCGGCAGATCTTCGTGGTCTTTGCCGGGTTCATGATGGTCGAGCGCTTCGGGTTCGAGGTGCATGAGGTGACCGCCCTCTACATGGTGAACCTCGTGGCCAACATGATCTTCGCGCCCTTGATGGGCCGGCTCGTCGGCAAATGGGGCGAACGCAACGCGCTGATGTTCGAGTATGCCGGGCTCGTCTGCGTCTTCACCCTCTACGGCGGGATCTACTGGTTCGGCTGGGGCGTGGTGCTGGCCGCCACGCTCTACGTCGTCGATCACATGTTCTTTGCCCTCGCACTGGCGCTCAAGACCTACTTCCAGAAGATCGCCGACCCGGCCGACATCGCGCCCACGGCGGCGGTGGCCTTCACCATCAACCACATTGCCGCGGTCTTCCTTCCGGCGCTGCTAGGGTACCTCTGGGTCGTCTCTCCGGGGGCCGTCTTTGCCTTGGCTTCGCTGATCGCCTGCGGCTCTTTCGGGCTCGCCACACTTATCCCCCGACATCCCGCGCCGGGCAACGAAACGCGGTTTTCCGCTCATCTTGCGGCCCCCGCAGAGTAACGATCCCGGCAAATGACGTGAATCCATCGGCCCGGATGCTATATCATCCGACAAGAAACTCTTGAGGGAGCTGCGCATGTTCGGATTTGGCCGCGACAAGACGATGATGGTGGGCGAGGGCGATGCCCTGCCGGGGCGGATCGCCAGGATCGCCACGGCAAAGTCCCATTTCGTGAACGGCGCCCCGCTGACCGACACGGTGCCGCCGGGTCAGGAGGCCGCCATGTTCGGCATGGGCTGCTTCTGGGGCGTGGAGCGCCTGTTCTGGAAGATCCCCGGCGTCGAACTGACGATGGTGGGCTACGCCGGCGGGTTTACCCCCAATGCCACCTATGAAGAGGTCTGCACCGGTCGGACCGGCCACAACGAGGTGGTGCGTCTGCACTTCGACCCGGCGCACGTGAGCTACGACGCGCTTCTCACCGCTTTCTGGGAGGGCCACGATCCCACCCAGGGGATGCGGCAGGGCAATGACCGCGGCACCCAGTATCGCTCGGGCATTTACGTGTTCAACGACGCGCAGAGAGAGGCCGCCGTGGCCTCCAAGGCGGCCTACCAGGAAGCTCTCGATGCAAGGGGACTGGGCCGGATCACCACCGAGATCGTCTCCGCGCCCGAGTTCTACTTCGCCGAGGAGTATCACCAGCAGTATCTCGCCAAAAATCCCGGCGGCTACTGCGGCCTTGGCGGGACCGGCGTGACCTGCCCGGTGGGCCTCGGCGCAAGATGAATGCGCGCCCCGGCGCCATCGCCGGGGACGCCGCGCGCCTCAGCCCCGATGTGCCGACCGGCACCACGGCGACAGGTTGGTGAAGCTCCCGGCAGGCAAGGTGCAACCCCGCCACCCTTGACCGCCCCGCACATTCCTCCTACCCGGCGTCCTGTCGCAGCAGGAGCCAGCCCATGCCCACCTTCACCGCCCTCACCACCCTCTCCGGCAAGGAGGCCGCCGAGGCGCTGGGCGAGGCGCTCGAGCGCCTCCAGCCCGAACCCACCGGCGTGGGCGTCTTCGAGGTCGAGGATGGCTCGGGGCTCTGGGAGGTCGGCGGCTATTTCGTCGAGGCCCCCGATACCGCGGGGCTGGACCTGCTCGCCGCGGCCTTTGGCGCCAGGCCCTTTACCATCTCCGAACTGCCCGAGACCGACTGGGTCGCCCACGTGCGCCGCGAGTTGGCCCCGGTCGAGGCCGGGCGCTTCTTCGTCTACGGCTCCCATGATGCCGACCGCGTGCCCGAAGGCGCCGAGCCGCTGCTGATCGAGGCCGCGATGGCTTTCGGCACCGGCCACCACGGCACCACGCTGGGCTGCCTGCGTGCCTTCGACCGGCTGTTGACCGACGGCCTCGCGCCGTGCCCCGTGGCCGATGTGGGCTGCGGCACCGCCGTGCTGGCCATGGCCGCCGCGCGGGTGTGGCAGACGCCCATCATCGCCTCCGACATCGACCCGGTTGCGGTTGAAGTGGCCGGGGCCAACATGGCGGCAAACGGCCTGACCGGACGCGTGCAGTGCATCGAGGCCACCGGGCTCGACCACCCCACGCTTGCCGAGGCATCTCCTTTCGGCCTCATCTTCGCCAACATTCTCAAGGGCCCGCTGATCGGCCTCGCCCCCGATATCGCCAGCGCCCTCGCGCCCGGAGGCTATGCGATTCTCTCCGGCCTGCTGAACGATCAAGCCCCTGATGTGACGGCGGCTTACGTAGCGGAAGGCCTTACTGTCGCCAGCGCCGACACAATCGGCGACTGGACGACGCTCTGTCTCCGCAAATCCTGATCGGCTGCCCAATTTCCGCCCAAATCAAGGCGCATCTTCTGCATTCAGGCGGGGGCTTGCGCGAACAGATTTTCGGACGGAGAGCACCTTGGCCGACCCTATCATGCAGAACTTCGCCGGCCGCATTCGGCGGATCGAGAAAATCCACCGCAAGGGTGGCGGTTTCGAGGCCGCCGGAACCCTGGGGCAGAGCTTTTACACCCGCACCAAGCGCACCCGTCGCCCGGTGCTCCGGCCCGCGCTGACGGTGCTGACGGTATTCCTGGTGTTCAAGGCCATGACCCTCGCGCACCTTGGCAGTGCCGATTACACCGCACGGCTCGATGGCCTGCGGACCGGCAACACGGTGCAGCAGGTCGGCGCGCACCTCATGGCGATCGACCCGATCACCCAGGCCGCCGCCGCAGGGATCAGGCCGCTCCTGCGCTGAGCCTCGGCGCTCAAGCTCGGTTTCCGGTTCGGGGTGCGTCGTGACCGCGGCGCACCTCTTGGCGTCTGGGGCTATCCCATGTCCTTCAGCAGAGCGGCGATATGCCCCGGCCAGTCGCGCTCTCCAACCGAGGCCGTCCGCACCAGCCCGTCGAAATGCCCGGTGATCGCCTGCACCCGCTCGCGGTCGCGGAAGGCGAGGTAGGAGGAGCCGAGGTAGAGCACCGCCAGCAGCGGCCCGAATACCGTGACCGGGGCGGAGAAGACCCGCCGCTGGTCGAACAGGAAGATCCTCAGTTGCGGGTAGAACTGCCGGTGCAGGTCGGCCATCCATCCGAGTTGTTCGCGTCGCAACGCCTCTGGCAGGCCCGCGTAATAGCCGGTGCCGGTGGCAAAGGCGGTCATCTCGTCGAGCGGCAGCGCGATCTCGTAGTCGCTGCCCGAGCCGCGCATCCAGTCCAGCCGGTCCTGAGCCGCACCGATCGCCTGCGCCGTCGTCTTGCCGAGATGGGGCGCATACTCCCAGTGCAGGATGGCCGGGGTCTTCAGCATGTCGGGCAGGGTGGCCGGCACGTGGCGGATCTTGTAGCCCGCTGCCTCCTGGTGCCAGGCGAAGATCTGGTCGTCGATCAGCGCGCGCTCGGCCTGGGTGATCGACAGGGCGGCTCGGGCAAGCTGCGCCGCCCGCTCCGGCCGGTCGGTCAGGCCCAGCAGCCAGTCGGCGCTGATGCCCAGCGCGCCGGCGAGATCGCCCAGCAGCTGCGCGCCGGGCAATCGCGGCGTGTCGCCCCGCAAGAGCTGTGACAGGGTCGACCGGCTCACGCCCACCGCGCGGGCGAGCGCGGCCTGGCTCATGCCGGCCTCCGCCAGGGCTCTCGCCACGCGATCGCGGAACAGCGCCGCACGCGCCCGTTTGTCGACTTTGTCGCTCATGTGTTCATAACTATCAACATCGCTGAGATTTGTTAACAAGAGATCGCCTTATGCGGCGGGTTGCCTGAGAGTATTCTGGTTCCAACACTCTGAAAAACAGGCAAAACCGCCGGATACAGGAGCTCCCGTGAGCGCGACCTACCGCCGCCCGGCCATCACCGAATGGCCCACTCTCTGCCTGCTTGCCGCCTGCTATGGCGTCTTCGCCCTTGGCACCACGGCGGTCTGTGAAGTCTGGTTGCCGCTCGGCATGGTGCTGACGACGCTGACCGTTGTGCTGCACTCCTCCCTGAGCCACGAGCTGATTCACGGGCACCCCTTCCGCTCCCGGATCGCCAACGCCGCGCTGGTCTTTCCGGCACTCGGCCTGTTCATCCCGTATCTCCGCTTCCGCGACACCCACCTTGCCCACCACCAGGACAGCCTGTTGACCGACCCCTACGACGACCCCGAGAGCAACTACCTCGACGCGGGCGACTGGGCACGTCTCCCGTCGTGGCGGCGGCTGGTGCTGCGGGTGAACAACACGCTGGCGGGCCGGATCGTTCTGGGGCCGCTGATCGGCCAGCTGGCCTTCATGCGGCGCGACTGGAGGGCGATCCGCGCGGGCGATCGCCGCGTGGCCGGGGGCTGGGTGCTGCACCTTGCCGGCCTCGTGCCGGTTTCGCTCTGGCTGTCCGTGGCGCAGATGCCGCTCTGGGCCTATGTCGCCTGCGCCTACGCCGCTCTCTCGATCCTCAAGATCCGCACCTTTCTCGAGCATCAGGCCCACGAGCGTGCCCGGGGCCGGACGGTGGTGATCGAGGATCGCGGGCTGCTGGCTTTTCTCTTTCTCAACAACAACCTGCACGTGGTGCACCACATGCATCCGCGCACCCCGTGGTACCGGCTGCCCCGGCTCTACTTCGCCAACCCGGCGCGCTACCTCAGCCGCAACGAAGGCTACCGCTACCGCTCCTACGGCGAGGTCTTCCGGCGCTATTTTCTGTCGGCCAAGGACCCGGTGCCCCATCCAATCTGGCAGCGTCAGGGGCCGCCTGCGCCCTGACGCTTTTCTTCGACCAGGCGATGTGCGCATAGCACAACCATGGACTGGCTCTGGATTCCCTTCGCCCTCGCCGCCGCCCTGATCCAGGCGATGCGCTTCATGGTGCAGAAACAGATGGCGCAGGCGGGCCTCACGGCGACCGGCGCGACATGGGCGCGGTTCCTCTACTCGCTGCCGATGATCTGGCTGGCGCTCTGGGCGATGGTCAGCCTCCGGGGCAT
Source organism: Vannielia litorea (assembly GCF_900142295.1). Taxonomy (NCBI): domain Bacteria; kingdom Pseudomonadati; phylum Pseudomonadota; class Alphaproteobacteria; order Rhodobacterales; family Paracoccaceae; genus Vannielia; species Vannielia litorea. The sequence goes on from NZ_FSRL01000001.1 coordinate 725,502, forward strand.
GTCGCTTCCGGAGCTGGGCGAGCGGTTCTGGCTCTGGGCCGCGATCGGCGGCAGTTCCCAGATCCTCGCCACCGTCTTCACGGTCATGCTCTTTGCCCGCCGGAACTTTGCCGTGGGCATCACGCTGCGCAAATCCGAGGTGCTGCTCACCGCCGCCGTCGGCTGGGCGCTGCTGGGCGAAACACCCGGCTGGGCCGGCCTCGCGGCGATGGTGCTGGGCATGGTGGCGATCCTGATGCTCTCGGGCACCGGCGGCAAGCTGCGGCTCGACGGTCCCTCCGCCGCGCTCGGCCTCGGGGCGGGGCTGTTCTTTGCCTTTTCCGGCGTCGGCTACCGGGCCGCCACGCTGGAGGTGGGCACGAGCGACATCCTCCTGCGCCCGGCCCTCGCGCTGGGCTGCGTCGTGATCCTGCAAAACCTGCTGATGCTCGCCTGGCTCCTCGCCCGCGACCGAGGCGAAATCTTCCGCGTGCTCGCCGCCTGGCGCCCCGGCCTCGCGGTCGGCATCACCTCCTTCGGCGGCAGCTTCTGCTGGTTCGCCGCCTTTGCCCTGCAATCCGCGGCCATCGTCTTTGCCGTCGGTCAGGTGGAGGTGCTCTTTTCCATGATCATCGGCGCGCGGGTGTTCTCCGAGCGCCTCGCACCGCGCGAGTTTGCAGGCATCGCCCTGCTCATCGCCTCGGTCATCGCCCTCGTCGCGGTTACGGGGTGAGCGGCCAGATCAACGGGATAAGCGCCGAGGCCAGGAGCCCGACGGTCAGGTTGAGCGGGATCCCCACCTTCATGAAGTCGGTAAACCGGTAGCCGCCCGGGCCATAGACCAGCATGTTGGTCTGGTAGCCGATCGGCGTGGCGAAACTGGCGGAGGCGGCCACCATCACGGCAATCACCAGCGGGCGCGGGTCATACCCCAGCGCGGTGGCCAGCCCGATGGCGATGGGGGTGACCACCACGGCCACCGCGTTGTTCGAAACGAGCTCGGTCAGCACCGAGGTCAGCAGGTAGATCGCCCAGATGATGAAGAAGGCGGGCAGCCCCTTCAGCGCCGGTGCAATGGCGGTCACGATGAGCGCCACCGCCCCCGAGGCCTCCAGCGCGGCCCCCACGGCCAGCATCGCGAAGATCAGCGCCAGCAGGCGCCCGTCGATGAAGGAGAAGGCCTCGTCGGCGTCGATGCAGCGGGTGCCGAAGACCAGCGCCACCGCAAAGATCGAGAGCGCGAGGATCGGCGCAAAGCCGAAGGCCGCGAGCCCGACGATGCCGAGCAGCGCGATCACCGCGATAGGCGCCTTCTGGCGGCGATAGGCGCGGCCGGTGGGGGCGGCGACGTCGACAAGGTCCATGTCCGCTGCGAGCCGCTGGATGTCGGCCGGCGCGCCCTCCAGCAGCAGCGTGTCGCCGACCCGCACCACCAGGTCATCGAGCTGGCGGCCGATGTTCTGGTTCCGGCGGTGCACCGCCAGAGGATAAACGCCATAGCGCCGTCGCAGGCGCAGCGTGCCGAGCGAGCGGCCCACCATGCGCGCGCCGGGGGTGATGAGCACCTCCACCGTGGTCGTCTCGACCGAGGAGAGCTTGTCGACCATCCGGACGTGCTTGCTTTCCTGCAACGCGAGCAACTCCGACATCTGGCTGCGCAGAACCACGCGGTCACCCGGCTCCAGCACCACCTCGCCCATGTTCCGCCGCAGCGAGGCATCGCCGCGCAGCACGTCGACCAGCCGCACGCCCTCGCGCTTGAACAGGTCCACCTCGCCCGGCTTCTGTCCCACCAGCGGGCTGTCCTCGGGCAGGGCCACCTCGGTGAAGAACTTGCGCCGAGAGCTGTCGCCGCCCGAGAGCAGGTTGGCCATGCTGGCGCGGTCGGGCAGGATGCGCGGCCCGATGAACCGCAGGTAGATCATGCCCCAGGCCACCAGCACCACGGCCAGCGGCGTGACCTCGAATATCCCGAAGGGGTCGAGCCCATTGGCGCGGGCCACGCCGTCGACCAGCAGGTTGGTGGAGGTGCCTATCAGCGTGAGCGTGCCGCCGAGAATCGCCGCATAACTGAGCGGGATCAGCAGCTTGGAGGCGGAAACGTTCATCGTGCGCGCCAGTTGCACGAAGACCGGGATCATCACCACCACGACAGGAGTGTTGCTGACGAAGGCCGAGGCCACCACGACGAAGGCGATCATCGCGCCCACCGCGAGCGTGGGCCGGGTGATTGCGTTGCGGTCGGCCACCTGCGTGAACCAGTCGAGCGCGCCGGTGCGCACCAGGGCCCCCATCACCAGGAACATCGCCGCGATCGTCCAGGGTGCCGGGTTGGCCAGCACGGCGCGGGCATCGGTATAGGGCAGAACGCCGGAGAGCATGAGCACCGAAACGCCGAGGATTGCCACAACCTCCGGTGGATAGCTCTCACGGATGAAAAGCACGAACATGGCGGCCACCACGCCCAGGGCAAAGATGGCGTCCCAGGGGGCCGGAAGAGCGATCAGGTTCATCTTGGCGAGGCTTTTCCCATGTCGGACGCTCAGTCTAGCGGGCAGCCGCAGGGAAACAAGCGCACTCTGCACGGGCGGCGACACTTTGGCTGCCGGGGGCGGTCCGCAGGCTCCAGGTCGGGTTGACCCTCCTGCTCCCATCGGCTGAAAGTGGGTCTATTGCCGCCTTGCCCTTCAGCCGGGAACCTCACGCCATGATCCGCCCTGCCGCCGCCCTTCTTCTCCTGACCGCCTTTCCCGCCGGTGCCGACTGCATCACCGCCACCGAGAGCTTTGTCGCCTGCAAGATGAGCGGCGGCAGCAAGGAGCTGCGGGCCTGTTGGGGGCCGGGCAGTGTGGGCTATCAGTTTGGCCCGGAAGGCGGCGAGCCCGATCTGGTGATCTCGGTGCCGCTCCGCGATCTGAACTACATCCCATGGCCCGGGGTCGGCAGCTCGATCTGGGAAGAGGCCATCTTTCTCAATGCCGACGTGCAATACACCGTCTGGCACCGGATCGACCGCAAACCCGAAGGCGACCCGCCGAGCGCCGGCGTCACCGTCACCCGTGGCGACGAAACCCTCGCCGACCTCACCTGCGATCCGGGCACCATCACCGCCAATTTCGAGGGGCTCTACGAGGCAAAAACCGCCATCGGCCAGTGCTGGCGGGATTTTGAGTGGCAAGACTGCCAATGATCCCCATATATCCTGTGCGACCGGCGCATTTTGCGCTATGCTTTGCACAGGTTTCGAAAGGATACGCCATGCGCTCCGTCGCCCTTCTCGCCGCGCTCGCCGCCACCCCGGCCGCTGCAACCGGCTGGCTCGCACCGAACGGTCACCTGGTCGATGGCGGGCCGCAGGCGATCGTGGTCCATCCCGTCGCGGGCGGGAGCAGCGCCGGAATCTTCTGCGCCGCAGGCAGCTACGCGATGGAGCGCCTTGGCGCCCAGCCCGCAGACGCCGTCGTGGTGACCTCGCCGCGCAGCGGTCGCATTTTCGGGCCGGGCGGTGAAACGGTAGGCTTCCGGCTCGATCCGGGCGCATCTCCCGACCATGGATTGCTGCTCAAGGTGTCGCGCCAGGGTGAGGCGGTTTCTGTCGCCCACGCCCGCGCGCTCTGCAAGGAACATCGCGGCCACTGACGGCGGCGGCACCTCGGCGCGGAACCGATGCCTCTGTCGGGGCGTTTCTTCCGCGACATGAGACAGACAGCACAAACCCTCGCCCTTCTCGCCGGCACCCTCGCGGCACCGCTCTCGGCCAGCCCGTTCATCGACTATCCGGATGATCCCGGAATGCCGACGGAAGAGATCGTCGAAATCCCGGTCGCGCCGGAAGACCTCGCCCGCTGCGAAGCGACCTTGGCCATGGTGACAGGCGCGCCTGTGGCCCTCCCTTCCACCTCCGGCGCAATGCCCGTGGCGATGGATGCCGAGGAGCCTCCCGCACTTCCGGTCGCCGTCTGCGTTGTGGAGCCGCGCCCGCGTCCTGGCTCGTGAGCCGGCCACCATACCGGCTTGCCCACTGGCCGCTTGGTGACGCATCGTGCAAGCCATGCAGACGACCTTCACCATTGCAACCCGCGGGCCGGGCCTGACCCCCTTAACGAACGAGGTTGCACGCTGGCTCGAGGGGCTGGGCGATGGTCTGCTGACCCTCATGGTGCGCCACACCTCCTGCTCCCTGCTGATCCAGGAAAACGCCGATCCTGACGTAAGGTCGGATCTCACCGAGTTCTTTCATCGGCTGGTGCCGCCGGCCGATGACTTTTCGATGTCCTATCTGACCCACACGCTCGAGGGGCCCGATGACATGCCGGCGCACATCAAGGCGGCGCTTCTCCCGGTTTCGCTCCAGATCCCCGTTCTGAGGGGGCGGATGCGCCTTGGCACGTGGCAGGGCATCTACCTCGTGGAGCACCGCAGGGCACCGCATCGGCGTGAGGTGGCGGCACACTTCATTCATGATTAATGCGGGCCTCGTGCTGCACCGCGGCGCATACGGGTTGTGCATGGAATGTGCATGGGTTGTGACTCGGTTAACACGGTTTCATGCTGCGTTCGCGCGGCAGCATGTAGGGTCTCAAGTTTTGGCCTACCCAAATACTGGGGGCTGTCCTATAGTCACTGTGGATAAGTGGGGAGCATAACCCCAGAGGCAGAGGAAAAGGGGACAGGAATGCGCTGCCCGTTTTGCGGAAACGTCGATACGCAGGTGAAGGACAGCCGGCCGGCGGAGGACCATGTGGCCATCCGGCGGCGCAGGTTCTGCCCCGCTTGCGGTGGCCGTTTCACCACCTATGAACGCGTGCAACTGCGTGATCTTGTTGTAATAAAATCCTCCGGACGCCGTGAGGACTTCGACCGCGACAAGCTCGAGCGCTCGATCCGCATCGCCTTGCAGAAACGCCCGATCGACCCCGAGCGGATCGACCAGATGATCTCTGGCATCGTGCGCCGGCTGGAGAGCATGGGCGAGACGGATATCGACAGCAAGGTGATCGGCGAGATCGTCATGGAGAGTCTCGCCCGCATCGACACCGTCGCCTACGTCCGGTTTGCCAGCGTTTACAAGAACTTCCAGGCTGCGGACGACTTCGACCGCTTCGTGTCCGAGCTTCGACCCCCGGCCATGCCCGGCGACGCCGGGGAGTGACCCGCAGCGACGACGCCCAATGGATGGCGCGCGCCCTGAGCCTCGGGGCGCGCGGTTTGGGGCAGGTTTGGCCCAATCCGGCGGTCGGCTGCATTGTGGTGAAAGATCAACGCGTTGTCGGTCGCGGCTGGACCCAGCCCGGCGGGCGACCCCATGCAGAAGCCATAGCGCTGGCCCAGGCGGGCGAGGCCGCGCGCGGCGCCACAGCTTACGTGACCCTGGAGCCCTGCGCGCATCACGGAAAGACCCCACCCTGTGCCGATGCGCTCGTGACCGCCGGCGTGGCCCGGGTGGTGACGGCCCTCGAAGATCCTGACCCCCGCACTGCCGGGCAGGGGATCGCGCGCCTTTCGGCCGCCGGAATTTTCTGCGAGACCAATGTCTTGCCCGATGCCGCGCGACGTGCCCATGCAGGCTTCTTGAGCCGGGTGGAGCGCGGGCGGCCCCTGCTGACGCTCAAGCTCGCCAGCTCCTTCGACGGCCGCATCGCCACTGCCTCAGGCGAGAGCAAGTGGATCACCGGCCCCGCTGCACGCCACGCGGTTCAAGGGCTTCGGGCCTCGCATGACGCGGTTCTCGTGGGCGCTGGCACCGCCCGGGCCGACGATCCGGCGTTAACCCTTCGCGGCTATGGTGAGCGGCGCTCCCCTGTCCGCGTGATTATCTCCCGCAGGTTGGACCTGCCGACAGAGAGCCAGCTGGCGCGCACGGCCCGCAATGTTCCGCTTTGGCTGTGCCACGGCCCCGACGCGCCGGATGATCGCCGTGTCGCTTGGGCGAAAGCCGGCGCCGACCTCATCGAGGTCCCACTGGGGCAAGACCGGCACCCCGACCCGGCGGCCATGTTGCAGCTGCTCGGAGCCCGTGGTTTGACCCGTGTGCTGTGCGAGGGCGGCGGCATGCTGGCCGCCTCCCTGATCGTCGCCGACCTGCCCGACCAGCTCGTCGGCTTCACTGCCGGTCTCGCGCTTGGTGCGGAGGGGCAGCCTGCAATCGGCCCGCTGGGGTTGGCCGCGCTCTCCGAAGCGCGGCGCTATGTGCTTGAAGGCACTTGCAAGATCGGGCCCGACTTGATGGCCGTATGGGATCGGCGGCGCTGATCTAGCGCCACAGATGCGCTTGGCTCACGAGCCAGCCCTGCACCTTGGAAAGCAGGCGGTTGCCAAGGCCGGGGTGAGGCAGGTTGCCGGTTTCGAGCCGTTCGAGCACTACTTCGACAGGGCAGGGCGTGCCAGTCACCGGGTCGAAGTAGCGCGGATAATCAATGAGAACGGCCTGCACCAGGGCTTCCAGGGTCGGCCGGGCCTCTCGCCGCTCCGGCGGATTGCCCATGTCGGTCGTTAGGCCCCAGCCCGCATAAAAGGGAGCCCCGAGCGTTGTGACGGGCACACCGCGCAGAAGCGCCTCGAAACCGAGGCCCGAGGTCATGGTCCAGACGGCATCGACACGGGCGATGAGCGCTGCCGGATCGGTGCCGGAAAGAGTGAGGTCTGCCCATTGCTCGGCGTTGTCGACCTGTCCGACGCGAAGGCCGGCCTCGACGTCAGGATGCGGCTTGTAGAGAATGACCGCATCGGGATTGGCCTTGCGGGTCGCGCGCAGCAAGCTGGCATTCGTGCTGATCTCACCGGTGCCGAACCGGATCGAGGCATCGTCCTCGACCTGCCCGGGAACCAAGATGCGGCGGCCTGCGGGCAGATCGGGCAGTTCGGCGGATCCGAGGTTGTACTTGCTCACCCCGTTTGCCTTGAGCCGGGTCATGAGCGCCGACGCTCGCGGATGATCACCCTGCGCTGCTGCGCGGGCGATGAGGCGTTCAAGCCGCGACGGCATGGTCGGGTCGTAGTAGATGCCGAGGTCGTCGCGCACGAGGCTGAGCGGGGGCACCAGCTCGGCACCCAGCCCTCGAGACCGCAGAAACCCGTCTTCGACCCGGACCAGCGGCACATGGGCGCGGGCGGTCGCGGCCTCCAGCGCCCCATCCACCTTGCTGGCCCAGGCCAGGAGTGGCACGCCGAGAGACTTTGCCTTCTGCGTTGCCGCGCTCGAATCATCGTTGAAGATCAGCGGTTTCTCGGAGCCGAAGAACCGCTGCAACGGTTTGCGCTTCCAAAGGCGCATGCCGTAGGCGACGGCACCGGCGCGGTCCTCTCGCCAGGCGCGGCTGCGGGCGGAGAGCCCGTCGATCGCCTCTTCGAGGCTGCACAGCCGGTCGCGCCATGGATCGTACCAGCTGGGGTAGAGGATCATCGCCGCCGCGAAGAGCTGGGCGCGGGTCAGCTTGCGTTCTCGACGGGGGCAGGGGGCCTCATCTGCTGTCAGCCCCCACCCGCCATAGAACGGCTGGCCGAAGACCCGCGGCTTGTGACCGGCGAATATCGCCTCGAAGCCCATCCCGGACGAGACGGTATAAACCGCGATGGCCCCCTCGAGCAGTGCCCAGGGCGAAACGGCTTCGGTGAAGAGCCTGGTGCGTTCATCCTCGTCGTCCGGCCCGAAATGGCCAGGCCTTGCGCCGGAGGTCGTCTCCGGGTGGCTCTTGATCAGAATACGTGCGCCCGGATGTTCGATTTGTGCAAAGGCCAGCATCTCGCGGAAGGTTGCTGCACTGGCGTTTCCATGGGCGATGGAGGCATCGCCTCGGGTCTGGTCGATCACCAGCACGTAGCCCGGTTCCGGAACCTCAGCCTGCGGATCGAACGCGTTGTATTTGCTCAGGTGTTCCCGTTTCAGCCGCTCCATCGCCGTGCGGGCGCGGGCGAGCAGGGCGGCGTCGTCGAGAGGATGGGTGGCAAGCAGGATCTCAAGGTCGGAGGGGCGGCCGCTGTCGAAATGCACGCCATGTTGATCAATCAATAGTCCGACGGGCGGCTCGCCTCCCGCGCGCCCGGGGTGGATCGACCGCAGGAAGGCGTCTTCCACCCGCACCAGAGCGGCACCTGTCCGCTCCGCCATCGCCTCGCCCCGCGCGGCATAGGGCGAACGTCCCCAGACGCCGATGCGGTCCTCCGCACGAGGCACACCGAGCCGAACATCCCACCCGGCCAGATCCAGGATCCGGCGCACGCGTTTCTGAAAGACGAAGCCGCCGGAAAAAACGAAAAGCCGCCGGGGCGCGGGCGCTCCGGCGGCTTTCAAAAGATCTGGCGCGGGGGCCATGCCGGCCGCGTCAATTGCCGGCGGCGGAAGCCAGCGTGTTGGCGGTGCCCGCGGCCCCGGTAAGGGCGGAGAGGGTCTTTTGCCACTGCACGTAGGGTGCCTCGGTGACATAGACCGTGTCGCCGTCGCGGATCACGAAGTCACGGGCCTCGAACATGCCGTTGGGTTCGGTCAGATCGAGCACGTAGACCATGCGCTGCGTGCCCACGAGGTCGGTTCGGCCGAGCACCTGCTTGGCAATTTCCTCCGGCTCGTTGCGGAACACGAACACGCCGGTCGGGTCCGCGAGGTTGGAGCTGAGCCCGCCGACCTGCGCGATGGCCTCGATGGCCGAGAGCGTCTGGGTGGTGAAGGGGATGCGGTTTTGCGTGCCGGTGGCGCCAAGTGCGGTGAAGGCCCGCGTATCCTCTTCCACGAGGATACGGTCGCCGTCGCGCAGGGCGATGTCGAAACTGGGGTTCGAGAACAGGTCTTCCCACCAGATCGTGCACTTGTGCTTGCCGCGAATCACGGTGATCTGGGCCACTTCCTGCTCGATCGCGATGCCTCCGGCCGCGGCCAGCATCGCCGAGAGGGTGCGGGTCGGGCGCTCGATCGGGTAGACGCCCTGTGCCCCGACACCGCCGACGACAGAGACCGTGGCTCCGTCACCGGCGAGGCGGCGCACGATGACCTGCGGATCCGGGGTTTGGGTGTCGAGCTTTTCGGTGATGAGCTGGCGGATGCGGTCCGGCGTGTTGCCCGCCGCCTTGATCCGGCCCGCATAGGGCACGAATATGAAACCGGCGGCATCCACCTGCACCTCTTCCAGCACCGTGGCGGCCTGGCCCTCGCTTGCCAGAAGCCCGTCATCGACGTTCTCCCAGATCGTGAGGCCGAGCGTGTCGCCCGGGCGGATGGTGTCGGCCCCGACAACGCCCGCGTTCAGGAAGGCCTTGGAAAAGCCGAGAACCGGGGTGACGGAGGTGGCGGCGGTGACGCGGCTGTTCACGGCGACGATGAAGGCATCGCCTTCCTTGAGCACCGAGCCTGCGAAGATTTCACGCTTGTTCGGGCCGCTGCGCGGGAGGCCACAGGATGCGACGAGGGCGACCATGGCCAATGCTGCCGCGGCTTTCGCCAGCGGGGAAGTTCTGAGTTTCACTGCTCGGGCTCCTTTACGGAATTCTGCCTCAAGTTTTTCGCTCAACCTACTGACGGGACCTCGCAAAATAAAGCGCGCTGTCAGCGCGGTCGCGCCGATGGGCGCAGGGGTGTTGCCCATGTGCCGCGATTTCTGTGGCCTATGGTGGAGACGATTTCTGCGAGGAATTCCGGATATTTGCCAGATATAGTAGAAGTGGATGCTGTCACCGCTAAGGGTGCGTCATGTGACCAGCCGGAGTTGAAGCCGTGGGCCGGCCTTGCCCTGCGCGAGGGCGTCATAGGGGTCTTCTGGGGCCAGCATCATGTCGACCACCTGGCGCAACAGCTGCCTGCGCCCGCGGGAGGAATAGAAGCCTCCCGCGATCTGCGAGGTCTCCAGCAGGAAGCTGCGATAGTCGCGGTAGGCCTTGCTGTCGGGGCGGGTGGGGGCCGAGAAGAACTCGGGCAGCGGCTGGGTCGAGACGAACTCGGGCTTGGCATAGACCGCGTCGCCGAAAACCTTCAGCGGCAACCCGCGCCAGAGCACCTGTTGCGCGGCGGTGGAATTGACCGTCACCGCGGAGCGGGCGTGGTTGAGCAACTGTGCCAGCTTGCCGCCGCGCACGTAGTGAACACGGTCTCGCACCCCGTGTTCACGGGCCAGACGGCGGATCTCGCGGCGCAGAGGCACGCGGCCATCCTCCAGCGGATGCGCCTTGAACACCAGGTGGTGATGCCTGGGTGCGCCCTGGGCGAAGCCTTCGATGGTGAGCGAGAGGAACTCGGTCATGGTCGTGAACGGCGAGTGCTTCTGGAAGCTCGAGTCATGCTCCAGTTGCAGGATCGCGAGGTGGTAGGGAAAGCCGCCGTGCTTGATCCGGAAGGTCGCCTGCACCCGGTCGGCCCAGAACACCGGCATCAGGATCAGCCGCTTGAGGTAAAGCCCGAACTCCTGCGCCACGCTCAGCGAGCGGTGCGGGCGGAAGTTGCGGTAGGGCCGGTTCCAGAGCAGGACAAAGTAGTGGTAGAGCGCGCCGTAAAAGATGTGATGGCGCATGTCGCCCCATTTGGCGGGGGCATCGGGCAGGTCGATATCCGACATGGCCAGGGCGGTACGCATATCCTGGATCGAGAAGTCCATCAGCCGTGAGTGCCCGTTCGAGCCGCCACGCTCGTAGCTCACCCAGTAGGGGCGCAGGTAGCCTTCCTCGAAGACATGCACGGTGATTGCCCGCTCCCTGGCGATGCGCACGGCTTCGGCGTGGATGGCGCGGGTATCCCCGTAGAGCGCGATATCGGTGATGCCCTTTTCGTCACAAAGCGCGGCGAAGCGGGCGGGCCAGTCTTCAGGGGTGCCGCGATAGGGGATGTAGCTCCGGGTGTGGAACCAGAAAGCCTCGTCGCCCTTGTTGAAGCCGACACGCCAGACCTCGCAGCCCGCAGCCCGCAGCATCTTGCCGAGCCGGTGGAAGAACGGCCCGTGAGGCCCCTGCAGAAACAGGAAGCGGCGTTGGTCGGCGGCAAGGGCGCTCATCTCGGGCGCGGTCTCCTCAGGTCTTGCTTGTGGCCTATCCCATTCCTGCGGCAGAATTAAGGCTCTATGAACGGGGCGGGGCTCCGGCAGCACTAACGGCAAGGGATTGAGGCATGTTTACCGGCATCGTGACCGACGTGGGGCGAGTGGAAAAGGTCGAGATGCGCGGCGACATGCGGGCGCGGATCGGCACGGCCTATGACACCGAGGGCATCGACATCGGCGCAAGCATCGCCTGTGACGGTGTCTGTCTCACGGTGGTGGCGCTGGGGCAGGGGTGGTTCGAGGTGGATGTCTCGGCCGAGACGGTCTCGAAGACTTCGATCCCCGCCAATGGATGGCCCGTGGGCAAGCGGCTTAACCTCGAGCGTGCGCTCCGCGTGGGAGACGAACTGGGCGGACATATCGTGTCGGGCCATGTGGACGGCGTGGCCGAAGTCGTGGAGTTGCGTGACGAGGGTGACAGCCTGCGGGTCACGTTTCGCGCGCCTGCATCCTTGGCGAAATTCATCGCCCCCAAGGGCTCCGTCGCGCTCAACGGCACCTCGTTGACGGTGAACGAGGTGGATGGCGCGACATTCGGCGTCAACCTGATCCCGCACACGCGGGAAGTCACGACCTGGGGCGAGGTGAAGCAGGGCGACGAGGTGAACCTCGAGGTCGACACCATGGCCCGCTACGTGGCGCGGTTGCAGGAAGCCTCTCAGGACGGGGCCTGATCCTCCAGCAGGCCGAAGATCCTGCCCTTGACCGCCCAGCTCACGCCAAAGGCCATGAGCGCAACCGCCTCGCACCAGAAGGTCAGCCGAGCCGCGTTCCATCGCGCTTCGAAGGCTGCGCCGCCCTCCGTCCAGTTGGCCACGCCCATCTTGACGGCAAGCGCGCCCATTGCGAGCAGCATCAGCCAGCCCATCCCTGTGTAAATCGCATTGCGGGTGCGCTTGGCCGAGGTCTTCTCGCCGACGAGAGTGTGGCTCCGCGTCGCGGCAGGGGTTTGGACGCGGGTGAAGACCCGCAGCGAGAAATAGGCAAGGATCGCAAACATGCCCGCGGCAGAGATGTAATGCGCATGGGCAAGCAGAAAGGGCACCTCTTCGGGCGCGCTCCAGTGGCCGAAACTCAGCCAGAAGTCGAAGGACTTCTCGCCGCCGACCACGCCCTCGCCGTCGATCACCGTGTTCAGCACGAAAAAGCGGGAAACGTCGAAGCCCTCGGAGGCGGGGTAGTCGCATCCCACGCCCCCGGTCGGAATGAAGGCCACCCCGAGGCCGAAGAGCCCTGCGGCCTTGGCAAGCAGCGCATTGCGCCGGTTGTGGGCTTCGTTCCCCGGCGCGTCGTCGCCCTTGTAGACGTAAAACAGCACCATCACCGCCCCCACCACTGCGAGAGCGCCCACCAGGATGTCGCCACCGATGCGGGTGTAATAGAAATGGCTGATCGAATACATCGCGCAGGTCGTGGGCGACAGGCTGGCAAGCAGGAACAGCGAAACCGGCAGCAAGAAGGCGATGGCGCCGATGGTGGCGTTGATCCGCTTGGGGTTCACCTCGAAAGGCAGGTTCAGAATACTGGCGTCTGACATGGATGCCTCCTGAAATGCGATCAAATAATGTGCAGCAGCCTAGCACGGCCGCGCCCGTTCATGCAGCGGCTCTTGGCATTGCCGAAAGTGCAGGCAAGGATCGGCCCATGAGCGATGCACATCCTCTTCATGGGCCCGGCCACAACGGCGGCCCAACGATGGACCCCGGCGCCGGGTGGCGGCGTCATGCCTGGAAGCAGGCCCGCGCCGCGCTGGTGCCCAACCTGCCGTTGCCGGTGATCCAGCGGCGGCTCAAGCGGGCGGCGGAATTGGGGCTCGATTTCAAGACCTACGCACGTGTGCATCACTCGGCGGGGCGCGATATCGTGGCGATCCTGTTCTCCAACAATGCGCTCAGGATGATCCGCGAAGGGCAGGGGATGCCCGAGGCGCGGGCGGGCAAGCTGCGTGGGTTGAGGGGCTGCGGCACCGGGCTGCTGGTGCATGCGCCCCAAGATCCGGTTGCGCTGGCCGCGCGGATCGAATCCGCCCACGCCATCCGGCTCGACCCGGCGCAACCCGCGCCGCGCCTCTGCGAGAGCTGGGGCCAGACACGGGCGCGCATCCGCGAGATGCTGAACGCGGCCGGATACCTGCCCGGTGCCGTGGTGCTGGTGGGCGACACCGCGCTGGAGGCCGCGTGGGCCCCGACCGCCGCGCTGGCAGGCCACGTTCCGGCTGAGCTCTACTTCGGTACCTGATCGCCCGCGACCTCGCGTCCCGCCCCGGCCTTCCACCCTTTCCAAGCGCGAGCAACCGGGCTAGATGGAGCCGCGAACCAGACGGGCTGCGCGATGAACGATCTTTCGACCAACTACCATGACGCGATCTCCTCGGTGGACGAGATCATCGAGGATGCCCGCAACGGCCGGATGTTCATCCTCGTCGACCACGAGGACCGCGAGAACGAGGGTGACCTCGTGATCCCGGCGCAGATGGCAACGCCGGATGCGATCAACTTCATGGCGACCCACGGGCGCGGGCTGATCTGCCTCGCGCTGCCGGGCAGCCGGATTGATGCGCTCGGCCTGCCGCTGATGTCGTCCCAGAACTCGTCGCGCCACGAAACGGCTTTCACGGTCTCGATCGAGGCGCGCGAGGGTGTGACGACCGGCATTTCGGCCGGCGACCGTGCCCGCACCGTGGCCGTGGCGATCGACTCCTCAAAGGGTGCGCAAGACATTGCCACCCCGGGCCACGTGTTTCCGCTGCGCGCCCGCGAGGGCGGTGTGCTGGTGCGAGCCGGCCATACGGAGGCGGCGGTGGACGTGAGCCGCCTGGCAGGCCTCAACCCCTCGGGCGTGATCTGCGAGATCATGAACGAGGATGGCACCATGGCGCGGCTGCCTGACCTGGTGAGCTTTGCCCAGCGCCACGGCCTGAAGATCGGCACCATCTCCGACCTCATCGCCTATCGCCGTCGCCACGACAATCTCGTCGCCGTGCAGAAGGAGGAGACCGTCACCTCGGCCTTCGGCGGCGAGTGGCAAATGAAGATCTACACCGACCAGGTGCAGGGCGCCGAGCATATCGTGCTGGTGAAGGGCGACATCTCGGGCGAGGCGCCGGTGCTGACCCGGATGCACGCGCTCGACCCGATGCTCGATGTGGTGGGCGTGGCCGGCGCCGGTCGGGCGCATGAATTCGGCTATGCGATGGAGGCGGTCGCCAGGGAAGGGCGCGGCGTGGTCGTGCTGCTGCGCGACCTCACCATGAAGATCGCGGCCCCCGGAGAGACCTCGCCGCAGACCCTGCGGCAGTATGGCCTCGGTGCGCAGATCCTGTCGTCGCTCGGGCTGTCCAAACTCGAGCTGCTGACCAACTCTCCTACGCCCAAGATCGTCGGCCTCGATGCCTACGGTCTCGAGATCACCGGAACGCGGCCCTTGCCGGAGGCGCTCTGATGGCCGGAAGCGAAAGCCACTACGTGCTGCCCCGCCCGGAGTTCGACGTGGCACCCAGGGTGCTGATCGTCGTCGCGCCCTATTACAAGGACATCGCCGATGCGCTGGTGGCCGGTGCCGTGGCCGAGCTTGAGGCCGCGGGGGCCTTTCACGAGATCGCCGAAGTCCCCGGCGCGCTGGAAGTGCCCACGGCCATCCGCATTGCCCATCGGCAAAGCAACTTCGACGGCTTCGTGGCGCTGGGCTGCGTGATCCGGGGCGAGACCACCCACTACGAGACTGTGTGCAACGACAGCTCCCGCGCCCTCACCTTGCTGGGGCTCGAAGGTGCCTGCATCGGCAACGCAATCCTGACCGTGGAAAACCGGAAGCAGGCCGAAGTGCGGGCCGAGGTGGCGGGGCAGAACAAGGGCGGCGGCGCGGCCGCCGCGGCGCTGCACCTGATTGCGCTGACCCGCCGCTTCGGCAAGCCCAGTCGCGGCGTCGGTTTCCGCAGCCCCATCGAAAACGAAATCCTGCTGGCCGGTGACGGCGAAGGACCCAAGACCGCATGAGCGACAAACGCACGAAGAAATCCGCTGCACGCCTCTATGCCGTGCAGGCGCTCTTTCAGATGGAAGCCTCGGGCCAGACCGCCGAGGCCGTGGAAACGGAATTCGAGGATCATCGCTTCGGAACCGAGTATTTCGAAGGTGAAGAGATGGTGGAGGGCGACCCCACGCTCTTTCGCAAGCTGGTGGGGGATGCGGTGAACCACCAGGCGAAGATCGACCAGATGACCGACCGGGCGCTGGTGGCCAAGTGGCCGATCAACCGGATCGACCCCACCCTTCGCGCGCTGTTCCGTGCTGCGGGCGCCGAGCTGGTCGAGAGCGACACGCCGCCGAAGGTGGTGATCGTGGAGTTCGTCGATATCGCCAAGGCCTTCTTTCCCGAAGGCCGCGAGCCGAAGTTTGTCAACGCGGTGCTCGATCACATGGCGCGCGAGGCGAGGCCCGAGGCGTTCTGACGGGCGTATTGCCGCAGATCGACGCGAAAGCCGCAAATTGACTGGCCGGCACCCGTTTTGCCGCTATCATCCATCCCGCGTGCGATCCTTTCGTTGTCCTTCGGGAGGCCTGAAATGCCCAAGCTCGTTTCGCTCTATATCCGCCATGTGGCCATCGGCTTTTTGCTCGCGGCCTTCTTCGTTGTCGGCCTGCTGGCTCTCAACGTCGGCAACCTCTGGCATCTCGTCACCCACACGTCCGCCGGTCCGCTCGCCGTTTTTCTGCTCTTCATGTTCAACGGCATCGTGTTTTCGGGGGTTCAGTTCGGCATCGCGGTGATGCGCATGGCCGAGCCGGAGGATGGGGGGCAAGGAGGGCGCAGGCAGGCCGCCGTGGCGCAGCACGCGCCGGTGCCCGTACGCATCGACCCGACCGAAGCACAGCAGCGACGCGGGTTCGACGACTTCGCCTGAGCGCTACTTGCCGGTGATCTCGGTGGCGACCGCGTATTCGGTCAGCTCATCCCGCACGAGGATGTAGATCTCGTCGGGCGGCGTCGAGAGCGCATGCTGCATGAGCCGCAGGTCGATCCCCATCTCGGACAGGTAGCGCACGACCTCTGCCTGATTGTGCTGGATATCCTCCACCGCGAGAAAGGCGGGCAAGACGGTGCTCTGGCCATAGTAGCTTTGGTGCACCCCCACCTTGGCCTCGGCATGAACGCTGCGCGTGGTGCCGGCCATCAGCATGTAGGGGCAGGCCGACAGGCAGAAGGCGCCTGCATCCATTGCGGTCTTCATGCCCTGTTCGCGGATCAGCCTTCCGATCTCCAGGGCATCTCTCACCGAACCGCCAGGGGAGTGGAACCACAGGGTTTCGGGCAGCGCCGGTTGGCGCTCCAGCCAGTCGGCAAACCGCGCCCCGTCGCCTTCGGCAATCGCGCCCAGAACCCGGATGCCGCCTTCGGGGCGATCCTCGAAGTAAAGCCGCTTCGGCAGGTCCGATGCACCCTCCATCGGGATCCCCGGCATCGGTGGGCGGCGCATCTCGTCGGGGTCGAAGCGGCGGGTCTGGTCGCCGGGGGCGACCGGATCGGACACGGCAGGGGCGGCGGTGGGCCAGCGGATCTGCGGCGCGACGGAGGAGAAATCCTGCACCAGCAACACGGCGGCAATGCCCATCTGCAACCCGAAGATCGCTTTCAAGCCGGCTTTTGCGGTCAGTGCCATGTGCCCGCCCTCACACCGAGCGCGGGGCGGTGCCCTTGACCGGCCCCGGCTTTTCCAGCGGCTCCACGTTCTCCGGATGGCTCGCATCCGCGGCGTCGGAATGCTCTTCTTCCGGGTCCATCGCCTCCTCGACCTCGCGGGCCGCGACGAGTGCGGCGCGCAGCTCGGCCATGGTCATCCGGTCCTCGATTGCCACAGGCTCGCGCCCGGACCGGATCGCAGCCTGAACGACCATCAGGATCAGCACCAGAACGGCAGGCAACAGGTCTATGGCGATGGCCCCGGCCCAGCTGGGCACGAAATTCTCGGCATAGAGGATCACGGCATCGGCGGCCGACACCGGTGTATAGGCCACGTCGGCAGGTGGGGTCATCGACATCACCCCTTCGGCCGCGATGCGCAGGGTTTCGGCCCGCTGGCCCAGCACGGCCAGAACCGACTCCAGCGTGGAGGCCTGGCCGATCCGGTCTTCCTCGGTGCGCCCGTCGAGCTGCGGCAGCACGACCGATTGCGACAAGTCCTGTGCGGCTCGCACCACCAGCGGGGCGACCGAGAGCTGGCGCAGCTCGGTGATGATGCCGGCAAGACGCACGGCCTCCTCCGAGAACTCCACCGACCGGGCCTCGACCGGGCCGGTCTCGACGGTGAGCGCACGCATGCGGGAGAGGATCACGTTGCCCTGATCAAAGCGCTCTTCCACGAGCGGAGTCTGGCTGGCGATCTGTGTCTCCAGCGCCTGCAGTTCGTCGGCTTTCTGGTTCAGGACCCTGAACACCGCGCCACGCCCGGCAAGGCCCGAGAGGTTGCCGGTGGCCTCTTGCTCGGAAAGGTCGGTGAAGCTTTGGCGCACGCGGGCGACGTCACGCTCGAGACCCTGGCCTGCCGTGGCGATCTGATAGGCCCGTTCGAGCGACGACTGGTAGTCCTGCACCGTCTTGGCGAGGTGCTGCTCCACGGCAGCGGCCCCCGCAAGCGCGGCCGCGTTCAGCCAGGATGACATTGCGACAATGGCGAGAGAGCCGAGCCCCATCGAAAGCAGCAGCCCGATCCGGGCCGAGGCGGTGCGTACCGCCGGAAGCAGCCGCATCAGGAACGACCAGAACACGAAGATGCCCACCGACACGGCGATGGAATACGCCACGGCCGCGAAGAAGGTCATCGCGCCGTTGTTGTCGAGCAGGGAGGAGACACCGAGGTAGGTGTAGATGCCCGAGGCTGTTGCCAGCACGCCAAGCGCGGTCGGGGTGAAGCTGTCGAGCACGCCAAGATGGCCCTCGAGCTCCTTGGCATGGGCGAGGCCGCGTGCCTCGCTCTGGCTCATCTTCCGGCTCATCGCACCCTCCACCGTGACCCGGGGAGTATAGGCATGCGCCGTCCCAAGGAAAGCGCGACGCGCTTCACTTGGGCGTTATGAGGGTGGCGGGGACCGCAGCGACCGGCAAGGCGTTCGAATTCCCGGGGACCTGTGAGTACAGGTGGGCGTCGGGTAACCGGACCAGGGCCCGGACAGAGCCAACTCCCATGGAATTGCTTAAGGCCACTGGAATTGGGCCTCGACACGAGAAGAGCAGATCCGCCATCGACGGAGATAGGCGCAGGCAGGGGCCGTGGCAAGGGGCTGGTTCAAATCTGTTGCTCCGGTCCTAGCGGAAGGCGCGGCGCACCTTGTTCTTCACCGAAGAGCGCTTGATCCCGCGTGAAAGTTGCGGGCGTCCCTGGTGAATGATGGCGCCATTGGGCGTGACGGTGCCTACCGAGAGGCCACGCGACGGGCCGCCGCCATAAACAACGTAGTCCTTCTGGAACGGAAACAGCCGGTGGCCTTTCCATTCGGTCCCGCGAAAACGCTCTTCCGGGTGGCGCGTGCGGTCGGAGGGATGCAGGGTCCAGACCTTGGGGCGGCCCGATGATGTTTCTTCGATCTGAGTGGCGGCTTCCTCGTTGAAGAGCCAGGCCCAGAACTTGTCGGTAAGCCCGTCATCGGCAGCCTGCGCCGGAATGGCGATGGCTGCGGCAAGCGCGATGAGCAAGGTGATGAGCGAGACGCGTCCCATGTGACAAAACTAGGGCAGGGAGCGGCAGGTGTCATCCCTACCAGCGCGGCACTGTGCACGGATCGAGAACAATCCGGCGGTCGGCAGTCGATTTTGCCGGATATGCCTCGATATTGAGGCAAGACCTAGGCAAATTGTTGTTCGAATTTCTGCATTTCCTGCAGGGGGTTGTCCAGTGTTTATGCTTTGTTCATGCTGGTGCCATGGATGTCCCCGCAGAATCGCCCTCGCCCGGGTTGCAACCCGGCCAGTTGCTCGCCCGTGGGGTGTGCCGGCACATGCTTTCGCTTGGATTTGCCACCGTGGAGGAACTGGTGCCGACAGGCGGGCTCAGGGTCGATGTGATGGCGCTCGGCCCGAAGGGCGAAGTCTGGGTGATCGAGTGCAAGTCGAGTCGGGCCGACTACATGGCCGATCACAAGTGGCAGGGCTATCTGCCGTGGTGCGACCGCTTCTTCTGGGCGGTGGGTCAGGACTTTCCGGCCGAGCTCTTGCCTGACGAGACCGGCCTCATCATCGCGGACCCCTACGATGCTGAAATCCTGCGCATGGGGCCTGAGACACGCCTCTCAGGTGCGCGTCGCAAGGTGATGGTGCAGAAATTCGCCCGCCACGCGGCGCTGCGGTTGCAGGCGCTGCGGGATCCGCAACATTCGGGCCTGCTCTAGCGCTTCTTCTTCCCGCCTGCGACGGATGCCGCGGCACGCTGGGCCGCGCTCTTCAGTTCTTCGGCGATTTCAAGGGCTTCCTCCGGGTCGAAGTCCATCGGAAGGTCGATGTCGTCGCCCTGGATATAGATCCGCACCATGCCCTGGTCGGTCGGTCCGATCTGGAGGTTGGCGCTGAAGTCGCTCTCGCTGTTGATGCCCATGGCTGATCTCCGGCTGCGGTGGGGCGTGAGCTAGCGTGCAGGCGGGGCTGAGGCAAGGGCGGATAATGCTTGACCGTGGCAAGTGATGGGAGAATCCTCCACGCAGGAGAGCATGATGGACGACATCGAGGCCCTGCGCGACTTCTCGCGCTTCTACACTCAACGGCTCGGGCTGCTCGGGCAGAGCTATCTCGGCTCCGGCCTCGGGATGACCGAGGTTCGGGTGCTGTGGGAGCTGGCCAACGGCGAACTCGCCACGGCGCGGGCCATCGCAGAGCGGCTGGGGCTGGACGAGGGCTACTTGTCGCGTCTGCTGGCGGGGTTCGAGCGAAAGGGCTGGATCGCGCGGGAGCCCGACCCGCAGGACGCCCGGCGCAGGCGGCTGGTCCTGACCGCCGAGGGCCGGGCCCTGGCTGCAACCCACGATGCTGCCTCCCGCGAGGCGGTGGGGGCTTTTCTCGGCCAGCTGAGCCCGGATGCACGCAGGCTGCTGCGCGACGGGCTGGCGCAGGTGAAGCAAGCGTTTACCGCTCCGGAACAGGTTGAACTCAAGGGCCTCGCGCCGGGTGATGCCGGTTGGATCGTCGAGCGCCACGGTGCGCTCTATACTCGGGACGAGGGCTACGACGCGACCTTCGAGGCCCTCGTGGCCGAGATCATGTGCGGTTTTCTTCGCGGCCATGACCCGTCTTGCGAGCGCGGTTGGGTCGCCTGGGGTGGCGGGCGACGACTCGGCTCGATCTTCTGTGTGCGGATCACCGAGGAAACGGCCAAGCTGCGGCTCTTCTTTCTCGAGCCCGAGGCGCGGGGGCTCGGGCTGGGGCGCAAGTTGCTCGACGCCTGCCTCGAGTTCGCCCGTGGCGCGGGTTACCGCGAACTCGTGCTTTGGACCCACGAATCCCATGAGGCGGCCTGCCGGCTCTACGAGCGCGCCGGCTTCGAGAAACTCTCCTGCAAGGCCAACCGCGCCTTTGGGCAGGATACCATCGAACTGGAATACCGGATCGACCTCTGAGCCTCTTGCAATCGTGGGGAGCGGGCGCTAAACGGCCCTCCAGTGCCGCCTTAGCTCAGTTGGTTAGAGCGCTGGATTGTGGATCCAGAGGTCCCCTGTTCAAGCCAGGGAGGCGGTACCATCTCTTCCATCGCCGATGATTGACCGTCCCGCCAAGGGCGGTCTAATGGCGCCATGACCCATGCCCAGCATCCCGCGCCGCTCTGGCTTCTCATCACGCTCCAGGCCGGGATCTCGGCCGCAAGCCTCGTGGTGGAGATCGTGGCCGGGCGGATGATTGCCCCCTATGTGGGGATGAGCCTGTACACATGGACCTCGATCATCGCCGTGGTGCTTGCAGGATTTTCGGTCGGGCACTGGATCGGGGGGCGAGTCGCCGCCCGCGAAACAGACCGGGCGCTCGCCTGGTGTGGCTGGGCGATGGTGGCCGCGGCGGTGTGCACTGCGGCCGCCTCCATGGTGCTCGTCGGCGTGGCGGGGCCGGTGCTCGCCACGTTCTCGCATCCGCTTGCGGGGATCACCGTGATCACCAGCCTGGCCTTCTTCCTGCCCTCTCTCTTTGCGGGCGTGCCCGCACCGATCCTCGCGGTGGTGGCGATGCGCGGGCGCAACGCCTCGGAGGCCGCACTTGGGGCGATGTTCGCGGCCGGGGCCGTCGGGGCGATCGGAGGCACGCTGCTTGCCGGATTCCTGTTCATCTCCTGGCTCGGCTCGGCGCTGACGCTTGCCTTGATCGCCAGCTTTTATGCGGTTTCCGCGCTCGTCTGCCTTGGCATGGCGCGGGCAGGGCGGCGGCATGTGGTGGCCGGCATGTCGGCGCTGGCGCTGACCTTGTCGCTCGCGGCCTCCGGGGGCGGGGCCGCGCGCGTCTGCGAGGTGGAGAGCAGCTACTACTGCATCCGAACGGTCGAAATGGCGCCGGAGGGCGCGGCGCCGGTGCGCTTGATGGTCATTGACCACCTGGCTCACGGGATCAGCGCAGAGACGGCGCCGGCCGTCATGTTCACCGACCACGCGGCGATGCTCGAGGCGCTGCCCCGCATGCGGATGGGCACGCGCGGCTTTACCTCTTTCCACATCGGTGGCGGCACCTATTCGGTGCCACGCGCCTGGGCGGCGCTGGAGCGGGAGGGCATGGCTCAGACCGTGGCCGAAATCGACCCGGAGGTGACACGGCTGGCGGTCGGGAAGTTCTGGTTTGATCCATCCACCGCCACCGTTCTGCACCGCGATGCCCGCGCCGCGCTGGCATCGGATGCCACGCGCTATGACGTGATCCTCGGCGATGCCTTCACCGATATCGCGGTGCCGGCACACCTGGTCACGCAGGAGTTTGCGAGCCTCGTGGCAAGGCGGCTTGCGCCCGGCGGGGTCTATGCGATGAACCTGATCGACAGCACCGACCGGCTCGATGCTCTTGCGGCCATGGTCACGACCCTGCGAGAGATCTTTCCGGTGGTCGAGGTCTGGACGGAGGAGCGGCCGCCGGAACCTGGTGAGCGGCGGGTCTTCGTTTTGCTGGCAGGCGAGGCTGCAAGCCCGGTGGCGCGGATCACCACGCGCAGCCCGGAGCCCAAGGCCTTTGCGGCGCTGGATCAGGGGTTCGTCGACGAGATCCTGACGGCGCGCAATACGCGCCCGCTGACCGACGACTACGCGCCCATCGACCGCCTGATGGGCTTCGACCCGGTCATCGACTAATCCGCGAGGTCCACCGCGATCTCCTGCCGGAGGGTGCCGTTTGTCCCGTAGATCAGGATGCGGCTATCGCTCGTCACCACCGCCTGCCAACCGTTGCCGGCGGTGTAGGCCTGCACCTTCACCCCCGGTGGCAGCGCGATTTCATGAGGGAAAGACGGGCTTTGCGACCCTGACAGCCGGATGATAAACAAGGCGGCGATCACGCCGATGCCCGCCATCATGGTGAGCGTGAGCCCCGTCACCAGCCGTTTGAGCCACTTCAGGTCCACCGGCATCTCGCCATCTTCCGGAGTTGCCATGGCCGCCTCTCTCGTGTCCTTCACCGTCGGCCCAACGCCGCCGCCGCGCCTTGATAAGGCGCTTTCGCGCGATGTGCCAGACGAGGCCAACCTGAGCCGGTCGCGGCTGGTGCGGCTTCTGGCGGAGGGTGCCGTCCGCGTGAACGGCTCCGTGGTGACCGATGCGAAGGCCAAGGTGGACGAAGGCGACGCGGTGGATATCGCGGTGCCCGAGGCCGCCGAAGTCGAGACGGTGGCCGAGGCGATCGCGCTCGATGTCGCCTATGAGGACGACGACCTTGTCGTGGTCAACAAGCCTGCCGGCATGGTGGTGCATCCGGCGCCGGGTAGCCCGACGGGCACGCTGGTGAATGCGCTGCTGCATCACTTCGGAGGCGAGCTCTCGGGCGTGGGCGGCGAAAAGCGGCCCGGCATCGTGCATCGGATCGACAAGGACACCAGCGGCTTGCTGGTGGTTGCCAAGTCGGATGCAGCCCATCACGGGCTGGCCGGACAATTCGAGGCACATACCGCGCGGCGGCACTACCTTGCCATCTGCTACGGTATTCCCGACGGGGCCGAGCCACGCCTGCGCGGCATCAAGGGCACGCATTTCGAGCCGGACGGAACGCTGCGGATCACCACCCAGCTGGCCCGCCACAAGACCGACCGGCAGCGCCAGGCGGTGTGTTTCACTGGCGGGCGCCATGCGGTGACGCGGGTGCAGGTTTTGGAGCGGTTGCAGGGGGTTGCGGCCCTCGTGCAGTGCCGGCTCGAGACCGGGCGCACGCACCAGATCAGGGCCCACATGGCCCATATCGGGCATGGCCTCATCGGCGATCCGGTCTACGGCGGACGTCGCAAGCTGTCTGAGAAGGCCGTTGGCGTTGCGGGAGCTGACGCGGCGCGCGGCTTTGCCCGACAGGCGCTGCATGCTGCCTCGCTGGGCTTTGCGCATCCGGTCACCGGTGAGGAGATGGACTTCGAGGCGCCGATGCCAGAAGACATGGCGCAGCTTCTGGCGGCGCTCGGTGGTGGCGCAGGCGCCTGATTTCACTCCGAAATGGGCCCTGCCCGCGGCCGCAGCAGGAACACGAGCGCGAGGCTGAGCTCGGCGACGATCGTGACGAGGTAGGCGGGCTGCATCAGCGCGTTGAGCGGGGGGGCGGCCAGCCGCGTCAGCGAGCCGGCAAGGTAGACCAGGCCCGCGAGGGCCAGCAGGGGCGGTAGCCAGCGCGGCACGAGTCCTGAGCGGGCGAGAAGCCAGGCGGTGATCAGCGTGTTCGCGCCGAAGAAGATGAGGCCCACATCGTAGCCGATGGAATGGGTCGTGAGCAGGACCATGAGCGCTCGCGGCTGAGCCGCCTCACCGGCGACCAGCGACAGTGCAGCGACGCTGGCCAACAGGCTTCCGCTGATGACTGCCGCCTGCATCAGGCGCAGCACCATGGCGGCCAGTGCCAGCTCCGGGTGAACCCGGCGGAGCAGGGCGAAGAACAGCACGGCAAGGCCGATGTCGAGCAGGATCATCGCGCTTTCGGCCAGGAGGCTCATCCGGAACAGGCCGATGTTGGCGGCGATGGCCTGCCATGTGCCGGCGGGGTCGTTCCAGGAGATGAGCGGCATGCGGATGCCGAACTCCGCCGCGAGACCCAGGGCGATGACCCCCAGGTAAAGAGCGCCGATTGTGCGTTGAATGCCCTGCGTCATGGGGAACCTCGCCGATGAAGTTGCGTTGAAGGCATCTAACCCATGGGGGAACCGCCGCGAATTGCCCCTTTCTGTTCACCATCCATGCACAAACGCATGAAATACGCCGTCACCTTCCGGTGGCGCGACGGATTTACCTTCTTTTTACGTTCTACGGGTCTAGGATGTGCGTGACCCTAGGGTATCGTTAAGACTTGAACCGATCGGTTCAGTACTTATATGACCATCAACCGGGTGCCACACGCACCGACAAAGCGTTGAAAAGAAAGACAACAAGGGACGAGTATGAGCAACTACACAAAGCTTCCGGCCCCCTCTCCCGAACAGGGGCTCAACAGGTACCTTCAGGAGATCCGCACCTTTCCGATGCTGGAGCCCGAGGAGGAGTACATGCTGGCCAAGCGGTGGGTCGAGACCGAAGACAGCTCCGCCGCCCACAAGCTCGTCACCTCCCACCTGCGCCTCGCCGCCAAGATCGCCATGGGCTACCGTGGCTACGGCCTGCCGCAGGCCGAGGTTATCTCCGAGGCGAACGTGGGCCTGATGCAGGCGGTCAAGCGGTTCGACCCCGAAAAGGGCTTTCGTCTCGCGACCTACGCCATGTGGTGGATTCGCGCCTCGATCCAGGAGTACATCCTTAGATCGTGGTCGCTTGTGAAACTCGGAACGACCAGCGCCCAGAAGAAACTCTTCTTCAACCTTCGCAAGGCGAAGAACAAGATCGGCGCCCTGGAAGAGGGCGACCTGCGCCCCGAAAACGTGCAGAAGATCGCCGAACAGCTCAACGTCACCGAGGACGAGGTCATCTCGATGAACCGCCGTCTTTCGGGCGGGGACGCGAGCCTCAACGCCACCATCGGCTCCGACGAGGATGGCTCTGCCCAGTGGCAGGACTGGCTCGAGGATGAAACCGCCGACCAGGCGGGCAGCTATGCCGAGGAAAACGAACTCACCGTACGGCGCGAACTCATGGCCGAGGCGATGGAGGTGCTCAACGACCGTGAGCGCGAGATCCTGATGCAGCGCCGTCTCGAGGAGCAACCCGTCACGCTCGAAGAGCTTTCGGGGCAGTATGACGTGAGTCGCGAGCGGATCCGCCAGATCGAGGTTCGGGCCTTCGAAAAGCTCCAGAAACGGATGCAGGAGCTTGCCAAGGAGCGAGGCCTGCTGGCGCGTGCTTGAACCCGGGCCTGCGGGCCGCTAGACCCTTGGGCAATCGAGGGGGATCCGCGTGAAGCTGCACGAGACGTTCATCAAGCCGATGCACAAGGAAGGCTGGCGCTTTGTCGGAGCCTTCGGTGTGCTGACCCTGCTGCTTTTCTTCATCTGGATGCCGCTCTTCCTCATCGGTCTCGTGCTGACGATCTGGTGTTACTACTTCTTCCGCGACCCGGTCCGGCACGTGCCCGATGTGCCGGGGCTCATCGTCAGCCCGGCCGATGGCATCGTGAGCCTGGTCGAGTGGGCTGCGCCCCCGCCGGAGCTGGGGCTGGGCGACGAAAAACGTTTGCGCGTCAGCGTTTTCATGTCGGTCTTCAACTGCCACATCAACCGCGCACCGGTGCCCGGCCGGGTGGCAAAGATGGCCTACAAGCCGGGCAAGTTTCTTTCTGCCGAGCTCGACAAGGCCAGCGAGGACAACGAGCGCAACTCGCTGCTGATCGAAATGGATGACGGGCGCGACCTCGTGGTGACCCAGATCGCCGGTCTCGTCGCTCGCCGGATCGTGCCGCTGACCGAGGAGGGCGCCGTGCTGAAACGCGGTGAGCGGTTCGGCCTGATCCGTTTCGGCTCCCGGCTCGACACCTACCTGCCCGAGGGCGTGGTCCCGCTCGTCGACGTGGGACAGACGATGGTTGCGGGCGAGACAGTGCTGGCCGACATGGCACAGACCTCACCGCGCCCCGCGCGGGCCGACTGACCGGATGCCACGTTCCCCCCGTATCCGCCGCCGCGGCGCGCGGTTGACCATCCTGCACTTGCTGCCGAACCTCGTGACCATCGGGGCCATCTGCGCCGGGCTTACCGCGCTGCGGCTTGCCGTGCAGGGGCGCTTCGAGGCGGCGGTCATGATGATCCTGCTCGCGGCGCTTCTCGACGGGCTGGACGGCCCGCTCGCCCGCCTGCTCAAGTCAGAGTCCGCCATCGGCGCGGAACTCGACAGCCTTGCCGACTTCGTCAACTTCGGCGTCGTGCCGGGCTTCCTGCTCTACCAGTGGAGCCTCGACAACACCTCCCGGCTGAGCTGGATCGCGGTGCTCATCTTTGCCGTCTGCGCGGTGTTGCGGCTTGCCCGGTTCAACGTGACCGCCCGCGAGGAGTTGCCCGACAAACGCCCCAAGCCGGGCACGTTTACCGGTGTTCCGGCGCCCGGCGGGGCGTTGTTGGCCCTTGCGCCCTTTGCCCTTGTGCAGAACTTTCCCGGCCTGCCCATGCCCGCCGGAGCCGTGGCGCTCTGGCTGGTGGTTGTGGGCTTTCTGATGATTTCCCGTCTGCCGACACCCTCGCTCAAATCCGTGCGTATTCCGCGTGAAAACGTGCGTTACTTGATCGTCGGGCTGGTGGCCTTTGCGGCCATCGCGGCAACCTGGCCCTGGATTGTCATGTCAATCGCACAGATGGGCTATATCGTTCTGATCGCGTTGAGCGCGAGGCATCACGCGAAGGTGGAGGTCGTAGATGAAGATTGAGGCGGTTTCGAATACATACAAGCGGTGGGCGCCGGTCTACGACAGCACCTTCGGTGCCGTCACCAATGCCGGGCGCAAGCGCGCGACCTCCTATGTGACGGAGCGGGGCGGCGATGTGCTTGAAGTCGGCGTGGGAACCGGGCTGGCCTTGCCCCTCTACGGGCCCGGCGTGCGCGTAACCGGAATCGACTTTTCGCCCGAGATGCTCGCCAAGGCCGAGCGCCGGGTGCAGGAAGAAGGCTTGAGCCGCGTCGTCGCCCTGCGCCAGATGGATGCGCGCGAACTGGACTTTCCCGATGCGAGTTTCGACTACGTCAGTGCCATGCACGTGCTCTCGGTGGTGCCCGAGCCGGAGCGGGTGATGCGCGAGATCGCGCGGGTGCTGCGGCCCGGCGGGCAGGTGCTGATCGTCAACCACTTTGCCGCCGACAAGGGCGTGCTTGGCCTCGTCGAACGCGCGATCGCGCCGCTGGAGGGGCTGATTGGCTGGCATTCGGACTTTCCGATCTCCCGCGTTCTGGGCGCCCAGGGGCTGGTGGAGGTGGAGCGCGACAGCCTGCCGCCCATGCGCATCATGAGCTGGCTGGTGCTCGAGAAGCAGGGCTGACTTGTGTGCCTTCGGTCCGATGGGTAGCGTTGGCGCTAACAGCACTGCCGGGAGAGACAGCATGACAACCGAACCGATCCGCTGGGGCATCCTCGGCGCGGCGAACTTTGCCTTGCAGCACATGGGCCGGGCAATTCATGCCGCCGAGGGCGCGGAGCTGGTGGCGCTGGCCACCTCGAGCGCCGAAAAGGCTCGGCCGTTCAAGGCCTTCTGCCCGTCGCTGAAAGTGCACGACAGCTACGACGCGCTGCTGGCCGACCCCGCGATTGACGCGGTCTACGTGCCTCTGCCCAACCACCTGCACGTGGAATGGACGCTGAAGGCGATGGACGCGGGCAAGCATGTGCTGACCGAGAAACCCATCGCCATGACCGCGGGCGAGATCGACGCGCTGATCGCAAGGCGAGACGAAACCGGCCTGCTGGCCACCGAGGCCTACATGATCGTTCATCACCCGCAGTGGCAGCGGGCCAAGGCGATGCTGGCCGACGGGGCGATTGGCGAGCTGGTGCATGTCGACGGGGTGTTTACCTACTTCAACCCCGACATGGGCAACATCCGCAACGACGCCTCCAAGGGCGGCGGCGGGATCCCCGATATCGGGGTCTATACCTATGGCTCGACCCGCTGGATGACCGGGCAGGAGCCCGAGGAGATTACCCAGGCCGACCTCGACTTCGAGGCCGGGGTGGACGTGGTGGCGCGGGTCGCGGCTCGCTTTCCGGGCTTCACCGCGCATTGGGTCAACTCGATGCGGATGCACCCTTGGCAGCACATGAGTTTTCACGGCACCGAAGGCGTGATCCGGCTGACCGCGCCGTTCAACGCCAATGTCTTCGATCAGGCCGAGGTGGAGCTGCACCAGGACGGCATGGGCCGGAGGGTCGAGCGGTTTCCGGGGATAAATCAATACGTTCTGCAGGTGCAGAACTTCGGCCGTACCGTGCGCGAGGGAGCTGCCTACCCCTGGACTCTGGAAGATGCCAAGGGCACCCAGGCGCTGATCGACGCGGTCTATGCCAAGGGCGGGCGCGGGTGATGCGCCCCTCCGACGACGATCGCTTCGAGGGTCGGATGCACGGGCCGCAGGAGGCGGCTCAGAAGGACGGGCTGCTGATGCGGCTCATCCACATGATCCTCATCGGGATCATGATCCAGGTGGCGATGACCGTGCTGGGCGTGGCCACACTGGTGCAATTCGTGGTGCTGGTCATCAACAAGGGCGAGCCGAACCCGCGGCTGGCGGATTTTGGCGAGAGCCTCGGCATCTGGCTGGCCAAGGCCGCGCGCTACCTGGTGGCGGCGAGCGAGGTGAAGCCCTGGCCCTGGACGGAGCTCGATTAGCGCCAGCGCCCTTGCCACGTCGGGCGTGGGGTCCTCCGTCACGGGGCAGCTCATCGGCCTTGCGTCCCTGTTCAACGCCGCTATGAGGGGCCGGAAGGGCCCGAAGAGCGGCATCTTCTCCCAGCGAAGCGAGGCCATCCTCGGCCCCTGTGGCGCATCAGCCCAGATAGTCCTCGTCGCTCACATGCTCCAGCCAGTCGACGTTGGAGCCGTTCTCGACCTCGTGGATCGCCACGTGGGTCATCGCGTGGTCGGCGCGGGCGCCGTGCCAGTGTTTCTCGCCCGGCTCGAACCAGACCTTGTCGCCCGGTGCGATCTCTTCCTTCCGGCCGCCCTCGCGCTGGACCCAGCCGAGGCCGGCGGTGACGATCAGCAGTTGCCCGCGCGGGTGGGTGTGCCAAGCCGTGCGCGCGCCGGGCTCGAAGGTGACGATCACGGCGCCTGCGGCCGCGCCCTCCTCCGGAGTGTGGCGGTTGTCCATCCGAACCGCACCGGTGAAGTACTCTGCCGGGCCGACGCCCGAGGGCTGATCTTCTGACCGCGTGATCCTCATCTTGAACTCCAATTCCTGAAGAATTGTTAACAGGGCGGAAAGCGTGGGGGTCACCCGCCCGGTGGGCGGAGTTTGACCGGGGGCGGGCGCGGGTGCAAGCTGGCGGTCAGCCATGAAGCCGATCGCCCCCAGCCTCCTCGCCGCCGCCCTCGCGGTGCTGCCGCTGCCTGCCCGGGCGGAGACGCTTGGGCGCATCACGGCCTACCTTGGCGGTGAGTCCCTCACCTGGCACACCATCGACGTGACGCTTG
This sequence comes from Vannielia litorea, assembly GCF_900142295.1. NCBI lineage: Bacteria > Pseudomonadati > Pseudomonadota > Alphaproteobacteria > Rhodobacterales > Paracoccaceae > Vannielia > Vannielia litorea. The sequence goes on from NZ_FSRL01000001.1 coordinate 755,229, forward strand.
GCGCCCGCCGGATGGTCACGGCGAGTTTCGAGCAGGGGGCGCGGCTGACCGAATTGCGCATCCAGGGCCACCCCGAGCCGCGCTTTACCACCCGAGACGTGTTCAGCGTGGATGTGCGCTACCTCGGCGCCTATGCGCCCGGTGCCGTACCGCTTTCGGTCGATGTGATCCACTTGCCCCAGGGCATGGGCGGGCCGTTCTGGACAAGCCGGGGCGCGGGCAGGCCCGCTACGGTCGAGGTGGTCGAATTGCGGGTCTGGGGCAACTACGGGCGGTTGGTGGCCTCGTTCGAGGCGGAGCTGTGCTATCGCCCGATGATCTCGGCGGCCACGGACCCGCAGAACTGCCGCCCTGTGACCGGGGTGATCGAGACGGAACTGGTGGCGGAATAGGGACGGCGGCGGCGCCCGCCTTTGCTCAGGGCGTGACCTCGATGAACCCGGCGGTTCGGGCGGTGGCCTGTTCGTCGTATTTGATCTCGATGTTGTTGCCCTCGGCGTCGAGCAGAAAGGCGGCGTAGTACCCTTCGTGGTAGCTGCGCAGGCCGGGTGCGCCGTTGTTGCGGGCCCCGGCGGCCAGCGCGGCGGCGTGGGCGCGTTGGACGGCCTCGCGATTCGAGGCCTGGAGGCAGATATGGAGGCCCCGGCTGACCGGCCCGCCCGCGCGGGCGGGGCCGATGTAGAGCTCATCGAGGTTGAGGCCCTCGTCGGGATCCTCCTCAACCGCATCGCCAAGGCCGAGCGCCTCGAAGAGCGCCAGCCAGATGGCCCGGGCGGCGGGGTAGTCATTGACCCGGAGGCCGATGTGGTCGATCAGGCGGCCGAGTCTATAGGGCATGGTTGGCTCCGGGGTGGCGGAAGGTGGGCAGGATTGCCCACCCTGCGGCGGCGTTTAACCTTCCATCGCCTCCAACTCGTCGATGAAGCCTTCGATCATGTTCAGGCCCTTGTCCCAGAAGGCGGGGTCGGAGGCATCGAGGCCGAAGGGGGCCAGAAGCTCCTTGTGGTGCTTGGAGCCGCCTGCCTTGAGCATGTCGAAGTACTTGGCCTGGAAGTCGGCATCGCCTTCCTCGTAGGCGGCGTAGAGCGCGTTCACCAGCCCGTCGCCGAAGGCATAGGCATACACGTAGAAGGGCGAGTGGACGAAGTGGGGGATGTAGGCCCAGAAGGTCTCGTAGCCTTCCATGAACTCGAAGGCCGGGCCGAGGCTTTCGCCCTGCACCGACATCCAGATCTCGTTGATCTGGTCGGGGGTCAGCTCGCCCTCGGCGCGGGCCGCGTGGAGCTTGCATTCGAAGTCGTAGAAGGCGATCTGGCGGACCACGGTGTTGATCATGTCCTCGACCTTGCCGGCCAGCAGCACCTTGCGCTCGGCGTCGTCCTTGGCGGCGGCGAGCAGCTTGCGGAAGGTGAGCATCTCGCCGAAGACCGAGGCCGTTTCGGCCAGCGTGAGCGGCGTGGAGGAAAGCAGCTCGCCCTGTTCGGCGGCGAGCACCTGGTGGACGCCGTGGCCGAGTTCGTGGGCCAGCGTCATCACGTCTCGCGGTTTGCCGAGGTAGTTCAGCATCACGTAGGGGTGCACGTCGGTGACGGTGGGGTGGGCGAAGGCGCCGGGGGCCTTGCCGGGCTTCACCTCGGCGTCGATCCAGCCCTTGGTGAAGAAGGGCTCCGCGATCTCGGCCATCTTCGGGTCGAAGCCGGCGTAGGCGTCGAGCACGGTCTGCCTGGCTTCGGGCCAGGTCACCACCTTCTCGCTTTCCATCGGCAGGGGGGCGTTGCGGTCCCAGACCTGCATCTTGTCGAGGCCGAGCCAGCCGCGCTTCAGCTCGTAGTAGCGGTGCGACAGACGCGGGTAGGCGGCGACGACGGCGTTGCGCAGGGCCTCCACCACCTCGGGCTCCACGTGATTGGAGAGGTGCCGGCCGGTTTGCGGGGTGGGCATCTTGCGCCACTTGTCCTCGATCGCCTTTTCCTTGGCGAGCGTGTTGTGGACGCGGGAGAAGATGTTGAGGTGGTCGCCCAGCACGGAGGCGATTTTGCGGGCGGCGGCCTCGCGGGTGTCGCGGTTCTGCTCGGAGAGCAGGTTGGCGACGCCTTCCATGCCGAGCACCTCGCCGTTCACCTCGAACTCCAGCCCGGCGACGGTTTCATCGAACAGGCGGTTCCAGGCGGCGGCGCCGACAGTGCTTTGATCGTGCAGGAACTTTTCCAGCTCGTCGGAGAGCTGGTAGGGCTTGAGGGCGCGCATGCGGTCGAAGACGGGCTTGTAGCGGGCGAGGTCTTTGGAGCCCGCGAACCATGCGTCATAGGCGGCGTCGGGCACGCGGTTCAGCTCGAGGGAGAAGAACACCAGGCTCGACATGATGTCGGTGATCTGCTGCTGCATGTTGCCCATGAACTGGGCGCGGCCCGGGTCGACGGTGAGCTGGTAGTAGCGCAGGCCCGCGAAGGACATGATGCGGCCCGCCACCCGGTCGATCGCCTCGTAGCGGTGGACGACTTCGAGCATCTGGTCGGGCGTCAGCGTGTCGAGCTTGCCCTCGTAGGCCTCTGCGAAGGCGGGGCATTCCTGCGCCAGCCACTCGAGATCGCGCTTCAGCTCGGGGGCGTCTTCGGCGGTGTAGAGGTCGGAGAGGTCCCACTCGGGGAGGTCGCCGAGGTTTTTCTTGCCGCCGGATGCGGCGGAAGCGTCGAAGACGGGGGATTTCATCGGGCTGCTCCTGCGTTGTTCTCTGGTGGAGATATGCAGGAAGGGGCGGGGGCTTCAACCCTCGGGCGCGGTTTCGTCTTGCGGCAGAAGGGCGGGGGCGAGGCCGAGGGTGCGGGCGGCGGCGAGCGAGAGGGTCTCGCTGTCGAGGCCCTGGGGGGCCTGGAACTTGCGGATGGCGCGGCGGGTCTTTGCATCCATCTCGCCGGTGGCGGCACTCTGATAGACACCGCGGGCCGCGAGGGCGCGCTGGACCGAAGCGATGTACTCGGGCGTCATGTCGGCGGCGCAGGGGGTTTCGAACCAGCGGTGGCTGGCCGGTTTGGTGATGTATTGCTGCGGCTCGCGGCGGTAGATCGGCGGGTTCATCACGGTGCCGTCGGAGGCGATCTGGGCGGGCTGCACGAGGACCGGCTCGATCACGGTGCGGGTCTCGGGCGGCGTGGTTTCCTTGCCCCAGCAGGTGCCGGGCGTGGCGCCGGTGGGGGCCTCGGTGGTAGTGAGAATGGCGGCGGGAGCGGAGAGCTTTTGCACCTCGGGCGGCTGGACGCAGGCCGAAAGCACAAGGACCCCGCAGGCGAGGGCAGCCCCGAGGGGGCGGCGCTGGGTGGTCTGGCGTGTCACTGCTCTGGGCTCTCTTGCGGGCCGCGTTGGGCCTCAGAGTAACGCGGGCCGGGCGCGGCTCATAGCCCGGGGGCGGGGAGGGCGCGCGCGGGAGCGGGGGCTTGCGCCCCTTTTGCAACAGGAGGCTCGGGAGGCGCGAGGAGCGTGTCGAGCAGGGCGGAGATATCCTCGATCTGTTCGGCGACGATGTGCACCACCTCCTGCTCGCGCTGCACCCGGCCGGTGACCCGCAGCAGCCGCCCGGCGATCACCGCGCGGCGGAAGCGTTCGTAGGTCTTGGCCCAGACCACCACGTTGCAGGTGCCGGTCTCGTCTTCCAGCGTGACGAAGATCACCCCCTTGGCGGTGCCCGGGCGCTGGCGCACCAGCACCAGCCCGGCCACGGTGACCCGTGCGCCGGTGGGCGGGCGGTTGAGCAGGGCGGCCGGGATCGCACGGGGCGGGCGGGGCCAGTCGGGCGGGCCGGGAGGCGAGATGTTCATGAGAACAAAGATAGAACAAACGCCGCCGCCCGGCAATGCTGGAATCTCCCGTCCCGATCCGGTAAAGGGGCCGGAGCAGGCAGATCGGAGCGGGAAATGGCCAGGATTACCTATATCGAGCACAACGGCACCAAGCATGAGGTCGAGGTCGCCAATGGCATGACCGTCATGGAAGGCGCGCGCGACAACGGCATTCCGGGCATCGACGCCGATTGCGGCGGGGCCTGTGCCTGCTCGACCTGCCATGTCTATGTCGACCCGGCCTGGGTCGGCAAGCTCGCCCCCCGCGAGGCGATGGAAGAGGACATGCTCGACTTCGCCTTCGAACCCGATGCCGAGCGCTCGCGCCTGACCTGCCAGATCAAGGTGACCGATGCGCTGGACGGGCTGGTGGTGCAGATGCCCGAAAAGCAGATCTGAGCGGATGCGCCGGTTTCTGCGAGATTGGCGCAAAATCCTGACAATCGGTAAAACGCTGCGGGCGGTGGCGCTTGCTGCGCTGGCCGGGCCTGCGGCTGCGGCGGGGCCCGGTGTGATCTGCGTCGAGGCGATCACCGGCGCGGACTATGCCCTGCCGACCACGCGATACCCCCACGGCGCGCTGGGCGACGACGAGGAATGGGGGGCGCTGGTGGTGGGGGTCGCCCTGAAGATGCCCTGCCGGGCGGGGGCCTCGAACTATCAGGCGACCCTGCCGGAAGAGCTTGTTTTCGAAGATGTTTCTCCCCGGCTCTGGGACATGACGGGCGACGGGAAACCGGAGGTCGTGGTGGTGGAGAGCCATGCCGACAAGGGAGCGCGGCTGGCGGTCTGGGGGATTGGCGAGACCGGGCTGGAGCGGCTGGCGGCGACGGAGTTCATCGGCACGCGCAACCGTTGGCTGGCGCCGGTGGGAGCGGCGGACCTGGACGGCGACGGGGCGGTGGAGCTGGCCTTCGTGGATCGGCCGCACCTGGCGCGGGTGCTCCGGGTGTTTCGCTGGGTTGATGGCCAACTTGTTGAGATCGCGTCGCTTTCTGGCGTGACCAACCATCGCTTCGGGGCGTCGGTGATCGAGGGCGGGCTGCGGGATTGCGACGGCGGGCCGGAGCTGGTGGTGGCCGATGCGGACTGGCGGAGGCTGGTGGGGGTGCGGCTGGTGGAGGGGGTCCTGGACACGCGGGATCTGGGCGGGATCGCAGGGCCGGAGAGCTTTGAAGCGGCGCGTGCGTGCCGTTAGGATTTGGCGTTTTTGGCCCGCCTGCGGCACAGAGTACCCCAGCACAACCCGTACACAACCCATGCACAACCCATACATACGCGATTTGCGCACAGAACGGACCGATCGGGCATTAAGTGTGCGGCGCGTTGCGGTAAGAGCCTGGCAAGGGACGGCTCTTTGGCGCCTCCCGGCCCCTCATCGCCACTGCGACGAGGGCCGCGAGGGCCGGTGCGCGGTGCCGGGAGCGGGGCGCCTCTAGAGGGCGCGCCAGCCGATGTCGCGCCGGTAGAAGCCCTCGGGCCAGTCCACGGCCTCGGCCAGGGCATAGGCGCGGTCGCGGGCCTCGGCCAGGGTGGCGCCACGGGCGGTGGCGTTCAGCACGCGGCCGCCGGTGGCAGTGACCTTGCCCCCCTTGGCGGTGGTGCCGGCGTGGAAGACCATCTGGGTGGAGGTCTCGGGCAGGGCGTCGAGCCCGCCGATCACCGAGCCCTTGGCATAGCTGCCGGGGTAGCCCTCGGTCGCCAGCACCACGGTCATCGCATGGTCGTCGGCCCAGTTCACCTGGGCCTCGGCCAGGCGGCCCTCGGCGCAGGCGAGGAGCAGGTCGAGCACCTGGGCGCCGAGACGCATCATCAGCACCTGGCACTCCGGGTCGCCGAAGCGGGCGTTGTATTCGACAAGGGCAGGCTCGCCATCCTCGATCATCAGCCCGGCGTAGAGCACGCCCTGGTAGGGGGTGCCGCGGCGCGCCATCTCGGCGACGGTCGGCTTGACGATCTCTTCGAGCGCCTTGCGCGTGACGGCATCATCCATGATCGGGGCGGGGGAGTAGGCGCCCATGCCGCCGGTGTTGGGGCCGGTGTCGCCTTCGCCCACGCGCTTGTGGTCCTGCGCGGTGCCCAGGGGCAGGATGTTCTCGCCGTCGCAGAGGACGAAGTAGCTGGCCTCCTCGCCGGTCATGAAATCCTCGATCACCACCTCGGCGCCAGCCTCGCCGAAGGCGCCGGAGAAGACATCGTCGATGGCGGCCAGCGCGGCGGCCTCGTCCATTGCCACCACCACGCCCTTGCCGGCGGCCAGCCCGTCGGCCTTGATGACCTTGGGGGCGCCGACGGCCTCGATGTACTCGCGCGCGGGGGCGGCGGAGGTGAAGGAGGCCCAGCCCGCGGTGGGGATCTGCGCGGCATCGCAGACCTGCTTGGTGAACTTCTTGGAGGCCTCGAGCCTGGCCGCCTGCGCCGAGGGGCCGAAGCAGAGGATGCCGGCTTCGCGCAGCCGGTCGGCCACACCTGCGGCCAGCGGGGCCTCGGGGCCGATCACCACGAAATCCACGGTGTTCTCGTGGCAGAACTCGGCCACGGCCGCGCCATCCTCGATGTCGAGTGCCGCCACCTCGCACATTGCCTCGATGCCGGCGTTGCCGGGGGCGACGATCAGGCGGTCGCACTTGGGGTTCTGCTGGATCGCCCAGGCGAGGCTGTGCTCGCGCCCGCCGCTTCCGAGGATGAGGATGTTCATGGCTGCTCCCTTGGCCTTGGGTTGGGGGCGTTCTAAGGTTGGCGGCAGAGCAGCACAAGGGCACGACATGGACCTGATCGACGACCCCACCCCCGGCGGAAATGCTCCCGAGTTCACCGTCTCCGAGCTTTCGGGCGCGGTGAAGCGGGTGGTGGAGGGCGAGTTCGGCTACGTCCGGGTGAAGGGCGAAGTGGGGCGCGTGGTGCGGGCGCGGTCGGGGCATTTGTATTTCGACCTGAAGGACGACCGCAGCGTGCTGGCCTGCACCACCTGGAAGGGGCAGGTGGACGGGCTTTCGGTCATTCCCGAGGAGGGGATGGAGGTGGTGGCGCAGGGCAAGCTGACCACCTTTCCGAGCCAGTCGAAATACCAGATGAACGCGGTCGAGGTGGCCGTGGCGGGCGTGGGAGCGCTGATGGCCATGCTGGAGAAGCGGCGCAAGGCGCTGGCCGCCGAGGGGCTGTTCGACGCCGGGCGCAAGCGGGCTCTGCCGTTCTTGCCGGAGGTCATCGGGGTGGTGACGAGCCCGCAGGGGGCGGTGATCCGCGACATCCTGCACCGGCTGCGCGACCGGTTTCCGCGCAAGGTGCTGGTCTGGCCGGTGGCGGTGCAGGGCAAGGAGTGCGCGCCCCAGGTGGCCCGCGCGATCGAGGGGTTCAACGCGCTGACGCCGGGCGGGGCCTTGCCGCGGCCCGACCTGATTATCGTGGCGCGGGGCGGCGGCTCGATCGAGGACCTCTGGGGGTTCAACGAGGAGGTGGTGGTGCGTGCCGCCGCCGGCTCGGCGATTCCGCTGATCTCGGCGGTGGGGCACGAGACCGACACCACGCTGATCGACCATGCCGCCGACCGGCGCGCGCCCACGCCCACGGCGGCCGCCGAGATGGCGGTGCCGGTGCGGCTGGAGCTGATGGCAGCGGTCGACGGGCTGGGCGGGCGGCTGCGGCGGGCGGTGTCGGAGGCGGTGCGCGGGCGGCGGCAGCGCCTGACCGACCTTGGCCGCGCCTTGCCGCGGCCCGAGGTGGTGCTGGGCGGCGCGCAGCAGCGGCTCGACCAATGGGCCGAGCGGCTTCCGGCGGCGCTCAGGACCGCGGTGCTGAAGAAGCGCGGGGTGCTGAGCGAGGCCTCGGCCGGGTTGCGGCCCGGCGCGGTGCGGGCCGGGATCGCGCAGCGGCGGGAGCGGGCCCAGAGGGCGGGGACGCGGCTGGGGCCGGAGCTGTCGCGGACGGCGGCGCGGGCACGGGAGCGGCTGGAGGCTAGGGCCGGGCGGCTGCGCCCGGCGCTGGTGCGCGACCGGCTGGCGCGGGGCGCCGAGCGGGTGGCGGGGCTGGCCGCGCGGCTCGAGGCGGCGCAGCGCGGGCAGGCGGAAACGCGGGGGCGCCGGCTGGAGAGCCTGTCGCGGCTGCTGGGCTCGCTCGGCTACGAGGAGACGCTGAAGCGCGGCTTTGCCGTGGTGCGCGAGGGCGACGAGGTGGTGACCAGCGCGGCGCGGGCGAAGGCGGCGGTGGCGCCGCTGGAGATCCAGTTCGCCGACGGGCGGATGGTGCCGGGCGGCGGCGCAGTGCGGAAGAAGGCCGCCCCCAGGGAGGCGCCGCCGGAGCAGGGGGACCTGTTCTAGCGCGGGCGGTGCGGCGCGGCCGGTTGCGCCCTGCGGGGGGGGGCAGATTGCCCGGCCTAGGGCTCAGACGCCCACATCGGGGCCGAGGCAGAGCATCGGCTCGTCGGCGTCGGTGACCTCGTAGAGCTCGGTCTGGGAGGGGTCATCCTCGAAGAGCGCGCGCATGCCGCCGGGCTCGTTCCAGAAGGTCCAGCATTGCGGCGAGCCGGGCTGGTCCTCGTAGACGAAGCAGATGAACTGCTCGGCCTCGTACCAGTAGCCCTCCTTGCATTGCCCGTCGAGAAACGACCAGCGGACGCGGTTGCCGGGCAGGTATTCTTCCACGCCGTAGGCCTGACCGTGGTTGTTGTAATAGAGCGTGCGGCCCTGGGTGTAGGCGTCGAACTCGGAGGCCGACATCGGCTCGGCGGCGACGGCGGGAGTGGCGGCGGCGAGGGCCGTGGCGAGGAGGAGAGAGCGCATGGGGTCCGGGGGCCTGTGGTTTTGCCGCAGCATGGCAGATGCGGGCGGGTGGCGAAAGGGCCGGGCCTGTCACGCCCGCGCGATCTGGCTCTCCGCCGCCGGTGCTGCCGCCTGCGTGGGCGTTCTGGCGCGCAGGCGGGCGACGCGGGGGTTCATCACCCGCCGCCAGAGCCGGGGCATCAGCGCCAGCGTGGCCATGCTGGGCAGGGGCGCGGGCAGCATCGGCGCGCCGGAGGGCAGGGTGAGCGCCGGGTAGGGCGTGGCGGGGTGGGCGTGGTGGTCGGAATGGCGCGGCGCGTGGAGCATCATCAGCGAGGAAAAGACGTGGGGGGCGTTCCAGCTATGGGCGTCGGTGACGGGCTCGTACCTGCCGCCCGGCAGCTTGGCACGGCTGAGGCCGTAGTGCTGGACGTAATCCGACATCAGCAGCTGCGCGGTGGCGTAGGCGGCGAGGCCCGCATGGGCGGTAAGCCCGGCGGGGCCGAAGGCGAGGGCGGAGAGGGTGAGCAGGGCGGCGGCACCGGCGATGTACTCGAGGTAGGGGTTTTGCCAGCGGGGCTTGCCGGCACGGGCGAGCATCTCGCGCTCGGCGGCCAGCCCGGCGCGGAAGCTGCCGGACCAGGCGCGCAGCGCGAAGCGGTAGTAGCTCTCGTCCAGGCGGGCGGAGTTCGGGTCGTCAGAGGTGGCGACGAAGCGGTGGTGCACCTTGGGGTGGGCCGAGGCGTGGTGGCCGAAGAGCAGCGAGACATAGACCCAGCGCCCGAGCGCGCGCGGCAGGCGGGAGCTGCGGTGGATCAGCTCGTGGGCGTTGGAATTGGAAACCTGGCCCATGAAGAGGCCGAAGGCGAGGAAGGCCAGCACGCGCTCCCAGGGGGCGAGGCCGGTGGCGCCGGAGACGGCGGCGATGCCGAGGGCGAGCAGGCCGAAATGGGCGAGGGCGAGGCTGGCCGAGAGCGCGTCGGCCCAGCGGCCCGGCTCGGTCGTGCCGGTAGGCCGGGTGCCGAGGCGGCGCAGCACCTGGTCGGTCACGGCGGAGAAGAGGGTGAGGTAGAGGGCGGCGGCGATGATCCACCAGCCGCCCGCGATACCGCCCGCCGCGAGCAGCGCGACCGGGGCGAGGGTGATGGCGGCGAAGAGGACGGCGGGGGGCATGAGGTCTCCGGGTTTGCGCAAGGATAGGAGCGGCGGGGGGCAGAAGGAAGGGGGCGATGTGGCGCGGGTGGGGCGGTTGGTCGGGGCGGGATCGGGTGGCGGGCGGCGCAGGGGGGTGGCGCTCCCACCCGCCCACCCCGCGCCACCCCCCTGCGCCGCGGTGCGGAGCCTGCGCGTTGGTGGGGGGGGGCCGGTGGCGCGCGGGGTGCTTGTGGAGGGGCGTGCCGGTGCGGTGAGCTATGCCGGTGGTGGGACGCGTGCAGGTGGTGGGCATCGCGCCGGTGGCCGAGGCGGCGTGCGTTGGTCGGAGCAGGGAGCGCGGGCCGGCGCGAGGGCGGGTGGGGCCTTCCATGTCGGGGGCCGAGGGATTAGGTCAGGAGGGCAAGCAGGAGAGGGGCGGATGGCGTTTTTCAGGAAGCTCAAGGACAAGCTGTTCAAATCCAGCTCGAAGCTGGACGAGGGGCTGGAAGCGATCGTTGCCGATGGCGGCGAGGCGGAGGCGGTCGAGGAGGTGGAGGCCGTCGAGGCCGGCATGTTGGTGACGGCAGGGGTGGGGGCGCCGGAGGGGGCGTCATCCGAGCCGGTGCCGGCTGCGCCGGAGGTGCCCGCGCCGGAGCCCGAGCTGCCGCCGGTGCCCGAGCCCGAGGTGCCCGAGCCTGACCTCCCGCCCGCGCCTGAGCCCGCGCCCGAGGTGCCGCCTGCGCCTGGGCCCGGGCCGGAGATACCCGAGCCCGACCTGCCCGAGCCGGAGGTGCCGCAGCCCGAGCCCGACGTGCCGCCGATCCCGGTGCCGCCTGCGCCGCGCGCCGGGGAGGAGGCCGCGCCGAAGCGGGCCGGCTTCATTGGCCGGATGCTGGGGCGGGGCGAGGCCACGGTGGTGCGCCGGGTGCTCGACGACGACATGGTGGAGAGCCTCGAGGAGCTGTTGATTGCCTCCGACATGGGGGTGGACACCGCGCTGCGGGTCACCGCGAACATGGCCGAGGGGCGCTATGGCCGGAAGGTCTCGACCGCCGAGATCAAGCAGTTCCTGGCCGATGAGATCACCCGGATCATGGAGCCCGTGGCCCGCCCCATGCCGCTTTATCCCACCCGCCCGCAGGTGGTGCTGGTGGTGGGGGTGAACGGCTCTGGCAAGACCACGACGATCGGCAAGCTGGCCTCGCAGTTTCGCGCGGCGGGCAAGAAGGTGGTGATCGCGGCGGGCGATACCTTCCGGGCAGCGGCGGTGGAGCAGTTGCAGGTCTGGGGCGAGCGGGCGGGCGTGCCGGTGATGACGGCGCCGGAGGGCAGCGACCCGGCGAGCCTGGCCTTCGACGCGATGACGAAGGCGCAGGCGGATGGGGCGGACCTGCTGATGATCGACACCGCGGGCCGGCTCCAGAACAGGGCCGACCTGATGGAGGAGCTCTCCAAGATCGTGCGCGTCATCCGCAAGAAGGACCCGGACGCGCCGCACAACACGCTGCTGGTGCTGGATGCCACGACCGGGCAGAACGCGCTCAGCCAGGTGGAGACCTTCCAGAAGATGGCCGATGTCTCGGGGCTGGTGATGACCAAGCTCGACGGCACCGCCAAGGGCGGCGTGCTGGTGGCGCTGGCCGACAGGTTCGGCCTGCCGATCCATGCCATTGGCGTGGGCGAGCAGATCGACGATCTCGACGCCTTCGACCCGCGCGAGTTTGCCGAGGCGCTGACCGGCGCCGGGTCGGGCGCGTGATCCGCGCGGCGGCGCTGGCCTGCCTGCTGCCGGGGCTGGCGGCGGCGCAGGAGTACGACACGATGGACCGCGCCCAGTGCGAGGCGCTGCTGAAGCGGGCCGACATGGTGCAGATGGGCGCGGTGATCGAGGCCGCGGTGCTGGCACCGGAGGACGGCTGGTGCCGCTACGCGGGGCTGCGCCTGAAGGGGCCGAACGGCTACATGGATTACGGGCTCGACCGGGCGCGGCTGCGGATCGGCGGCGCGGAGCGGCTGGAGCACGGGCTTCCGCCGCTGGCGGTGGAGCTGGAGATCGAGGGCGCGCATTTTGCCTACACGGGTGGGCTGGATGCGGGCATGCGCTGGCTGATGACCGAGCAGATGAAGGCCGATGGCGGCATCGGGCTGGTGCTTCGGGCGCATTGGGACCGGGAGGCGAAGGCGCTGGTGCTGGAGGAGGCCTCGGCGGATTTTCCCTGGGACAACGGGGTGCGGCTCTCGGCGCGGGTCGAGGGGATCGACCTGACCGACCGGGTTTCGACGGAGCGCTCGGCGCCCTTTGCCGGGGTCACGGCGCTCGAGCTGGAGTTGGTGACCCACGGGCTGTTCGAAAGCGTTTTCATGCTGCCGATCGGGCCGTTGCTGCTTGAGGGGGCAGAGGAGCCGGAGGCGCGGGTGGCGGAGCTGAAGCAGGCGGCGCGGGCGGTGGTGGCGGGGCTTCCCGAGGTGCTGCTCGACGAGGCGTCGCGGGAGGCGGCACTGGCTCTGCTCGAGGACCTGCCGCATCCGGTGGGGCGGCTCCTGGTGCAGGTCGCGGCGGAGCCGGGGCTGGGGATGGCGCAGGCGGGGCCGCTGGCCCTGGGCGCCGCCGCCACGCCCGAGGGGCTGGCAGCGGTGCTGGCGGGCGTCAGCGTTGCGGTGGACTACGCGGGCGACCGGGCGCCCTAGCTATCCGGCCAGCCGCAGAAGGACGATGCCGCCCACGATCAGCCCGATGGCGGCGAGGCGCGCGGGCGAGGCGGGCTCGCCCAGCACGAGGATGCCCAGGGCGAAGCTGCCCGTGGCGCCGATGCCCGTCCAGATTGCGTAGGCGGTGCCCAGCGGCAGGCTGCGCATGGCCCAGGCCAGCAGGGCGAAGCTGGCGATCATGGTGACGAGGGTGACGAGGCTGGGGCCGGGCAGGGTGAAGCCTTGCGACTTTTTCATCGAGTAGGCCCAGAGGACTTCGAGCAGACCGGCGAGGAGGAGGGCGACCCAGGGCATGGAGGACTCCGTGCTGCACGGGTCGTCCCGAGTTTTGGGGGAAGCGCGGGTCGTCCCGCAGGGCTCATGTAGGCCCTTGGGCCAGGCGGATCAACCCTCGCCGCCCAGGCGCATCAGCACCTTCAGCAGCCAGAGCACGCTGATGGTGATCGCCGTGGCCATGGCGGCGAGGGGCAGCTGGCCCGCGCCGCAGGCGAGGCCGACGCCGCCGGCGAGCCACATGGAGGCGCCGGTGGTGGTGTTGCGCACCGTGTCGCCCTTGGTGAAGATGATCCCCGCCGCGAGGAAGGCCACGCCCGCCGTCACCGCCTCGATCAGGCGCAGCGGATCGACGCGCATGTTTTCCTGCGGGCCGAAGCTGAGTTCGGAGAGCTGCTGGCTGATGACGATGAAGAGGCAGGCGGCCAGGGCGATGAGGATATGGGTGCGCAGGCCCGCGGGCTTGTCGCGCCACTCGCGCTCGAGCCCGATGAGCCCGCCCAGCACCGCCGCGGCGAGCAGCCGCACGAGGGCGACGGGCCAGGGCACCGCGGCGAAGGTGCCGGTGAAATCGGCGGCGATGGTTTCCACGCTGGTCTCCCCGTGTCGGTTGACATGACAACCCCGGTCGACCGGGACGGTTCCGGTGGGCGCTTGCGGGCCGGGGGGCGAGGCGGCAGGGTGCCGGGTGTGCGCGACGAGGCGGAGGGCAGGGGTGGTGAAGCGGGTGAGGCCATGGGCGGCGGCGGTGTGCTGCATCTGGATCTGGGCCGGGCCGGGTGCGGCGCAGGTGGCTTGCAGCGAGATCGTCGACATGGTGACGGTCTGGGCCGATGTGCGGGGCGTGGAGGTGGAATTTGGTCCGCAGAGCCGTTTTGACGACGCGATGCAGGGCTGCACGGCCACGGATGCGACGATCCGTTTCGATTCCGCGCCGCTGGTGCTGACGGCCGAGCGGATCTCGGTGGAGGGGGTGACGCTGGAGGCCTGGGTGCGGGGCGCGGCGCAGGATCCTGGCATCCTGGTCGTGCAGGCCGAGGGGCTTTCGCCGCTCGGGGCCGGGCGCGCCTGGGACTTCGGGGCGCAGGTCGGCTGGGACAGGGCGAAGGGGCGGCTGGTGATCGCCGAGGGCGAAGTGCGGGGCCCGGCGGATGCGACCCTGCTTTCGCTGCGCGGGGCCCTGCGCCTGGCGGACCTTGCGGTGGACGCCTTGCACATGCGTGCGGAGGGACGCGGGGCCTTTGACGCGCTGGTGCTGCCGCTGCTGGCGCGGGAGTCTCCGGAGGCCTGGAGCGGGGCGCTCGCGACAGGGCTGGAGGCACTGCCGGAGGAGGTGGCCCCGCGCGAGAGCCGGGTGGCGCTGGCAGGCTGGCTGGCGCAGGCCGGGCCCGATGCGGGCGGGTTGACCCTGGTGCTGAGGACCGGGGCGCCCCTGGAGGTTGCACCGCTCCTCGCCGCGCTCCGGGGCGAGGGCGCGCTGGGGCCGGCACTGGCGGGCGGGGCCTTGCAGGCGTGGTTCGAGCCACCGGCGGCCGAGGGGCAGGCCGGCGAGTGAACGGCGCAAAGATCGCGGTTTTCATGGCGGGCGCAAGCGCAGTAGGCTGAGCGGCAAAACCTCATCAGGAGTCGCCTGCCATGAAATTCGCCGCCGCCGCCGTCTTTGCCTCGCTCTTCGTGACGCCTGCGCTTGCTCAGGACCTGCCGGACCTTCAGGGCCGGGAGATCACCGTGGTCACCGAGAACGCCTATCCGCCGTTGCAGTACATGAAGGACGGCGAGGCGGTGGGCTGGGAGTATGACGCGATGGCCGAGATCGCCGCGCGGATCAACATGACGGTCGCCTACGAGAACATCAGCTGGGACGCGATGATCCCCGCCGTCTCGGAAGGGCAGTACGACCTCGGAATGACCGGGATCACCATCCGGGACGACCGCAGGGAGATGGTGGATTTCTCCGATGCCTACATGCGCAGCGAGATGTCGATGCTGGTGCGGGGCGACGAGGCGCGGTTCGCCGATGCGGCGAGCTTTGCCGCCGACGACGACCTGCTGGTGGCCGCCCAGCCCGGCACCACGCCGTTTTACGTTGCGGTCTACGACGTGCTGGATGGCAACGAGGCCAACCCGCGGGTGAAGCTCTTCGAGACCTTCGGGGCGGGCGTGCAGGCGCTCAGGGCGGGCGACGTGGACCTGGTGCTGACCGACGGCGTGGCCGCCGAGGGCTACGTGGCGGCCTCGGACGGGGCGCTGAAGGTGGTGGGCGAGAAGCTGGGGACAGAGGACTTTGGCTTCATCTTTCCGAAAGGCTCCGACCTCGTTGCGCCGATCAACGCGGCGATCGCCTCGATGGCCGCGGACGGCACGCTGGATGCGCTGAACAAGAAGTGGTTTCTCGACACCAAGCTCGGCGAGTGAGGGAGCGGCCCGGCGAGAAGGACTTTCCGTGGTGGCTGGTGATCCTGGCCGCCACGGGGGCGGTGCTGTTTGCGCAGGTCGTCGCGGATGATCTCTATGCGCAGGTGCTGGAGACCCTGAGCAAGGGCGTGGCGATCACGGTTTTCGTGACGCTGGTGGCCTTTTCGCTGGCGACCCTGCTGGGGCTGGTGCTGGCGATGGCCTCGATGTCGCGCTGGCTGGTGGCGCGGCAGGCGGCGCGGCTCTACGTGGAGATCGTGCGGGGCGTGCCGATCCTGGTGCTGCTGCTCTACGTGGCCTTCGTGCTGGCGCCGGCGCTGGTGGTAGCGGTGAACTGGGTGCTGACCTCGCTGGGGGGCGAGGGCATCCGGACGCGGGATTTTTCGCTGCTCTGGCGGGCGATCATCGCGCTGACCATCGGCTACTCGGCCTTCATCGCCGAGGTGTTCCGGGCCGGGCTCCTCTCGGTGCCGGAGGGGCAGATCGAGGCGGCGGAGGCGCTGGGGCTGAGCCCCTGGCAGAGGTTCCGGCTGGTGCGACTGCCGCAGGCCTTTCGGGTGATCCTGCCGCCGCTGGGCAATGACTTCATCGCCATGATCAAGGATTCGAGCCTGGTGTCGGTGCTCGGCGTGACCGACATCACCCAGCTCGGCAAGGTCACGGCGGCGGGGAACTTCAGGTATTTCGAGACCTACAACGTGGTGGCGCTGCTCTACCTGGTGATGACGGTGAGCCTGTCGCTCGTGCTGCGGCGGGTGGAGAAGCGGTTGGCGGTGGGGCGGTAGGTTCACGCCGAGTGATGCACCTGCCCGATGCGGCGCTGACGGCTGGACCATCCCGCAAAGCAAATATATGCCCTCAGCATGAGTTCGTGGATCACCTCCCTGGAAGGCACCGAGGCCGGGCATGTGGCGGCGCTGGGGCTGGCGCTGATGGCGGCCTTTCTGCATGCGGTCTTCGGGGCGTTGCAGAAGGGGCGGCATGATCCGTGGATGAGCCGGGGGGCGATCGACTTCTGCTATGGCGCGATGGCCGCGCCTTTCGCGCTTTTCGTGGTGCCCTGGCCCGAGCCGCACATGTGGGTGATCTTTGCCGGGGCCTACGTGATCCACGTAGCCTACAAGATCTGCCAGGCGATGACCTATACCCGTGGCGCCTATACGGTGGTCTACCCGGTGGTGCGGGGCACCGGGCCGCTCTTTGCGGTGATCGGCGCCGGGCTGGTCTTTGGCGAGCGGTTCACCGGCGGGCAATGGGCCGGGGTGGCGGTGCTGCTGGCGGGGATCTACGGGCTCGCGGTCTACAACCTGCGGACCGTCACCCTGCAGCGCGAGACCATGGTGGCCGCCCTCGGCTTCGCCGTGCTGACCGGGCTCTTCGTGGCGCTCTACACCACCTATGACGCCTATGGCATCCGCGCCACGGCGGACCCCTTCACCTTTCTGGCCTGGTTCTTCTTCATCGACGGGCTGGGATTTGCGCCCTGGGTGGCGATGCTGCGCTATCGCCGGATGGCCGAGCCGCCCGCGCTCGGGCCGCTGATGGCGCGGGGGATGATCGGCGGCGTGGTGGCCTTTTTCTCCTTCGGCGCGATCATGCTGGCGACCCGGCTCGACAAGGTGGGCGAGGCGGCGGTGCTGCGCGAGACCTCCACCGTCTTTGCCGCGCTGATCGGGTGGCTGCTGCTGGGTGAACGGGTCGGGCCGCGACGTTTGGCCCTTATGGCCTTGATCGCGGCGGGTGCGGTGATAGTTGAGATGGCAGGTTGAAACGGAGATGAGCATGGCAGAGAAGAACGTGCCCGGATGGGTGAAGACGGCGCTGGAGTTCGGCCCGGTGCTGGGCTTCTTCGTGGCCTTCTTCCTGCTGAAGGGGGAGAGCTACATGCTCTTCGGCCACGAGGTGAAGACCTTCACCTACATCACCTTCTGGTTCGTGCTCGCCATGGTGATCTGCATGGGGGCGCTCTGGGCGCTGACCGGCGCGCTCAGCCGCATGCAGGTGATGACGCTGGTGCTCGTGGTCTTCATGGGCGGGCTGACGGTGGTGCTCGACAACGACCTCTTCCTGAAGCTGAAACCGACGATCCTTTACGCGCTCTTCGCCGGCATTCTCGGCATCGGCCTGCTGCGCGGGCAGAGCTACCTCGCCCGGCTGATGGAAGGCCTGCTGCCGATGACCCACGAGGGCTGGATGATCCTGACCCGGCGGTTCGTGATCTTCTTTGCCGTGCTGGCGGTGGCCAATGCGGTGGTGGCCTTTGCGCTGAGTTCGGGGGTCTGGGTGACGGTCAAGACATTTGGCCTGCCGGCGGCGCTCTTTGCCTTCATGATGACGCAATATCCGCTGATCGAGAAATACGGGACCGAGGGCGAGCGGGGCGGCAAGTGAGTTTGGCCGGTCGGGCCTGTAGCGGATAGTCGGGGCAGGGCATTTCATGGAGTTCTGGATCGTGGCCGCGCTCGCGGCCTTCATGATGGGGCTGTCGAAGGGCGGGGTGCCGATGCTGGCGATGCTCTCGGTGCCGATGATGTCGCTGTTCATGGACCCGGCGCTGGCGGCGGGGCTGCTGCTGCCGCTCTACATCGTGGCCGACTGGTACGCGGTTTACCTGTTTCGCCGGGCGTTCTCGGCGCGGCTCTTGAAGATCATGCTGCCGGGGGCGGTGGCGGGGATCGTGGCGGCCTTCTTTGCAGTGTCGCTGGTGCCCGGTGATGCAATCAAGCTGCTGGTGGCGGGCATCGGGTTTTACTATCTCTTCGGATCGGTGAAAGGCCGGTTTGCGCGGCAGGCGCCCGCGCCGCGCGAGGCGGACGTGCCGCGCGGCGTGTTCTGGGGCACGTTGGCGGGGTTCACAAGCTACATCTCCCATGCCGGCGGGCCGCCGTTTCAGGCCTATGTGCTGCCGCAGAAGCTGGACAAGATGGTGTATCTCGGCACGGTCACGATCTTCTTTTCGGTCGTCAACCTGCTGAAGGTGCCGCCCTACATCATGGCCGGGCAGATCACCGGCGCGAGCCTGGGCGATGCGGTCTGGCTGGCGCCCTTTGCCCTGGCCGGAGCGTGGAGCGGCTCACGGGTGGCGCGCTGGCTGCCGGAGAAGGCGTTTTACCTGCTGGTGGAGGTGGCGCTGGCGGTGGTGTCGGGGAAGCTGGTTTGGGAGGTTTTGGTTGGGTGAGGATGCACAGACAGGTATCGACGGAAGATGAAGCTCATTGCCCTGCCGGTAGCGCTCCTTGTCTTTGTGATGGCGAACGATACGCTACTTGAGGAAAACGGCGCCGAGAAGAGAGACGCATGGGATGAAAGCCCTTAACACTGGGACATCTTCCTGCTTATCTGATTTAGTCCATGATGGCGTTCTTGGGAGAAACAGTTTGCTTCGACTAGCTTTATTACTTGCCTCGGTGGGAATTGGTATGTGTTGCGCCAAGAGCGCTTCTGCCCAAGACTCCATTGCTCGCTGTGTTAGTATCAAGAATGAGGTCGCGCGTCTGAACTGCTATGATGCTGCAGCGTCCTCATTCGCGGATGTCGATCGTGAGGGCCGACCAGTAGAAATACCTACCAAGCCAACCGTGGCAGACGGGACGGGGAAATGGAATTATCAATCTTCTTCGGACCCGCTGACAGATGAGGCTGTTTTCACTGCTTATGTGACGTCGGACTATCCGTCCGCCGGAAGGGATCCTATACTTTTTGTAAGGTGCAAGAGCAACTCGATTGACGCCTACATTGCTTGGAACGAGTATCTTTCTGACAATACCACGGTCACCGTGCGCTTCGGGGATGACGAACCTGAAACCTCAAACTGGGCTTCGGCTGTCGACGAAACAGCAACCTTCGTTCCGGGCGGAAGATTACAAGCCTTCCTGACACGCATGATGACTGTCGATAAGCTCACGGCGCGGATTCAACCCTATAGAGAAGGGCCCGTAACGGCGGTATTCGATCTTACTGGCATGAAGACGGTTTTCGATCCTTATAGGGATTTATGTCGTTTGGAGAATAGTTGACTGGCGTTTGTTCTATTCGAGGGCGGTGAGGATCCACTTTGGTGCGAATACCTCGTTATGGTAGCTCATTGCCCGTCCGGTATCTCCCAGAAGGCTTCCGTTGAAGCCTGAGACGGCCAATTTGCCATTCTCGAAGTCCCGTAGGTTCTGGAAAAAGACCCTTATCAAATAGATCGGGTTCTGCCCACCTTCACGTCCCCAGATGAATTGGCAGCCCAACTCGCGGAGCATCGGTTCGGGAAGCGCATAAAGGCCTTGCCCATCGTCAGAAAAAACAATCGAATCAAAGTCGCCGTCAATGAGCCTGCCGATTTGGAAGATGCTTCGAACGCCAACAATGACAGTCGCATCTGCAGGAACATACACGATGTCGAGCCAGAGTTCGCGACCTTTCCGTTCGACGTCAAAGATAACCCCTTCGGAGCTTTCCGATGCGTTCAGGTAGTTTTGTATCTGATTCATCGATACAGATTGGGGCTTCAGATACGGTTCCGGCGCGGTAAACTCCGGCCACTTCGTACAATCTGTCTCGGCAGGCACCGCGTGGCCCAAGAGGCACATTGTTAGAGCTGTCAGTACTAGTGATCGCACATTCATTGTCTCTCAACCATAGAGTCATACTCACAATGCAGGAATAGTAGGGCAGAGCAATCGAGAATGATATGACCGCTCGGAATTAAACCCGAGATTACTCCCGCTTCCCGAACAACACCTTCTGTGCGTCCTTGTCGTCTTGCAGATTGGCCCGCTTGTCGGCGGCCAGGGCCTTGCCCTTCTGCACCGCGGGTCGGCTGCCCACGAGGTCAAGCCAGCGGGAGAAGTGGGGCTTGTCGGAGATGTCCTGCTGCTGGCCTTCCCAGAGGATCGCCCAGGGCCAGATTGCCATGTCGGCGATGGAGTAGTCGGAGCCGGCGACGTATTCGTTTTGCGCCAGGCGCTTGTTCAGCACGCCGTGGAGGCGGTTGACCTCGTTGCGGTAGCGGTCTTTTGCGTAGGGCAGGTCGTTGGGCGGGTCCATCGAGGGGGCGTATTTGAGGAAGTGGTGGGCTTGGCCGGCCATCGGGCCGAGGCCGCCCATCTGCCACATCAGCCATTCCTCCACCGCGATGCGCTCGCGTTCGGTGGCGCCGTAGAAGCGGCCGGTCTTGCGGGCGAGATACATCAGGATCGCGGCGCTCTCGAAAACCGAGATCGGCTGGTCGCCCGGCCCGTCATGGTCGACGATGGCGGGCATGCGGTTGTTGGGAGAGATGGCGAGGAACTCGGGCTTGAACTGGTCGCCCGCGCCGATGTTCACCAGATGCGTCTCGTAGGGCAGGCCCATCTCCTCGAGCGCGATGGAAACCTTCCAGCCGTTGGGGGTGGGCCAGTAGTAGAGGTCGATCGGTGCCATGGGGTTCTCCTGAGTGGGTCAGGGGTCAAGATGGCGTACGGTTTCCGGCGGGCAAGGCGAAAGTGGCGAGACGGACGAGATTTGCCGCCATGCGGCGCGGCGCGGGGGCGGGCAGGGCGGCGCGCAGGCGCGGCAGCAGCGAGGCATCGGAGAGCGCCGCGCGGTAGAGCGAAAACAGGCCGGGGGTGAGGTAGGTGGCGCCGTGGCAGACCCAGGCCTGGGGCGCGGCGACGGGGTGGCCGAGCCGCGAGAGCGTGGCGCGGGCTTCGGCGCAGGAGAGGTCGAGGTCGCACCAGCGGGCGCGGCCGGCCATGCCGCGGGCGAGGGTGGTGCATCCGCGCCGTCCGGGGGCGAAGCCGTACTCCATCAGCAGGTCGAAGGCGCGGTTCTGGCGGGCGGTGACGTTGAGCACGTCGAGCGCCGCGCCGGCGGCGCAGTCGAGCGCATGGGCGGCGGGCGCGCGAAACTCGCAGGCGGCCAGCAGGATGGCGCGGTGGGCGGTGCCGGGGGCGAGGTGGCGCAGGGCCTGAAGCGCGACGCGGGCGCCGAGCGAATGGGCGATCAGGGTGATGCGGCGGGAGGGCGCCAGCGCGGCGGCAACCTCGACCAACTCGGCCAGCGCCCGGCCCGCCTCGGGCGCCCGGCCGTAGGCGCGCCAGATCGAGCCGCGGCTCTCCCAGCCGAAGCCCAGCGCCACCGGCGATCCGGCCGTGCCCGTGCCGAGGCGGCGGCCCCAGGCCTCGGGGCAGGTGGGCCCGTAGAGTTTGCGGTGCGGGCAGCGGGCGGGCTGGCCGGGCGAATAGGAGAGACCGTGGACCATGATGGCCAGCGGCGCATCGGGCGCGGTCTCGGCCAGCGCGGAGCGGAGGCGGGAGACGGTGCCGGCGGGGTCGGCCAGGCGGTTGCCGTCGGCATTGGCATGGGTCAGAGGCATCGGGACCATCCCCACGGGCTCGGGCCGCGGCGCGGGGCCGCCAGATCTGGTGGCTTGGTGCCTGAGGATTACTACGTCTGCATTAAGCGCCGGTTACAGCGGTGTGACAGGGCGCTAAGGTGTCTTGGCCGCCACGCGGGCCGGGAACGGGCAGGGCATGGCGGCGTTCGGAAGACATGGGATTTGACATGACGGCACATCTGCGGGCCCTCGGCTGGCTGAAGCGAAACGTGGAGCTGCGGGTGCTGGCCGGGCTGGTGCTGGTGGTGGCGGGCGGCTGGGCCTTTGCCGAGCTGGCCGACGAGGTGCTGGAGGGCGAGACCCGCAGCCTCGACGAGGCGCTCCTGATGATGTTTCGCACGCCGGGCGACCTCGCCGACCCGATCGGGCCGGGCTGGGTGGAGGTGATGGGGCGCGACGTGACCGCGCTGGGCGGCGTGCTGGTGCTGTCGTGCTTCACCTTTGCGGTGGCCGGGTTTTTCGTGATCCGGCGGGCCTGGGGCACGGTGGCCTTCCTGCTGGCCTCGGTGGGCGGCGGCATCGTGCTGTCGCAGGGGGCCAAGCTGGCCTTCGACCGCCCGCGCCCCGAGGTGGTGCCGCATGGGGTGGAGGTGATCACCTCCTCCTTCCCCTCGGGCCATTCGATGATGGCGGCCGTGACCTACCTCACCCTTGGCGTGCTGGTGGCGCGGGTCATGCCGAGCCGCGCGCTGAAGGCCTACGCGCTGGGCCTCGCCGTGGCGCTGACAGTGCTGGTGGGGGTGAGCCGGGTCTACCTGGGCGTGCACTGGCCGACGGATGTGCTGGCCGGGTGGCTCGCCGGGGCGGCCTGGGCGATGGCCTGCGTGCTGGGCGCGCACTGGCTGGAGCGGCGCGGCGCCGTGGAGCCGGCGGCCCCGCCCGGAGATGCGGGGCCGCCCTAACCCTCTTAGTCGAGGACTGCCGAGAGCAGGCCGAGGACGGCGACGACCTGGGCGGTGTCGCTGTCGATCCGGACGACGCGGTTGTCGATTACCCGGTATTCCTGCCCGCGGGCCGGTTTGGGCAGGCGGCGGAGTTCGTGGGCGCTGAGGCGACGGGCCTGGGAGCGGGCCTCCTGCCGATCCTCGCGGCGCTCGTCGCGGCGGGCCTCCTGCCGGTCTTCGCGGCGCTCCTCGCGGGCGTCCTGGCGGCGCTTCTGCACGCAGGCGCGGCTCTCCTTGCCGAAGCATCCCCGCGCGTCGGGCGCGGCGGAGAGCGGCGCGGAGAGGGCGATGGTGCTGGCGAGGATGGCGAGGCCGGTGAGGGCGGGGGTGGTGGCGCGGGTCATGGGGTTTCCTCCTGCTCGGGTTGCGCTTGTGGAGGGTTGAACGCGCGGGGCTGCGGGCTCTGTCGCAGAAAAATCGGCGGCGGCTTTATGGGGCGAGGGATTGACCGTTGCCCTGTGCGGGCGTAATTGAGCGGCACAAGTGGCGATTTGTTCACCGGATTGCGGGCCACTCTAAACACTTCCGCTAAAGAGGTCAGGCAGAGGGAGCCCCTCGTCGCTTGGCAGCGGTGAGGGCTTTTTGTTTGGCGAAGGAGGCCAATCATGTCTGACCAGAAATCGGGCCAGAAATCGGGCCAGAAGACCCGGACCAATCTCGTTCACGGTGGCACGCGGCGCTCGCAGTACGGCGAGGTGAGCGAGGCCATCTTTCTTACCCAGGGCTTTGTCTACGAGACCGCGGCGCAGGCCGAGGGGCGGTTCGAGGCGCTGGGCGAGGACGAATTCATCTATGCCCGCTACGGCAACCCGACGGTGCGGATGTTCGAGGAGCGGATCGCGCTGCTGGAAGGCGCGGAGGATGCCTTTGCCACGGCTTCCGGCATGGCGGCGGTGAACGCGGCGCTGGTGGCACCGCTGAAGGCGGGCGATCACGTGGTGGCCTCGCGGGCGCTCTTTGGCTCCTGCGAGTACATCCTGAGCGAGATCCTGGTGCGCTTCGGCGTCGAGGTCGACTTTGTCGACGGCACCGATCTTTCGGCCTGGAAGGCGGCAATCCGGCCCGACACGAAGCTGGTGTTCTTCGAGGCGCTCTCGAACCCGACGCTGGAAGTCATTGATATCAGGGGCGTCTCCGAGCTGGCCCATGCGGTTGGCGCGCTGGTGGTGGTGGACAACGTCTTTGCCACTCCGATCTTTCAGCGGTCGCTGGAACTGGGGGCGGATGTGATCGTCTACTCCGCCACCAAGCATATCGACGGGCAGGGCCGGGTGCTGGGCGGCGTGGTGCTGGGCAGGCGGGACTTCATCCGCAAAACGCTGGAGCCCTACCTCAAGCACACCGGCGGGGCGATGAGCCCGTTCAACGCCTGGGTGCTGCTGAAGGGGCTGGAAACGCTGGACCTGCGCTGCCGCGCACAGGCGGAGAACGCCGACAAGGTGGCGCGCGCCCTGGTGGGGCATGAGAAGGTGGCGGCGGTGCTCTACCCCGGCCTGCCGGACCATCCGCAGCACAACCTTGCGCTGGCGCAGATGGAGAAGCCGGGCACCATGGTGAGCTTCGAGATCAGGGGCGGCAAGGAGGCGGCCTTCCGGTTTCTCGACGCGCTGGAGGTCGTGGTGATTTCCAACAACCTCGGCGATGCCAAGAGCATCATCACCCATCCGGCCACGACAACGCACCAGCGGCTCTCGGACGAGAAGAAGGCGGCGCTGGGGATCACGCCGGGGCTGGTGCGGCTGTCTCTGGGGATCGAGGATGGCGAAGACATCCTGGCCGACGTGATGCGGGCGCTGGAGATGGCCTGACGGCCCTGGCTTCGGTTTTTCACATCCCCAAGGAGACAGTGCCATGAGCGCCCCTGTTCCCGCCCCCGAATTTCGTCATCTCACGCTCTGGCCCGCCCGTGGCGCCCGGTTCGGCGATGGCAGCCTTGCCGCGCCGAAACCTGCCGATCCGGTGAAGGATATGGCCGAAACTGCTGTGGATGTGTCGCCCGCGACCCAAGGATAGCTTGCCAGAGCGGTAGGATGCCCCATATCAGGGCGCATGGCCCGCACCCGTTTGAAAGGGGGAAATTGCCATGAACATCCATGCGGCCGCGCTCGATGCGGCGACGGAGGAGGAGGCCCGCGCGGCTCTGGAGCTGCTGCGGCGCTGGGCAAAGGGAGCGACCCCGGAGGAGGTGGCCGCGCTCGATCCGGCGATCGCCCGGCTCCTGCCCGATGCGCCGTTGCCGAATTATCCCGCGCTGGCGAGGGCTTATCCCGAAGAGTTCAAGGTGGACGAGGCCTACAAGGCCGGGCTGCCGGACTTGCAGAACGGGCCGTCGAGCCTTATCCGCGGCGCGCGGCAGCATATCGAGCATGTGGGGATTTCGAACTTCCGCCTGCCGATCCGGTTTCACCGGCGGGACGGCGGCGACATCACGCTGGAGACCTCCGTCACCGGCACCGTGAGCCTGGAGGCGGAGAAGAAGGGCATCAACATGTCCCGCATCATGCGGACCTTCTATGCCCGCGCCGAGGAGGTGTTTTCGCTCGACGTGGTCGAGGAGACGCTGGAGGCCTACAAGGGCGACCTGGAGAGCTTCGACGCCCGGATCCAGATGCGGTTTTCCTTTCCGATGAAGGTGGGGAGCCTGCGGAGCGGGCTGGAGGGCTATCAGTATTACGACATCGCCATGGAGGTGGTGGATACGGGCGGGCGGCGCAAGAAGCTGATGCACCTGGATTTCGTCTACAGCTCGACCTGCCCCTGCTCGCTGGAGCTTTCGGAGCACGCGCGGCGGGCGCGGGGGCAGCTTGCCACGCCGCATTCGCAGCGCTCGGTGGCGCGGATCTCGGTGGAGTGCCTGCCCGGCCAGCGGCTGTGGTTCGAGGACCTCGTGGAGCTGTGCCGCCGCGCGGTGCCCACGGAGACGCAGGTGATGGTGAAGCGCGAGGACGAGCAGGCGTTTGCCGAGCTGAACGCGGCCAACCCGATCTTCGTGGAGGATGCGGCGCGCAGCTTTTGCGAGGCCCTGCAGGCGGAGCCGCGGGTTGGAGATTTCCGGGTGGTGGCGAGCCATCAGGAATCGCTGCATTCGCATGACGCGGTGGCGGTGCTGACCGAAGGCGGGACCTTCGCGGCGCAGAGCCTTGACCCCAGGCTGTTCACGACGCTGGTGCATGGCGGCTGAGGCCGGCTGCGATTGAATTTCTCGCCCTGCACGGAATCAAGCCGAAGGCGCCGTGCAGCGCCGACCCGCCCCCCGGGGCGGCGCTTTGGTGAGGCCAGAGCTTACCACGAAGGTTGAGCTACCACGGCACGATAAAGTGCCCCGCAGAATCGTCGGGAGCGCCACCCCGCAGGTCGGCGCTGCACGGCTTGCGTTGCTGAAGTTTGCAAGGGGAGTAGGGACAAGTCCCGACCTACAAGGGTTTCGACATGCGGGTGAGGTGGTGGGTGGTGTCGCCGGCCGTGTAGCTGCCGGTGTGGCCCGTCGCGGTGAAGCCCTCGCGCTCCCAGAAGGCGCGGCCCCTTGGGTTGGCCTCGAGCACCGCGAGGGTGAGGGCGGGGCTTGAGGCCGCGCGGGCGCGGGCCTCGATATCGGCCAGGAAGATCCGGCCGAGGCCTGCGCCGCGCGCCCAGGGGCCGAGCAGCAGCAGGCCGAGGTAGGCGTCGCCCGGTTGCGGAAAACCGAAGGAGAGCTCCGCGAGGCCGGAGAGCCGGCCATCGAGAAAGAGGCCGAGGCGGTGCGCGGCGGCGGGGTCGCAGCCGGGCGGGCCGTCGGTGAAGAAGGCGCGGGCCTTTGCGGCACCGGGGGGTTGTCCGTCGGCCATGACAAAGTAATCGGGCGCCTCGGCATAGAAGGCGGTGATGGCGGCGAGGTCGCGCTCGGGCGTGAGCGGGCGGATGCGGGGCGGGGTCATTCGGCTGCAGCGCGGCGCATGAGGCCTTCGCGGGGGGCTTGGCTCGCGGGGAGCTTGACCTCGGAGGCGAGGCCGAGGGTTTCGAGGATGCGGATGAACCAGAAGCCCGGGTCGAGCTGGCCCTTCTCGACGCCGAGGCGGGCGGAGTGGGGGAAGGCGTGGTGGTTGCCGTGCCAGTTTTCGCCGAAGGTGACGAGCGACCAGCCGGGCAGGTTGTAGCCCTGCACCGGCAGGCCCGCGATGTGCCAGCCCTGTTGCCCGCTCCGATGGCAGAAGTGGCCGACCATCCAGTGCAGGGTGAGCGAAACCCAGACCCGCAGGCAGATGCCCCAGAGCACCCATCCCCAGCCGCCGAGCAGCCAGAGGGCGAGGGCGAGCGGGAGTTGCTGGGCCATCCAGCTGCGCTCGACGAGGCGGTGGAACGGGTCGTGGGCGACCTGCGGCTCGATCTCGAGCCGGGGCGGGCGCTCCAGCTGGTAGCGGCACATGAGCTGCCAGTAGCCGTCCTTGAAGAACCCGGCACCGTGGGAGGGATGGGGCGGGCAGAGCGCCTGCCTCTGGTGCCAGTCGCGCATGTCGTGGGCGCGGATCATGCCCAGGGGGCCGGCCATGCCCACGAGGGTGCCGAGCCAGACCAGGAGGCGCTCGAGCCAGCGCGGCGTGGTGAAGCTGCGGTGGATCAGGAGACGGTGCATGCCGACGGAGTGCCCGGCGCAGATGGTGAGGGCGGTGAGGGCGAGAAACGCCGCGAGGCCGCCCCAGGAGGGGAAGAGCGCGAGGGCGGCGAGGCCGCCCAGCCCGTGCCCGCCCCACCAGAGCGCCTTGGCGGGCTCGAAGACGACCCGGCCGGTGGTGGCGTCGCATCCCGGCCCGGCCTTCACCCGCTCGGTATCGACCAGTTTCACCCCGCTCTCCTCACCCGCTGTGACCTATCGGAACATAAAGCGTCGTATTGGAGCAATCGGAATGTGACCAAGCCCATAACGTCGGCCCGGAACCGGATTGACGCAGGCCCGCGGGCCGCTACTCCGGTGCCTCGGAACACTCACCCCGCAAGGACGCCACATGAGCACCTACACCCTGACCGTGACCTGCCCATCGACCCGTGGAATCGTGGCGGCGATCTCGGGATTTCTGGCCGAGAAAGGCTGCAACATCACCGACAGCGCCCAGTTCGACGATCCGGGCACCGGCAACTTCTTCATGCGGACGAGTTTTGTCAGCGAGGAGGGTGCGAGCCTCGCGGCGCTGCGAGAGGCCTTCGGGGCGGTGGCGGAGCCCTTCGCGATGGATTGGGCCATTCATGACGATGCGCAGAAGATGAAGGTGATCATCATGGTCTCCCGCTTCGGCCATTGCCTGAACGACCTGCTCTACCGCTGGCGGATCGGCGCGCTGCCGGTGGAGATCGTGGCGGTGATCTCCAATCACCTCGACTACCAGAAGGTGGTGGTGAACCATGACATCCCGTTCCACCACATCAAGGTGACCGGGGAGAACAAGCCGCAGGCCGAGCAGCGGATCATGGACGTGGTGGAGGAGACCGGGGCCGAGTTGGTGGTTCTGGCGCGCTACATGCAGGTGCTGAGCGATCAGATGTGCCAGAAGATGGCGGGGCGGATCATCAACATCCACCACTCCTTCCTGCCGAGCTTCAAGGGCGCGAATCCCTACAAGCAGGCCTTCGAGCGCGGGGTGAAACTGATCGGGGCGACGGCGCATTTTGTGACCGCCGACCTCGACGAGGGGCCGATCATCGAGCAGGACACGGTGCGGGTGACCCATGCGCAGAGCGGAGAGGACTACGTGAGCCTTGGCCGCGACGTGGAGGCGCAGGTGCTGGCCCGCGCGATCCATGCCTTCATCCATCACCGGGTGCTGATGAACGGCAACAAGACGGTGGTCTTTCCGGCCTCGCCGGGCGGCTATCGTTCGGAGCGGATGGGGTAGGCGCAGGTCGGCACAAGGTCCGACCTGCAGCGGGTGGGTTGGCCCGGCGGTTCGCCGCGACCGCCCGCGCCCGTGGCGGGGTCGGAGTGGGGGCGCTGCCCCCACACCCCCGAGGTATTTGGACCAAGAAGAGGGGGCGCGGCGCGCCTCGATCCCGGCTCGGGGCCGGGCCGGGCGGGAGACTGCGCCGTGGATCGGCGCGGGGAGCGGGGGGCCGGACGTGGCGGGCAGGGGCGCGCGTTAACCTTGATTTCGGGTTAACGCGGGGCGGTGGCTTGACACGCCGCGCGGGCCACGCCAACGGTTTGCCTCATGTTTGACTTCCGCCCTGTCGGCTATGTGATCGGCCTTCTCACCGCCATTCTCGGGGCCATGATGCTGCTGCCCATGGCGGCGGATCTCTATTATGGCAACAGTCATTGGCCGGTGTTCCTGGAGAGCGGGATCATCACCATGCTCTGCGGCGGGCTGATCGCGCTGGCCTGCGCCAACGGGGTGACCGAGGGGCTGACGCTGCGCCAGACCTTTCTGCTGACCACGCTGGTCTGGGTGGCGCTGCCGCTGTTCGGGGCGATTCCCTTCATCCTCGGCGAGACCGAGGCGCGGGTGGTGGATGCCTTCTTCGAGGCGATGTCGGGGCTGACGACCACGGGCTCCACGGTGTTTACCGGGCTCGACTTTCTGCCCCAGGGGATCCTGCTGTGGCGCGGCATCCTGCAATGGCTGGGGGGCATCGGGATCATCGTCGTGGCGATGGTGTTCCTGCCCGAGCTGAAAGTGGGGGGGATGCAGATCTTCCGGTCGGAAGCCTTTGAGACCATGGGAAAGATCCTGCCGCGCGCGACCCAGATCGCGGCGCAGATCTCGGTGATCTACCTCGGGATCACGCTGGCCTGCCTGCTGACCTACCTGATCCTCGGCATGAACGGGTTCGACGCCCTGGTGCATGCGCTCACCACCGTCTCGACCGGGGGGTTCTCGAATTACGACGCCAGTTTCGGCAAGTTCCAGGGGGCGCCGGAATATGCGGCCTCGGTGTTCATGGTGCTCGCGGCGCTGCCCTTCGTGCGCTACGTGCAACTGGTCAACGGCAACGTGACGCCGCTCTGGCGCGACAGCCAGGTGCGGGTGTTCCTGTCGATCATCGCGATCCTCGTGCTGATCACCACCCTGATCCTGACCTCGGTCTTTCCGCATCACTGGGAGCAGGCGATGCGGGAGGGGCTGTTCAACATCACCTCGATCATGACCGGCACCGGCTACGCCTCGGTGGACTACATGAAGTGGGGCGGATTCCTGGTGATCATGTTCTTCTTCATCGGGCTGATCGGGGGCTGCGCGGGCTCCACCGCCTGCTCGGTCAAGATCTTCCGTTACCAGCTGCTCTTTGCCTCTATCCGGAGCCAGATCCGCACCATCCACTCTCCGTCGGGCATCTTCACCCCGCGCTATGACGGGCGGCCGGTGGGGCAGGATGTGCTGTCTTCGGTGATGAGCTTCTTCGTGCTCTTCACGGTGTCCCTGGGCGTGCTCGCGGTGATGCTCAGCTTCACCGGGCTGGACTTTACCACCTCGATCTCGGGCGCGGCGACGGCGATTGCCAACATCGGGCCGGGTTTGGGCGACATCATCGGGCCGGCGGGCAACTTCAGCACGCTGAACGACACCGCCAAGTGGCTGCTTTCGGCCGGGATGCTGGTGGGGCGGCTCGAGGTGCTGGCGGTCTACGCGCTCTTCACGGTCAACTTCTGGCGGTCGTGATCGAGGCGGGGGGGCGTGGGTGGACCGCGCCAACCGCCCGACCCTATTCCCAGCAGCTCACCAGCACGGTCATGTCCTCGGCCAGCGTCGTGATGTCCTCGGGGGCCAGCGCGGAGCCGCTCTCGGAGGCTGCGGGGGAGAGGCCGGCGGCGGAGAGGAACGCGGCGATGGCGGGCACGGAGGCGGCGAACTGGACGTTCTCGGGAAGCTGGCGGCTGCCGTCGGCCGGGCGGGCGAGCAGCATGCCCATGACCGCGCCGGACTGGTCGATCACCGGGCCGCCGGCATCGCCGGGCAGGGCGGACAGCTCGAGGCGCTGCATGCCCTCCTCGCCGTTCAGCCCGCGCAGGTCGGCCAGGGTGCCGAAGGTGACGGTGGGCAGGCTGAGGGTGTCCTCGTAGCTGTAGCCGGCCACCGCGACCTCGGACTTGAGCCGGGGCGTGGCGGCGGCGAAGCGGGCGTGGCCCAGGGGCGACAGCGGCTGGCGCGGTTGCAGCAGGGCGAGGCCCAGGGTGTCGTTGCGGGCGGCGATGTCGGCTTCGTAGGCGTCGTCGATGGTGACCTTGCCGCAGCGGCCCAGCACCTCGGTGGTGGTCAGCACGGCACCGCGCTCGTCGATGTAGAAGCCCGAGCGCGACAGTTCGGGCGTGCGGATCTCGAGGCCGGCCATGAGATCGACCCGCTGCTCCTCGGCGCCGGTGCCGGCGGTGTCGGGCAGGATCGCGGCGGTGGGCGTGAAGCTCTCGCGCATCTGCTCGACCACGGCGTTCATGATCCTGGCGTCCTCGGGTTTCCAGACCAGGGTGAAGCCCTTCACGGCGCCGCCGTCGAGCCGGGCGTAGGTGTAGCTCTGGATCTCGGCGTTCTCGCCTCTCAGCACGAAGCTGCGCTCGGAGCGGCTGCGCTCGCCCTCGGGCGGCACGATGGTGAGGGTCTGGAGGATGTCGTAGAGGCCGTAGAGGGTGCGCTGGTCGCCGGACTGGGAGATGAGCAGGAGGCGCACGCCGCGGTCGTCGGAGGGCGTGTAGTGCACGAAGGGCGGCTCGACGTGGTCGAACTGCACCAGGCCCAGCGGCGCGATCACCTCGATGCCGGCGCGGTCATCGGCCAGCTGTGCCAGGCCGAGGGCCGAGAACTCGGCGCGGTAGCCCTCGACCAGCTCCCGGCGCTGGGCGGTGGTGAGCACGCCGGTGGGCTCGTAGCCCCTGGCGGCCTGATACTCGGCCATCGAGCGGCGGGTGCCGGGGCCGAAGGCGGCGTCGATGGCGCCCTGGTAGAAACCCTCCCACTTGAGCGCCTCCTGGAGCAGGGCGCGGCCGTCGCGGTCGAGCTGGGCCTCCGAGCGACGGGCCTGGGCGGGGGTTTCATCGGGCAGCGCGGGCTCGGGCGCGGGCGTGGCCTCGACCATGGCCTCGGGCCGGGGTTCGGCCTCGCTCCCGGCCTCGGCGGTCACCTCCGGCGCGGGGTCTGCCGCCGTGCTGGGCGCGACGGGCGGGGCGTTCAGCGTGTCGGCCCCTACCGGCCAGAACTGCTGGCGGAACTGCTGGGGGAAGGCGATGAAGCTGTCGACCGGCACCAGGCGTTCGCGCTTCAGCGCGGCCAGCTCGCGGTCGGCGTCGTCGGGCGCGTAGGGCCCGAGCGCGATGGCATACCAGCCCGAGCGCATCCGGAAGCCCGCGATATTCGGGAAGGCGGCGGCATAGGCGCGGGCACGGGCCTCGGCCTCGGCCAGGGTGGGCTGGGCCTCGATCTGGACCCAGACGGTGCTCTGGGCCGTGGCCATGCCCCCGGTCACCACCGCAACCATCAGCCAAATCGCCGCAATAATCCGCTTCGTCACAATCGTCATGCCCTGCTCTGTCCCGTTCCCTGTCGGGGCGCCGAAGGGGGGCGCCCCGCTTGATTTCGGGCAATCTATCAGCCCGGTCGGCGGGTGCACCCCAAATATCCGTGTGCCGGAGGGCAACCCGGAGCGGCGCGGCAGGGACGCCACAGGCAAACGGTTTGACCGGCGCGAGGCCCGGCACTATTGAGGCGCTGCACCACGAAACCCGAGGATAGCCGCACGATGGCCGAGCCGATGAGCCCCGAGAAACCCCGTTCCTTCCAGGAGATCATCCTGCGGCTTCAGGCCTATTGGGGCGGCAAGGGCTGCGCCGTGCTGCAACCCTATGACATGGAAGTGGGCGCAGGCACCTTTCACCCGGCCACCACGCTGCGGGCGCTGGGCAGCAAGCCTTGGGCCGCGGCCTATGTGCAGCCCTCGCGGCGGCCGACCGACGGGCGCTACGGCGACAACCCCAACCGGCTGCAGCATTACTACCAGTACCAGGTGCTGATAAAGCCGAGCCCGCCGGACCTGCAGGAGCTTTATCTCGGCTCGCTGGCCGCCATCGGGATCGACGCGAGCCTGCATGACATCCGCTTCGTCGAGGACGACTGGGAGAGCCCGACGCTGGGTGCCTGGGGGCTGGGCTGGGAGGTCTGGTGCGACGGGATGGAGGTGAGCCAGTTCACCTATTTCCAGCAGGTCGGCGGCCATGACTGCGCCCCGGTCAGCGGCGAGCTGACCTATGGGCTGGAGCGGCTGGCGATGTATGTGCTGGGCGTGAGCCACGTGATGGACATGCCCTACAACGACCCGCAGACGCCCATTCCGCTGACCTATGGCGACGTGTTCCGCCAGACCGAGGGCGAATACTCGCGCTGGAACTTCGACGTGGCGGATACCGCCACGCTGCTGAAGCACTTCGAGGATGCCGAGGCCGAGTGCCGGAGGATCCTCGCGGCCCCGGCGGAAGACCCCAAGACCGGGCGCCGCATCGTGATGGCCCACCCGGCCTACGACCAGTGCATCAAGGCCTCCCACCTGTTCAACCTGCTCGACGCGCGGGGCGTGATCTCGGTCACCGAGCGGCAGGCCTACATCGGCCGGGTCCGGGCGCTGGCCAAGGCCTGTGCCGACGCCTTTGTCCAGACCGAGGCGGGCGGCTGGGTGGCGGAGGCCGCGGCCCCGGAGAAGGCATGAACGGCAAGCTGGTTGGAGGGTTCATCGTGGTGTCGGCACTCGTCGTGGGCGCGGCGATCTATTACCTTCAGGAATATTTCTACTACGCGCCGGTGGAGTTGGCCTCGGGCGAGGCGGCTGTGGAGATGACCACGCTGGCGGGCGGTGCGCCGGAGGCGATCATCGCGGACGGGTTCGAGGGCACGGATGCGACCTCCTCCCCGATCCGCTACCGCGCCTGCTTCACCACCTCGATGAGCCTCGCCATGCTGAGCGAGACCTATGCCCCCTACGAGGCGGCGGTGCCGCTGACCGGGCCGGGGTGGTTTGACTGCTACGACGCCGAGGAGATCGGCGCGGCGCTGCAGGCGGGCCGGGCGCTGGCCTTCACCGGGCAGGCCAACATCGAATACGGAATCGACCGGGTGGTGGCGATAGGCGAGGACGGGCGCGGCTGGGTCTGGCACCAGATCAACCCCTGCGGCGCGGCGGCCTTCGACGGCGACCCGCTGCCGCCGGGCTGCCCCGACCCCGAGACATTCAAGGCGGCGACGCCGAAGGAAGGCGAGAGCAATGGCTGATCTTCTGATCGAACTCTTCAGCGAGGAAATCCCGGCGCGGATGCAGGCCAAGGCCGCGAGCGACCTGAAGAAGCTGGTGACCGACGGGCTGGTGGAGGCCGGGCTGACCTATGCGGGCGCGCGGGCCTTCTCGACCCCGCGCCGGCTGGCGCTGGCGGTCGACGGGTTGCCGGCCAGGAGCCCGGCCACCCGCGAGGAGCGCAAGGGGCCGCGGGCCGACGCGCCGGAGAAGGCGGTGGAGGGCTTTCTGCGGTCGACCGGGCTTGCCCGCGAGCAGCTGGAGGAGCGCGACACCGGCAAGGGCGCGGTGCTCTTTGCGGTGATCGAGAAGCCGGGACGCAGCGCCGAGGAGATCGTGGCCGAGGTGCTGGAGGCGGCGGTGCGCAACTTTCCCTGGCCGAAGTCGATGCGCTGGGGCGCGGGCAGCCTGCGCTGGGTGCGGCCGCTGCATTCGATCATCTGCCTGCTGAGCGACGAGAGCGGGGCCGCCGTGGTGCCGCTGGAGATCGACGGGATCACGGCGGGCGATGTGACGCGGGGCCACAGGTTTCTGTCGTCCGGGGCGATTTCCGTTGTGAATTTCGAGGACTACGAGGCGAAGCTGAAGCGTGCCAGAGTGGTGCTCGATGCCGGGGAGCGGGCCGAGGCGATTGCCCATGACGCGGCGCAGCTGGCCTTTGCGAAGGGGCTGGAGCTGGTCGAGGACAAGGGGCTCTTGGCAGAGGTCGCGGGGCTGGTCGAATGGCCCGTGGTGCTGATGGGCGAGATCGAGGAGCAGTTCCGGGGGCTGCCGCCGGAGGTGCTGCAGACCTCGATGAAGGAGCATCAGAAGTTCTTTTCGGTGAAGAACCGGAATGGCCAGATCGTGAGCTTTGTCACGGTGGCCAACATGGAGACGCGCGACAACGGCGCGACGATCCTCGCGGGCAACCAGAAGGTGCTGGCGGCGCGGCTGTCGGATGCCAAGTTCTTCTGGGAGAACGACCTGCGGGTGGCGAAGAGCGAGGGCATGGAGGCCTGGACGAAGCGGCTGGAGAACGTGACCTTCCACAACAAGCTCGGGAGCCAGGCGGACCGGATCGCGCGGATCGCGGCGCTGGCCGAGAGCCTTGCGCCGATGGTCGATGCCAAAAAGGAGTTGGCCGGGCAGGCGGCGCGGGTGGCGAAGGCTGATCTGTCGTCCGAGATGGTCTTTGAATTCCCGGAACTTCAAGGGCTTATGGGGCGGTATTACAGCGATGCCTCAGGTTTGCCTGCCGAGGTTGGGGCCGCCTGCCAGGAGCACTACTCGCCGCTGGGTCCGTCGGACGATGTGCCGACCGCGCCGGTCTCGGTGGCCGTGGCGCTGGCCGACAAGCTGGACACGCTGACGGGGTTTTGGGCGATCGACGAGAAGCCGACCGGGAGCAAGGACCCGTTTGCGCTGCGGCGGGCGGCATTGGGGGTGATCCGGTTGGTGCTGGGGAATGGGCTGCGGCTCGCGCTCGCTGAGGTGATCGGCCAATCCGAACACAAGGCCGAAGGGCTTGCCGACGACCTCCTCGCCTTCCTCCACGACCGCCTGAAGGTGCATCTGCGCGATCAGGGTATCCGGCATGACGTGATCGACGCCTGCCTGGCGATGCCGGGCAAGGATGATCTGACGCTGCTGGTGAAGCGGGCGGAGGCGGTGCAGGCCTTGCTTGGCACGGAGGACGGGGAGAACCTTGTGCAGGGGTTCAAGAGGGCCAACAACATCCTCACCCAGGCCGAGGCGGCCGATGGGGTGGAATATTCCTTCGGGCCGGATGCCAAGCTGGCGGAAGGGCCTGAGGAACAAGCGCTTTTCGCGGCGCTGGATGCCGCCGAGCCTGCGATCGCCAGCGCGCTCGAGGCCGAGGACTTTGCCGCCGCGATGGCGCGGATGGCGGCGCTCAGGGCGCCCATCGACGCCTTCTTCGACAAGGTGCAGGTGAACGCCGAGAACGATATTCTGCGGCGGAACCGGCTGAACCTGCTGCACCGCATCCGCGAAACCTGCGGCAAGGTGGCGGATTTGTCGCGGCTGGAGGGTTAAGCCCTTGGTCGGGTTGGTCTTCGCGCCGGCGTCACTCTAACGTCACACTTGCCCGACTCGCCGATCGGCGTATTCTGCACCACAGAAAGGATTGCTGCGTTGCAGAAACCAACCCAGATCGCCGGTTTTACCGAGATTACCGCCACAGCGACGATGGCGTCGGCGACTCATGGCGGCCGCGCGAAATGCCTGCAGCGGCTGATCCGGCTGGGCCTGCCGGTGCCGCACACGGTGGCGCTGTCGTTCGGGGCGGTGAAGGGGCTGGCTTCGGGGCAGGGGTTTGACGTGGCGCAGCTGCTGGCCGTGTTCGGCGACCGCTCCCTGCTCTGCGTGCGCCCCTCCAGCCAGGACCCGGACTGGGGCGGGCCCGGCGCGATCCTGAACATCGGCATGAACGACCGGCGGCACCTGGAGCTGAGCCAATCCCACGGCGAAGACGCCGCCTCGATGCTCTACCTGCGGTTTCTCCAAAGCTACGCGGTGCATGTGGCGCGGCTCGATGCCGATGCCTTCGACCTGACCGAGGCCGACCCGACGGAGCGGCTGAAGCAGGCGCTGATCATCTACGAGGAAGAGGCCGACGAGCCGTTTCCGCAGGATGCGGAGGTGCAGCTGCTCGAGGTGCTGCGCTCGATGGCGCGGGCCTGGGAGGGCACCACGGCGCGGCTGCTGCGACAGGCGCGCGGCGCGCCGCCCGATGCGGGGCTCGGCCTCGTGGTGCAGGAGATGGCGCTGGGCGTGGGGCCGGGCGAGAGCGGCTCGGGGGTGATCCGCTTCGTCGACCAGGTGACCGGCCTGCGCCGGGTCTCCGGACGCTACCTGCGCCAGAGCTTCCTGCGCGATGCGCTGGAGGCGGGTGGCGGGGCGCTCTACCTGCTGAACGATCCGCGCGGACCGTCGCTGGAGGCCGAGCAGCCCGAGATCCTGGAGCGGCTCAACGAGATGGCCGACATCTGCCGCGCGCGGCTGCGCGAGGAGATGGAGATCGAGTTCACGCTGGAGCGCGGCAAGTTGCGGGTGCTGGATGCGGTGCGGGTGAGCCGCAGCCCGCGGGCGGCGCTGAAGATCGCCGTGGGGCTGGCCGAGGAGGGCATCATCAGCCGCGAGGAGGCAGTGATGCGGGTCGAGCCGCGGGCGCTGCCCGAGCTTCTGCACCCGCAGGTGGACCCGAAGGCCCGGCGCGACGTGGTGGTGCGCGGCATTGCCGCCAGCCCCGGCGGCGCCATCGGCAAGCTGGTGTTCTCGGCCCATGCGGCGCAGTCCCATGCCGCCCAGGGCGAGCCCTGCGTGCTGGTGCGGCGCGAGACCACGCCGGAAGACATTCGCGGGATGCATGTGGCCAACGGCATCCTGACCGAGCGCGGCGGCATGACCTCCCACGCGGCAGTGATCGCCCGGGGCCTCGGGCTGCCCTGCATCGTGGGCGCCAGCGGCATCCGGCTCTCGACCTCCAAGAAGACCCTGCGCACCTTGGACGGGCGGGTGCTGAAGGAGGGCGACCTCGTCACCATCGACGGCTCGACGGGCGAGGTGCTCGCGGGCGAGGTGGAGATGCTGGAGCCGGCGCTGGACGACAGCTTTCAGTCGTTGCTCGACTGGGCCGATGCGGCGCGCGACATCGGCATTCGGGCCAATGCCGACACGCCGGCCGATGCGCAGACGGCGCGGATGTTCAAGGCCGAGGGCATTGGCCTCTGCCGGACCGAGCACATGTTCTTCGAAGAGGGGCGCATGATGGTCATGCGCGAGATGATCTTTGCCGACACCGAGGAGGATCGCCGCGCCGCGCTCGACCAGCTCTTGCCGATGCAGCGCGAGGATTTTACCCAGCTCTTCGGGATCATGGTCGGCCAGCCGGTGTGCATCCGGCTGTTCGACCCGCCGCTGCACGAGTTCCTGCCGTCGGACCGGGAGGGCGCCCGTGCGCTGGCCGAGGCGCTGAGCTTGCCGGTGAGCGACGTGATGCACCGGGTCGAGGCGATGGCCGAGTTCAACCCGATGCTGGGCCTGCGCGGCGTGCGGCTGGGCGTGACCGTGCCCGAGATCTACGACATGCAGGCCCGCGCGATCTTCGAGGCCACGGTGGCGGTGGGCCGCAAGGGCGCCCATGTGGTGCCCGAGATCATGCTGCCGCTGGTCTCCGCGCGCCGCGAGGTGGAGCTGCTGAAGACCCGGATCGACGGGGTGGCGGCGGCTGTGAAGAACGAGACCGGGGCGTCGTTCGACTACCGGCTGGGCGTGATGGTCGAGACCCCGCGCGCGGCCTTGCGGGCGGGCGACATTGCCGGGCACGCGACCTTTCTGAGCTTCGGCACCAACGACCTGACCCAGATGACCTATGGCCTGAGCCGCGACGACGCGGGCAAGTTCATGGGGGCCTACGTGCAGCAACAGGTGTTTCCCGAAGACCCGTTTCACACCCTCGACCAGGAGGGCGTGGGCGAGCTGCTGATGCTGGGGGCCGAGCGGGCGCGGGCGGCGCGGCCCGGCGTGACCCTCTCGGTCTGCGGCGAGCATGGCGGCGACCCCGACACCATCGCCTTCTGCCGGGCGGCCGGGTTCGACTACGTCTCCTGCTCGCCCTTCCGGGTGCCGGTCGCGCGGCTTGCGGCGGCGCATCTGGCGATTCGGGATGAACTTGGTGAGGCAGCCTCCGGGCTTCATTAAGGTTTTTTTAAGAAACAAATGGGGCCGATTGGCCACGTTCCGGCAACAATATGCGCAGAACTGCGCCGATTACCCCGCGTCAAGGGCGGAAGGGTAGACTCCCGCACATTTCTTCCGATAAGCGCCGCTTCGGCTTGGCACGAGCCTGGGACGTGCTGCGAATACGAGAAGACAATGCTGAACCCCCGCCGGACTTTGCCCGCGCTGGCCGTGGCCCTGTTGAGCCTGACCACCGCGGCCGCCCCCGCCCACGCCGAAACCGTGATGTCGACTTCGACGGCGCCGACCGCCGTGATCGAGGCCTCAGCCCCGGTGGATCCGGGACTCGACCGGCAGCTGGACGCGCTGCTCGGGCAGGAGCGGAAGGCCTTCGAGGCCGTGGGCGGCAAGCGGATCAAACGTCTGGCGACGGCACCACGCGGCACCTACGGCACCCCCGGCAGCATCGACGTGAAATACAGCGCAGGCTGGATCGACAGCCAGCCGCGCGTCACCTCCGGCGGGTCCGAATGGTCGTGCCTGGCCGAGGCGCTCTACCACGAGGCCCGCGGCGAGACGATCAAGGGCCAGTTCGCCGTGGCCGAGGTGATCCTGAACCGGGTCAGCTCCCGTGCCTTTCCCGGCTCGGTCTGCGGCGTGATCCACCAGGGCACCGGGCGCAAGTACCAGTGCCAGTTCACCTACACCTGCGACGGCTACTCCGACGCGATCCGCGAACGCGGCGCCTACGAGCGGGTGGCCAAGGTCGCCTGGCTGATGCTGAACGGCGCGCCGCGCACGCTCACCAACGGCGCGACCTACTACCACACCAACGCGGTGCGCCCGTCGTGGTCGCGCAAGTTCAAGCGCACGGCGCAGATCGGTGTGCACAGCTTCTACCGGGGCTGAGGCCCGGCCCCGGACGTTGCGGCATGACATCGGCGCAACGTTGCCATGTTGCATGCAGTTTCACTAATATGTGAGTAGAACCCCCGTGCTGCACATGGCAGGTCGGGTCCAAACGACGAACCGCGACAGAGGTCCTGATCCCATGATTTCCAGACGACGCCTTCTTGCCGGCAGTGCCGCACTCGCTGCCGCCCCCGCCATCAGCTGGGCCGAGGAGATCGACCCGATGTCCGCCAGCCGCCAGCAGCAGGTGCGCCGCAATGCCTCGAGCTTCTCCTCGCAGGACTGGCGCAATCACTTCAGCGAACTGGGCAAGGCCTCGATCGTCTGCGACACGATCAGCCGCGCGCTGCACTTCTGGTCGGGCGACGGCTCGGTCTACAAGGTCTACCCGACCTCGGTGCCGATGACCGACGACCTCAAGCGCACCGGCTACACCGAGGTGGTGCGCAAGAAGGTTGGCCCGGACTGGACGCCGACTCCCTCGATGATGAAGCGCGACCCCAGCCTGCACTACATGCCGCCGGGCCCCGACAACCCGCTGGGCACCCACGCGATGTATCTCGGCTGGCCCGCCTACCTGATCCACGGCACCCACGACACCCGCAAGATCGGCCGCCGGTCGTCCTCGGGCTGCATCGGCACTTACAACGAGCTGATCGCGGAGCTCTTCGAGCTGACCCCGATCGGCGCCCAGGTGCGGGTCATCTGACGGCGCTCCGGCGCCATTGAACTCGGACGCTGGTCATGGAATGAGGCGAGGCATGGATGAAACCGGCCTCGCCTTTTCCGTTCACGCGCCGCGTGACGTGATCGCCCTTCGGGAGCTCTACCGCGACGTGGAGATCGGCGCCTTTGCCGACGAGCGCGGACTGGTGCAGAAGCTCTGCTTCGAGGTCCATGCCGAGGTGACCGGCGAGCCCGCCGGCGACGATGTGGACAGGGTGGTGAGCTACGACACGCTGATCGGCGCGGTCGATGCCTCGCTGGCCGAGGGCCGGGTCGATCTGCTGGAAACGCTGGTCGACCGGATCGCCGCGCGGGTCTTCTCGGAGCCGAGGGTCGCCCGCATGGCGGTGCGGATCGACAAGCTGGAGCGCGGCGCCTTCGTGCTGGGCGTCGAGGCGCTCAGGGTGAGGGGCGAGGTGGAGCCTGTGGCGCTGCCGGCCGCCGTGCCCGAAGTCTGCCTGATGGTGCTGGGCTCCGCCGTGCCGCCTGCCGAGGGGCCCGTGCTCTACGTGGTGACCCCCGGATATGTGCCGAAGGCGCGGGGCGAGGAGGCGAAGGGCCGGGTGATGCTGCTGGCGATGGAGCAGGCCGCCTGGATCGCGGCGGAGGCGGTGGAAGGCGCGCGCGTGGTCGCGTCGCGCACCGAGATAGGCTTTTGCGCGGCCCAGGGGATCCCGGCCTTCTGGGCGCCGTCCCGGCTGGTGCTGGCCGCCGTGGAGCCGCCGGAGCCGCGCCCCGAGGCGCTCGCGGACTGGATTGCCCGGGAACTGGCGAAATGAGGTATGTCCGCCCGCTGGTGCAGGTGGACCCGGCCCGTCCCGAGGGCGCGGTGACGTTGGCGGGCGGCTGGTGCTGGTTCGACCGGGTCGAGGTGCTCTCGCGCGAGGCCCCGCCGGCCGTGCTGCCGGTGCAGGCGCTGACGGCGCAGGAGCTGGCCCCGCTCACCGCCCCCCGCGCGCCGGTGGCGGGGCTGTCGATGGATGCGCCCCGCGTGATGGCCATTCTGAACCTCACGCCCGACAGCTTTTCGGACGGGGGCAGCCACTTCGGGCGCGAGGTGGAAGACGGCCTGGCGCTGGCCGCGGAGGCCGACCTGCTCGACATCGGCGGAGAGAGCACACGCCCGGGGGCCGAGGAAGTTTCGATAGAAGAAGAGACCCGCCGGGTGGTGCCGGTGATTGCGGCGCTGCGGGAGTCGGGCTGCGGCACGCCGATCTCCGTCGATACCCGCAAGGGCGAGGTCGCGCGCACTGCCCTCTCTGCGGGCGCGGACATGATCAACGATGTGTCGGCCATGCTGTTCGACCCCGGGATCGCTCGGGTGACGGCGGAGGCGGGCGTGCCGATCTGCCTGATGCATGCCCAGGGCCGCCCCGAGACCATGCAGGACGACCCGCGCTATACCGACGTGCTGCTCGACGTCTATGACCACCTTGCCGCCCGCGTGGCGGCGGCGGAGGCGGCGGGGATCGACCGCGCCCGGATCGTGGTGGACCCGGGCATCGGCTTCGGCAAGCGGCTGGAGCACAACCTCGCGCTGCTCGGGCGGCTCTCGCTCTTTCACGGGCTGGGGTGCCCGGTGCTGCTGGGGGTCAGCCGCAAGCGGTTCATCGGCACCATCGGCGCGGCCGAGGTGGCGGCGGAGCGGATGCCGGGCAGCCTCGCGCTGGCCGTGCTTGCCGCCGGGCAGGGGGTGCAGCTATTACGGGTGCACGATGCGCGGGAGACCCGGCAGGGCCTGAGGCTCGCCGCCGCGCAGTGGGGCATGTGAGGGGGCCGAGATGGGCAGGACGCTGTTTGGAACCGACGGGGTGCGCGGCAAGGCCAACGAGGCGCCGATGACCGCCGAGATGGCGCTGAAGCTGGGCGCGGCGGCGGGCCGCTACTTTCGCCGCGACGGCTCCAACGGCCACCGGGTGGTGATCGGCAAGGACACGCGGCTCTCGGGCTACATGTTCGAGAACGCGCTGACGGCGGGGCTCACCTCCACGGGGATGAACGTGCTGCTGCTCGGCCCGGTGCCGACGCCGGCGGTGGGCTACCTGACCAGCTCGATGCGCGCCGACCTGGGGATCATGATCTCCGCCTCGCACAACCCGGCCCATGACAACGGGATCAAGTTCTTCGGGCCGGACGGGTTCAAGCTTTCGGACGAGGCCGAGGAGGAGATCGAGAGGCTGGTGGAGCGCGGCGTGGAGCCGGCGGCGGCCGACAACATCGGCCGGGCCCGGCGGATCGACGACGGGCGCTTCCGCTATGTCGAGCGCGCCAAGGCGAGCTTTCCGGTCGGGGCCTCGCTGGCCGGGCTGAAGGTGGTGGTGGATTGCGCCAATGGCGCGGCCTACCGGACCGCGCCCGAGGTGCTCTGGGAGCTGGGCGCCGAGGTGGTGCCGCTGGGCGTGTCGCCCAATGGGTACAACATCAACGACAACTGCGGCTCGACCTCGCCCCAGGCGGCGGCGGCGGCGGCGGTGGCCCATGGGGCCGACGTGGGCATCTGCCTGGATGGCGACGCCGACCGGGTGATGATCATCGACGAGACCGGCGCGATTGCCGACGGCGACCAGGTGATGGCGCTTCTGGCGGCGCGCTGGGGCGACTTGGGCCTGCTGAAGGGCGGCGCCCTGGTGGCCACGGTGATGAGCAACCTCGGGCTGGAGCGGTTTCTGGAAGGGCGCGGCCTGCGGCTGGAGCGCACCGGCGTGGGCGACCGCTACGTGGTGGAGCGGATGCGTGCGGGCGGGTTCAACCTGGGCGGCGAGCAGTCGGGGCATATCGTGATGACCGATTACGCCACCACCGGCGACGGGCTGCTGGCGGGCATCCAGTTTCTGGCCGCGATGGTGGCCACGGGCCAGCGGGCGAGCGCGCTGGCGCGCAGCTTCGAGCCGGTGCCGCAGATGCTGAAGAACGTGCGCTATGCGGCGGGCCAGGACCCGCTGGAGGCCGCACAGGTGAAGGCCCGGCTGGAAGCGGCGGAGGCCGAGCTGGCCGGCAAGGGGCGGCTGCTGATCCGCAAGAGCGGCACCGAGCCGCTGATCCGGGTGATGGCGGAATGCGAGGACGAGGGGCTGCTGAAGCGCGTCGTCGATGGCATCGTCGCCGAGGTGGAGGCCGCCAGCGCGGCCTGACCTGCCTATTGCCTGGGCGGTGCGGTCACAAAATGGTCGGAATTTCCTGTTAATTCGAAGGGACACACTGCGCGGTGGTGCGGCCCTGTATGCCGCACCGCAGAAAGGGCGCAGGTTGCACGCAGG
The DNA here is from genome assembly GCF_900142295.1 of Vannielia litorea. Lineage (NCBI taxonomy): Bacteria > Pseudomonadati > Pseudomonadota > Alphaproteobacteria > Rhodobacterales > Paracoccaceae > Vannielia > Vannielia litorea. The sequence goes on from NZ_FSRL01000001.1 coordinate 798,468, forward strand.
GAGGCCAACGCGAGCAGCGAGGAGCGATCCCATGTGTCTGACCACCGAAGCCCTCTACCTCTTTCTCAGCTTGATGCCTGCGGAGCTTCTGGACCTCTCCGCCGATCGGGTGGTGCTGAAAGCCGAAACCCGTGAGGCCCATTGGGTCTGGAATGGCGAGAGCTGGTGCACGATGGCGCCCCAGGTCGATGCCGACTACAGGCTGGACCCGGCGGCCTGAGCCGCGACCGGGCCTGCCGGAAGGGGCAGGCCCGGGGCTGCGCCTCAGCCGCGCAGCTTGTGGTGCAGGATGATCGGCACCACGAGGTCTTCCTCGTCGGTGAGATGCCGGGCAAGAAAGGCCTCGGCGGCAACGGCCTCGTCATGGAAGCCGCGCGCCTCCTCCTGCATCTGGCCGGGGTCCAGGTGGGCGAGCTGGATGATCCGGTTGCCCTTGCGGGTGAACCGCTCCAGCAGGGCGTCCATCTCGACATGGTCGGCCTCCAGCATCTCCAGCCCTTCCTCGAACCGCGCGTCCGCCCGGTTCAGCTCGGGAAAGAACCGCTGATCCTCCCAGGCGTGGTGGCCGTGGAGGTTGCGCACCAACCGGTCGCCGAAGCGGGCGAGGGAGCGGGTGAAGGCGTCATCGTCCATCGTGGTGTCGATGTAGCTCTCCGTATCTTCCCGGGTGACCCGGGCGAGATCGCGGAACATCTGGTGAGCCCCCATCCACTTGGCGACGGAGGCGGCGAAGTTCGGGTGCCCCGGCCAGGTATCGCGCGGGGTGGCCCGAAGGAGGGTCTGCATCTCGGATGGCAGGCCCTCTCTGGTGCTCACATGAAGGTTGGTCATGCGGGGCAGATGGGGGCGGCGTTATATTATATCAATGTGCGACCCGGCCCTGCTCCTTGTGCGCCTGCGCTCACGGGCGGCGGAACAGCCGGGTGAGCGCGCCCCATTGGCTGAGGAACACGCCGGAGAGGATCAGCGCCATGCCGAGAAAGAGCGAGCCGGGCAGATCCTCGGAGAGGATCAGCCAGCCGAAGAGGATGGAGCAGAGCGGCACCAGGTAGTTTGTGAGGCTCATGAACACCGGGCCGGCGGAACGGATCACCAGGATGCGCAGCAGGTTGGCCCCGGCGGTGGGCACCAGGCCTAGCAGGGCGAGCATCAGCAGCCCGTTCGTGCCCGGGTTGGAGGGCGCGCCGTGCACGAGAGCCGCCACGGGGATGACGAAGAGCGCGCCGATGGCCACGGTGGCGAAGGTGAGGCCGATGGGGTCGATCGGAGGCAGGCGGCGCATCATCACAGAGGAGACGGCATAGCAGCCCGCCGCCGCCAGGCAGGCCGCGCGGCCCCAGCTCTCGTTTGCGGTGCCCGTGGCCGAAAGCGCCTCGGGCCCGATCAGCGCCGCAACCCCCGCGAAGCCGAGCAGAAAGCCCGCCGTGCGGCGCAGGGTCATCCGCTCGCCAGGAAGGAACAGGTGGGCGAGCGGGAGGATGAAGAGCGTCACGCTGGCCATGGAGACCCCGGCGAAGGCCGAGGGCACGAATTGCTGGCCCCAGCTCAGGCACATGAAGGGAATGGCCGAGGACAGCAGCGCCACGAGGGTGAGGCGGGGCCAGTCGGTGACCGGGGTGGTGAACATGCGCCCGCCCCTCAGCCGCCAGACCAGCGCCGTGAGAAGCGCCGCAAAGCTGACCCGCGCCGCGGCGACCCAGAAGGGCGCCGTGGTTTGCAGCGCCAGGCTCTGCACCATGAAGGTGCCGCCCCAGACCACGCCGAGGGTGGCGATCATCGCCCAGCTTCGGGCCGTGATGTCAGGGGCTTGCACGTTCATCCTGCTCTCCCGGAAGAGACAACCCCGGCGCGGTGGCCGGGGTTGCTCGGTCTTGCACAGGCCGGTTCGGGCCGCGCCTCAGTTGCGCGACTTGTCGACCATCTTGCCGGCGGAGATCCAGGGCATCATGGCGCGGAGCTTTTCGCCCACGGCCTCGATCTGGTGCTCGTCGTTGATCCGGCGGGTGGCCTTGAAGTTGGGCTGGCCGACGGCGTTTTCCTGCATGAAGTCGCGGACGAACTTGCCGCGCTGGATATCGTCCAGCACCTCTTTCATGCGCTTCTTGGTCTCGTCGTAGGGCAGGATGCGCGGGCCGCTGACGTATTCGCCATACTCGGCGGTGTTCGAGATCGAGTAGTTCATGTTGGCGATGCCGCCCTCGTAGATCAGGTCCACGATCAGCTTCACCTCGTGGAGGCACTCGAAATAGGCCATCTCGGGGGCATAGCCCGCCTCGACGAGGGTTTCGAAGCCCATGCGGATCAGCTCGACGAGGCCGCCGCAGAGCACGACCTGCTCGCCGAAGAGGTCGGTTTCGCACTCTTCGCGGAAGTTGGTCTCGATGATGCCCGACCGGCCGCCGCCGATGGCGGAGCAGTAGGAGAGGCCGATCTCGAGCGCCTTGCCGGAGGCATCGTTGTGCACGGCCACGAGGCAGGGCACGCCGCCGCCCTTGGCATATTCACCGCGCACGGTGTGGCCGGGGCCCTTGGGGGCCATCATGATCACGTCGACCTCGGCGGGCGCCTCGATCAGGCCGAAGTGCACGTTGAGGCCGTGGGCGAAGGCGATGGCGGCGCCGGGCTTGATGTTGTCCTTGACGTATTTGTTCCAGGTCTCGGCCTGAAGCTCGTCGGGCATGGTGAACATCAGCAGGTCGCACCAGGCGGCGGCTTCGGCGATGCCCATGACCTTGAGGCCTTCGCCTTCGGCCTTCTTGGCCGAGGGGGAGCCTTCGCGCAGGGCGACGACAAGGTTCTTGGCGCCCGAGTCGCGCAGGTTGAGCGCATGGGCGTGGCCCTGGGAGCCGTAGCCGAGGATGGCCACCTTCTTGTCCTTGATCAGGTTGATGTCGCAATCGCGGTCATAATACACGCGCATGTCTGTCCCTCCGGGAGTGGTTTCATTGCGGCGGGTTGTAGCGGTGGTGCGGCGCGGGCGGGAGGGTTGGAGTTGACGTTTTTCGCCCCATTTGAGAAATAGTCATTCGTCATTTGCCAGATGAGCGGGATTATCATGCTTGACGATCACGACAGGCGCATCCTCCGGCAGCTCCAGGCCGAACCCACGCTGAAGGCCGCAGAACTGGCCGAGCGGGTCGGGCTCTCGCCGCAGCAGGCTTGGCGGCGGGTGGAGCGGATGGAGCGCGAGGGCGTGATCCGCGGTCAGGAGGCGGTGATCGACTGGGAGACGTTGGGCTTTGCCGTCCGGGTCTCGCTGCGGGTGACGCTCGACAAGACCCTGCCACGCGCCTTTGACGAATTCCTTGAAGCCGCGCGCGCGGTGAGGGAGGTGACGGAGATTCAGACCTTTCTGGGACGGGTCGACGTGCGGCTCGAAGTGATCGCCCGCGACATGGGCCATTGGACGCAGGTCTATCGCCGGAAGATCATGGCGCTGCCGCATATCGCCGACATCGAGGCGCTGATGCATGTGAGCCGCATCAAGGTGCAGGAGGCGCTGCCGGTATGACGCTGGACGAGCTCGACTGGGAAATCCTGAGGGCCTTGCAGGCCGATGGCCGCCAGTCGGCGGGCGCGGTCGGGCGCAGGCTGGGGCTCTCGCAACCGGCGGCCTGGCGGCGGATCAAGCGGCTGCGCGAGGCGGGAGCGATCTCGGGGCAGAGGCTCAGGCTCGACGCGGAAAGGCTGGGCTTCGGCGTGACGGTGTTTCTTGGCGTGAAGCTCGCGACCAAGGGCCGGATATCGCTCGAAGATTTCGAGCGGGCCGTGAGCGCCATCCCCGAAGTGCAGACGGTGGAACACGTGCTGGGGCTCTACGACTACCGGCTGCGGGTGACGGCGCGCGACCTGGCCGACTTTGAGCGGGTGCTGCGGCGGCGGATCATGGCGCTGCCCGGCGTGGGCAACGTGGAGGCCAACGTGCTGCTCACCGAAGAGCGGCGCCCGGGGCCGATCGGGGGATGAGCGGGGCTCCGCCACGCACCCCGGGGTATTTGCAGGACCAATGAGGAGCGGGACTTTGATTCTCGGCGCGGCAGGGTTAGCTAGGGGCGCACGGACAAGGGAGAGACAGCCATGAGTGCCTTGCGCGGAGATATCGACCCGGACGGACTGCTGGAGTTCTCGGTGGTCTTCACCGACCGCTCGCTGAACCATATGAGCAAGGCCTTTCAGGGCGTCATGCGAGACATCTCGGCCGGGCTGAAAGCCTGCTACAACGCCCATGCCGTGGCCGTGGTGCCGGGCGGCGGCACCTATGCGATGGAGGCCGTGGCGCGGCAGCTGGCCAAGGGCGAAACCGTGCTGGTGGTGCGCAACGGGTTCTTCTCCTACCGCTGGAGCCAGATCTTTGCGGCGGGCGGGATTCCGGCCGAGGAGATCGTGATGAAGGCCCGGCGCGAGGGCAACGACGTGACCGCGGCCTTTGCGCCCGCGCCGGTCGAGGAGGTGGTGGCCCGGATCAGGGCCGAGGCGCCGGCTCTGGTGTTTGCGCCCCATGTCGAGACGGCGAGCGGGATGATCCTGCCGGATGATTACATCAGCGAAATGTCCAAGGCAGTTCATGAGGTTGGCGGGCTGATGGTGCTCGACTGCATCGCCTCGGGCTGCATCTGGGTCGACATGGAGGCGACCGGGGTGGACGTGCTGATCTCGGCGCCGCAGAAGGGCTGGTCGGCGCCGCCTTCTGCCGGGCTGGTGATGCTCTCGGCGCGGGCGGAGGAGAAGGTGGCGGAATCCAAGTCCGACAGCTTTGCCGCCGATCTCGGCAAGTGGCTGGCGATCATGCAGAGCTATGAGGCGGGGGGCCATGCCTACCACGCGACAATGCCGACCGATGCGCTGCGGGTGTTCCGCGATGCGCTGAAGGAGACCGAGGCGAAGGGCTTCGACACGGTGAAGGCCGCGCAGCAGGCGCTGGGCGACGGGGCGCGGGCGCTGATGGCCGAAAAGGGCCTGAAGAGCGTGGCCGCAGAAGGCTTTGGCGCGCCGGGCGTGGTGGTGGTTTACACCGACGACCCGGAGTTGCAGACCGGCCGCGCCTTTGCCGCCGAGGGCGTGCAGATTGCCGCGGGCGTGCCGCTGATGGTGGACGAAGGCGCCGACTACAGGAGTTTCCGCATCGGGCTCTTCGGGCTCGACAAGCTGGCGGACGTTGAGGCGACGCTCGGACGGCTCGAGCGGGTTCTCGACAAGGTTATCGCCTGAACCCTAAGGGCGGGTTAACCGCCCATCCCTGCCTTCATTACTGCACGGCGGAGCGGCGGCAGGTCGGCCACGGCCTTGAGGCCGGAGAGCCGGAGCGATTGCAGCGGCGGCAGGCCGGAGCGGGTGAGGCGATTGTAGAAGCCGATGGCGGCAACCCGCGCGGCCACGTCGCGGGCGCGAGAATTTTCGTAGCGATCAAGGTGTTGCCGGGAGCCGAGGGCGTCTGGCGTGGCGCTCTTCAGGAGGGCTGCGAGATCGTTCAGCGAGGTGTTGAGCCCCTGCGCACCGATCGGCGGGATCACATGGGCGGCCTCGGCGATGAGCGCGGTGCGCTGGGCGGTCAGCGCCCTGGAGCGCAGCGTGATGATCGGGAAGACCGCGCGCGGAGAGGCGAGGGTGAGCGGGCCCAGGAGCCCGGCGGAGCGGGTGGTGGCCTCGGCGGAAAAGGCCTCTGCGTCAAGGGCTTGCAGACGCAGGGCCTCGGGTCCGGGGTTCATCCAGACGACGGCGGAGGTGGGGGTGCCATCCTCGTCCGGCAGCGGGATGAGGGTGAAAGGGCCGCCCTGGTTGTAGACCTCGGTGGAGATGTCGCGGTGCGGCTCGGGGTGGGTGACGGAAAAGGCCAGGGCCTTTTGCCCGAAACGCGAGATTTCGGCCGTGATTCCGGCGGTTTCGCGCACCGCGCTGTCGCGCCCGTCGGCACCGATGACGAGGCGGGCGCGGAGGCTGCTGTCATCGGTCAGCCGGACCAGTGCCTCGCGCTCGCGGGTGACCATGGAGGCAAAGCCGGCGCCCCAATGGAGAGCTACATTCGGGAGCGATTCCAGAGCGTTGAGCAGCACATCGGCGATGCGCCAGTTCATCAGGTTCTGCGCCAGAGGGGGCGTGCCGGGGGCGTCGGAACGGAAGGCGCGGGAGTCGCGGGTGCGGGGGGGCCAGCCGGTCGTGTCGGTGATATGGAGCTCTTGCAGGGGCTGGGCATGGGGGGCGAGCCGGGCCCAGAGGCCGGCCTCGGAGAAGAGCGCGATGGCGGGGTCAAGAAATGCGGTAGAGCGTTGATCTCCTTGCGTTTTGTCGCGCCTCGGCGGGGCGGGCGCGGCGAGGGTCACGCGGTATCCGGCCTGGCCGAAGCAGGCGGCGGCGGTGAGGCCGGCGATGCCGGCCCCGGCGATCAGGATATCGGTGGTTTCCCGTGTCATGACGGGGATTTAGGGCGCGCGGGGGGCGATTGCCAAGAGGGCGGATCGGCGCAGGTGGGGGTTTTGCAGAAATGCAGGTACGCGCGGCCGAAACAGCCGTTAACCGCAACAATGCCACAGGGCACAACCGATACACAACCCATGCACAACCGATGCATACGGCATTTTTGCAAGACGGCGAGAGGTTAACCCACCGGGCGGTGCATCAGAGCAGGGTCAGAAATCCGGTCAGGTCGCTGGTGTGGTGATGGATGTGCGGGGCCTCCAGCCGCTCGGGCGCGACGTGGACCGTGCGCATGCCCATCGCGTGCGGCGCGGCGAGGTTGCGGGGGTCGTCCTCGAACATGGCGGCGCGGGTCGGGTCGAGCCCCGCGCGGGCGAAGACGGCCTCGAAGGCGGCGCGCTCGGGCTTGGGCCGGAAGCCCGCGTGCTCGACCCCGAAGACCTCGTCGAAGAGGCCCGAGAGCCCGCGGGCGGCGATCACCCGCTCGGCGTAGGACCGGGAGCCATTGGTATAGACGAACTTTCGGCCGGGCAGGGCGGCGATGGCGGCGGCGAGCGCGTCATCCGCCTGGAGATGGTCGAGCGAGATGTCATGGACATGGGTGAGGTAGGGCGCCGGGTCGAGCCCGTGCACCTCCATCAGCCCGGCGAGGGTGGTGCCGTATTCGGCCCAGTACTTCTTGCGCAGCGCGTTGGCCTCGGGCTCCTCGATGCCCAGCGCCTCCATCACCCAGGCGGTCATCCGCACCTCGATCTGGTCGAAGAGCCGGGCCTCGGGCGGGTAGAGCGTGTTGTCGAGGTCGAAGACCCAGGCCGCGACATGGGAGAAGAGGGGGGCATGCGACATGGGGCGGACGCTAGGTGGTGCCGGGGTGCGGCGCAAGGCCCGCTTGCCTTGGGGCGGCGCGGGGGCATAGGCTCGCCGGACGGGACAGGAGAACGACGCATGCCGAGTGAACGGCCCCCGCAGAAAGACGCCTACGGGCTGATCCTCGAAGCGATCGACCACGGGACCTACAAGCCCGGCGACCGGCTGGTGGAGAGCGAACTGGCCGACCGTTTCGGGGTGTCGCGCACGCCGATCCGGGAGGCGCTGCAACGGCTGGAGACGCAAGGGATGCTGGTGCGCGACGGGCGCAGCCTGATCGTGGCCTCGCTCGACCACAACGCGCTGGCGGAGCTCTACATCGTGCGGGCCGAGCTGGAGGGGCTGGCGGCAAGGCTGGCGGCGCGCCATGCCACCGCCGAGGAGGTCAAGGTGCTCGGCCAGATGGTGCAGGACGACCGGGCGCGGGTGAGCGACCCGGCGGCGCTCTCACGCTCGAACCGGCGGTTTCACCGGCAGATCCACCTGGCCAGCCACAACCGCTTTCTGATCCAGCAGCTCGACCTGGTGCACCGGTCGATGGCGCTGCTGGCCACCACCTCGCTGGCCGCCGAGGGGCGGGGCGAGGCGGCGCTGGCGGAGCATCAGGCGATCGTCGATGCGCTGGCGGCCGGGGATGAGGCGGGCGCCGGAGAGGCGCTGCGCCGGCACATCTCGGCGGCCTTCGAGCAGCGGCTCAGGTTGGACGCGGCGCAGGATTGAGCGCCGCGGGTGCGGGCGCATTGGCCGGGGCCACCACGATGATCGGCGCCAGCTCGTCGTCTTCGGCGTGCAGGCCGTGGGTCGTCTTGTCCCAGTAGAAGGGCTTTGTGACGATCTCCCAGAGCGCCTTGTAGGAGGCGAGCGAGCCCAGCGGGTAGTAGAAGTGCAGGGTGGGCACCCATTTGTAGAGCGCGGGGTGGCCGGCGCGGCGGGTGCCGGTGAGGCCGGTGGCAATGTTCACCAGCTCGGAGGCGAAGAAGGTGATCGCCAGGGTCCAGACCGCCCAGCCCGGCATCCAGCCCGAGAGCGGGTGCCAGAGGCCCAGCACCACCAGCCAGAAGCTCCAGAGGAAGGGCGCGAGGACGAACTGGCTCAGCGCGCCGAGGAACAGCAGCTGAAACCCGGCGAACTGCCAGGCCCCGAGGTCGCGCCAGAGCCGGGCCGGGTTGCGCATGTGCACCGCCCAGGTGAGCGCGTAGCCCTTGAGCCAGCGCGAGCGTTGCTTGACCCAGGGCAGGGCGCGGCAGTTGGCCTCCTCGAAGGTGGTGCTCTCGATCAGCTCGGTGCGGTAGCCCATGCGGTAGAGCCGCATGCCGAGGTCGGCATCCTCGGTGACGTTGTGGGCATCCCAGCCGCCGATCTCGTCGAGCGCCTCGCGGCGGAAGAACAGCGTGGTGCCGCCGAGCGGGATGGCCCAGCCGAGCCGGGCGAGACCGGGCAGCACGACGCGGAACCAGCTGGCGTATTCGACGGCGAAGCAGCGTGACAGCCAGTTGGTGCCGGCGTTGTAGAAATCGAGCGCGCCCTGGAGGCAGGCGACCTCTGCGGGGCGCTCGTGGAAGCGCTGCACGACCTTGTGGATCTGGTCCGGCTCGGGGGCATCCTCGGCGTCCCACACGCCGACGATGGAGCCGCGGGTGAATTCGAGCGCGTAGTTCAGGGCGCGTGGCTTGGTTTGCACCGCGCCGCGCGGCACGGTGATGACCCGGATCCAGCCGGGCAGGGGCGTGCGCGAGAGGGTGAGGCGGGTGGTGTCGTCGGAGGCCTCCATGACGAGGCAGACATCGAGCAGCTCCTTGGGGTAGGTCAGCCGCGAGAGGCGCTGGATGAGGTGGCTGGCGATATGCTCTTCGCGGAAGAGCGGCACCATGACCGAGACCACCGGCAGCCGGGCGATGGCCGGGCGGCTGCGGCGGCTGTTGAAGGCGGGCAGCGCCGAGGCCAGGGCGAGCGGGGCTGCGGGCGGCGTGGCGCGGGCCGCGGCCTCGAGGTCGGCGCTGGCGCGGCGGCGTGCCCGGGCCTCGGCCCGCAGGCCATGCCAGACCAGCCCGGTGGCGGTGGCCTTCAGGGCCATCTGCAGCACCAGCGTTGCCACGGCCCAGCCGGTGAGCAGGGCGAAGCCGAGGCGCGGGGCGGCGAGGGCAATGAGCAGCGCGGCGATGCAGAGGGCGAGCAGAACGCGCTGCTTGCGGCGGGAGACGAACTCGCGGCAGCTCAGCGGCTCCGCCACCCGGCTCTCGGCCCGGCGCACCAGGGCCTTGGCGCGGATCTGCTGCACCGCCTGGAACACCTCCTGCTCCTGGGCCAGCGCCATGACGACCGGCCCGAACATGCGTGTGAGGGCCTCCTCGTGGCGAGCAAAGAGGTGCGGGCGGGCGGTGATGACGACGGTGAGCGAGCCCAGCCGCCGCCAGGGCAAGATGGTGTCGCGCAGGCAGCGCTCCGGGGTGTAGCGGTCCACCAGCCGGGGGTCGGGCGGCTCGAAGGCGGGGTCGATCACCCGCGCGCGCCACTGGGTGGCCAGGGCCGCCATCAGCTGGGCCTGGGAGATCATGCCGTGGGCGAGGAGGATCTCGCCCAGCCGGGCCTCCTCGCGCTGCTGCATGGCCAGGACCTTGAGCAGGTCGGCCGGGGCGAGCACGCCGGCATCGACGAGCACGGTGCCGAGCCGGGGCCGCTCGGCCTCGACCGGGCGCCGCGGCGTGACCAGACGCAGCGCACTGCCAAAATCTGACTCGGCAGCGCCGGTGGTGCGGCGCTGCGGCAGCGGGTTCAACACACGCTGTTCCTTCCCCTGGTGGCCGCGGGGGTCAGGCTTGGCAGCGGACTCCCGGAGGCAGACGTGGAGGCCCAGCAGCCGCCACGGTGCCACATTGCCGCCCGATTGGTTAAGGAACTGTTAAGAGTGCTCGGCGCGGCGCCGAAACGCCGCGCCGGGGGCGCGTCAGACGGCCACCTTCTCCTTCATCGCCGCCGCGAAGCGCTCGAAGAGGTAGAAGCTGTCTTGCGGGCCGGGGCTGGCCTCGGGGTGGTATTGCACCGAGAACACCGGGCGGCCTTCGACGGCGATGCCGCAGTTGGAGCCGTCGAAGAGCGAGACGTGGGTTTCCTTCACCCCGGCGGGGAGGGTCTGGCTGTCGACGGTGAAGCCGTGGTTCATCGAGGTGATCTCGACCTTGCCGGTGGTGAGGTCTTTCACCGGGTGGTTGGCGCCGTGGTGGCCGTGGTTCATCTTGATGGTCCGCGCCCCGAGCGCCAGCGCCAGCATCTGGTGGCCGAGGCAGATGCCGAAGACCGGGATGTCCTTTTCGAGCACCGATTTGATCATCGGCACGGCGTATTCGCCGGTCGCCGCCGGATCGCCCGGGCCGTTGGAGAGGAACACGCCCTCGGGCGCATGGGCCAGCACCTCCTCGGCGGTGGCGGTGGCGGGCAGGACGGTCACGTCGCAGCCCGCCGAGGCGAGGCAGCGCAGGATGTTGCGCTTGGCGCCGTAGTCGATGGCCACCACCTTGTGGCCGGGCCCCTCGCGGCGGGTGAAGCCCTCAGGCCAGGCCCAGCGCATCTCGTCCCAGCGGTAGGATTGGGCGCAGGTCACGTCTTTCGCGAGGTCGAGCCCGGTGAGACCGGGAAAGCCGCGGGCGGCGGCGATCAGCGCCTCGATGTCGAAATTGCCCTCGGGGTCGTGGGCGAGCGCCACGTGGGGGGCGCCCTGCTGGCGGATGGCGCGGGTCAGCCGCCGGGTATCGAGCCCGCCGATGCCCACCCGGCCGCGCTTTTCGAGCCAGCCCTGGAGCTTCTCGGCGGCGCGCCAGTTCGACGGCTCGGTCGGATCCCATTTGACCACCATGCCCTCGGCCACCGGATCGGCGGTTTCGTCATCCTCGGGGTTCACGCCCACATTGCCGACATGGGGGAAGGTGAAGGTCACGATCTGGCCCGCGTAGGAAGGGTCGGTCATGATCTCCTGGTAGCCGGTCATCGCGGTGTTGAAGCACAGCTCGGCGGTGCGCACGCCGGTTGCCCCGAAGCCTTGTCCGTAGAACAGCGTGCCATCGGCGAGGGCGAGGCAGGCGGTGGGTCTGGGCTGGCTGGGCATGGGCGCGACTCCTTCGGGGCAAGGCAAATCCGCCCGTGTCTAGGGCGGCGGGGAGGGGGCGTCAACCCGCTGTGGGGCGGGTTTTGGGCCGGTGCCTGGCCGGTGCCTGGCCGGTGTCTGGCCGGTGCCTGGCGCGCGCGAGGCCCATGCCGGGCGGGGGAGGCGGCGGCGTGAAACGGGCTGTTTCCGTGGCGTCCCCCTGCGCCCTGCTTGCCCCGCGCCGCCGGGCCGCTTAGGGTGCGCCCTTGTCTGGCCCGGGGGACGCGCACCCACTCATCGCGCGGCGGGCGCAAACAGGGAAATGGACTGCATGGATATCCGCACCCGCGTCGCCACGGCGCTGAAGGAGGCGATGAAGGCCAAGGAGGCCGACCGCCTCTCGACGCTGCGCCTGATCAACGCCGCGATCAAGGACAAGGACATCGCCGCACGGGGCGAGAACGGCGCCGGTGAGGCGGGCGTGACCGATGCCGAGGTGCTGGGCATCCTGGGCAAGATGGTCAAGCAGCGCCAGGAGAGCGCACGGGCCTACGAGGAAGGCGGGCGGCTCGATCTTGCCGAGCGCGAGCTGGCCGAGGTGAAGGTGATCGAGGAGTTCCTGCCGCAGCAGCTTTCCCAGGCGGAGACCGAGGCGGCGGTCAACGAGGCGATTGCCGAGGTGGGCGCCGAGAGCATCCGAGACATGGGCAAGGTGATGGGCCTCCTGAAGGAACGCTACACCGGCCAGATGGATTTTGGCGCCGTCGGCCCGATGGTGAAGGACCGGCTGGCCTAGGAGAAGGCGGGCAGATTGACCACCCTGCGGCTGCCCGGAGCGGTGGGGGGTGAATTTCCGCCACGCACCGGCCTGCGCCGCCGCCTGTCTTAGCCCGGCAAGGTCGGAAAGGCCGACCGGATCCGCGCCTCCTCCTCCGAACCCACGGCGAAGCGCTCCACGAAGCGTGCCTTGAACGACACCCGCCCGCGGCGGGCGCCGAAGTTCTCGCCGTGGTTGAGGATGTAGAGCGCGGCGGGCGCGTGCAGGGGGGCCAGCGGGCGGCCCGCCAGCGCGGCGAGGTAGGGAAACATCCGGTGCTCGTGGGCGGTGAGCGCCTCCAGAAAAGCGGCATCGCCCGGATCGCGGGTGCAGCGGAAGGCGGCGCAGGAGCCGCAGAGCTTCCAGAAGGGTTTCTGCCCCGGCTGGGCGAGGCTGCGGCGGGCGGCGCGGGCAAAGGTGCCGGTGCCGACGTTCATCAGCCATCCGTCCTGCACCAGGTAGCCACCGGGCATGCGGCGGGTCAGCATTTCGGCCACCGCGCCGCGGGCGAGCAGGTCGTCGGCATCGAAGGGCATCACGTAGCCATCCTCCGGCCCGTGGTCGGGCAGGGCGCGGCAGAGGGCGGCGAGCTTGCGCCACTTGTCGTTGCCCTCGACCGCTTCGGTGAAGGGCAGGAAGATGATGCGGGGGTCGTCAGGGAGAGCGGGCGCGTCCTGCCCGCAGACCAGCGCCCGCCAGCGGCTATCGGTCTGGGCCGCGAGGCTGGCCAGCGTCTCGGAGAGACGCGCCTCCACGGTGGCCCAGTCGCCGACGTGGTGGCGGCCTACCAGCGGGATCAGGAACACCACCTCGGGGGCCGTGGGCGCGGCCAGCGGCTGCGCGCGGCGCGCCAGCGCGGCCTGCTCGGAGGGCGCGGGCCCGAGCGCGCGGGCCAGCGCGGGCGAGAGGGCGGCGGCGGCGCGGAGCGCGGCGCGTTTCCATTTGGGGGTGGCGGGGGCTTGGGCCATGGCGGGGTCAGTCGCGAAGCGGCAGGAGGGCGGCGAGGTCGGCGTGGAGCGCCTTGCGCTCGTCTTCGCCGAGAAACGCCCCGATTTCAACCTCGCGGCCCTTGCCGGAGAGCGTGATGTAGTGCGGCACCGGCCCGCCGGTGCGGTGCAGGGTGACCCGGACCCAATGGGGGTTTTCCTCCCAGGTCTGCGCGGGGCCGCGCGGGTTGTGCCGGGTGAGGGTGAGGCGGCTGTCTGTCAGGGTCAGCTCCTCGAGGATCTCGCCGTCGCGGTAGCTGCGTTGCAGCAGCGCGTAGAGCAGCCAGAGCGCGCCCAGCATGAAGGGCAGGAGGCCCCAGAGCACGGGCGTGCCCAGCGCCGGGATCAGCGGCACCGCCAGCAGTGCCGCCGTGGCGCCGATGAACCAGACGAAGCCGACCCTGGGCAGCGAGCGGTGCGGCCAGGCCTGGAGCCGGGCGCGGGTGCCTTGGGGCGGAGGATCGGACCAGGTGTAGGGCATCGGGGGTGAGTCTATCCCTGCGGCGTGCCGGGGGCGAGGGGCGGCTCATCGGGGCCTTGCCTTGCGGCGCGGCCGCTCTTCGCCGCTGTGGGGGGCAGATGGCCCAGCCTGCGTGGGGATCGCCCGATGAAGAAAGGCCCCGGGCGCGGTGCCGGGGCCTTTGTCTTTTTCAGCCGGTCCGCCTCAGTGGTGGGCGACCTTGTCCCAGTCCTCGCGCTTGGGGAGCGTCTCGAAGGTGTGCTCCGGGGGCGGGGAGGGCAGGGTCCACTCCAGCGTGTCGGCGTGCTCGTTCCACGGGTTGGCCGCGGGCGAGGGCGCGCCCTTCCGCATCGCGTAGATGATCGTGACGATGAAGAACAGGAAGCTGGCGAAGCTGAGGAAGGCGCCCATCGAGCTGATGTAGTTCCAGAAGGCGAAGGCTTCGGGGTAGTCGATGTAGCGGCGCGGCATGCCCTGACGGCCCAGGAAGTGCTGGGGGAAGAAGGTCATGTTGGCGCCGATGAAGAAGGCCCAGAAATGGATCTTGCCTGCGGTTTCGGAGTACATCCGGCCGGTGAACTTGGGGAAGTAGAAGTAGATCCCGGCAAAGATCGTGAACACCGCCCCGAGGCTCATCACGTAGTGGAAGTGCGCCACGACGTAGTAGGTGTCGTGATAGGCGCGGTCGATCCCGGCCTGGGAGAGTACGACGCCGGTCACCCCGCCCACGGTGAAGAGGAAGAGGAAGCCGAAGGCCCAGAGCATCGGCGTCTTGAACTCGATGGAGCCGCCCCACATGGTCGCGATCCAGGAGAAGATCTTGATGCCGGTGGGCACCGCGATCACCATGGTCGCCAGCATGAAGTAGCTCTGCTGGGTCAGCGACATGCCGACGGTGTACATGTGGTGCGCCCAGACGACGAAGCCCAGCACCCCGATCCCGATCAGCGCCCAGACCATCGGCAGGTAGCCGAAGATCGGCTTGCGGGCGAAGGTGCCGATGACGTGGGAGATGATCCCGAAGCCGGGAAGGATCACGATATACACTTCCGGATGTCCGAAGAACCAAAGGATGTGCTGGTAGAGGATCGGGTCACCGCCGCCCGAGGGGGCGAAGAAGGTGGTGCCGAAGTTGCGGTCGGTCAGCAGCATGGTGATGGCGCCGGCCAGCACCGGCAGGGCCAGCAGGATCAGCCAGGCGGTCACGAAGATCGACCAGCTGAAGAGCGGCACCTTGAACAGCGTCATGCCGGGCGCGCGCATGTTCAGGAAGGTGGTGATCATGTTGATCGCGCCGAGGATCGAGGAGGCGCCCGAGACGTGGACCGCGAAGATCGCGAGGTCCATCGAGTAGCCGCCCTCGTTGGTCGACAGCGGCGGGTAGAGCACCCAGCCCACGCCGGAGCCGAGCTGGCCGTTGCCGCCGGGCGAGAGCACCGAGGCCACCGCCAGCGCCGTGCCGGTGACAAAGAGCCAGTAGCTGAGGTTGTTCAGCCGCGGGAAGGCCATGTCGGGCGCGCCGATCTGGAGCGGCATCAGGTAGTTGCCGAAGCCGCCGAAGAGTGCGGGGATCACCACGAAGAACATCATCAGGATGCCGTGGGCGGTGACCAGCACGTTCCAGAGGTGGCCATTGGGCGTGCATTCGGTGGCGGCATCGGCCACCATCCGGGCGCCCTCGGCGCACATGAACTGCACGCCCGGGTTCATCAGTTCCATCCGCATGTAGACGGTGAAGGCCACCGAGATGAAACCCACCACCGCGGCGGTGAAGAGGTAGAGAATGCCGATGTCCTTGTGGTTCGTCGACATGAACCAACGGGTGAAGAAGGACCGGTTGTCCTCGTGGTCGTGACCGTGAACGGTGGCGTCCGCCATAGGTGCTGCCTCCCGGCTTGCGTGTTTTGTCCGAGCGGTAGAGCGAAAAGGCCTGTGCATCGCGCAGCACGGCCCGGCTCTCCCTTCCGATCCTGCTTTTAGGCAAGCCGTTCAGGGACGGCAATGTGCAAGTGGTCGCAGGGGGTGGAATTCTGGCCTGCCCGAGCAGGTTTTGCGGCCCGCATCGGCCCGCATTGGCCCGGCTCATCCCCGGGCGACGGGCTGCGGGCGCCGTGCGGGCGACCAGAGGCAGCGCAGAGGCGCGTTTGGGCGGCGCGGGCGAGTCGGCCGCCCCGCCCGGCGTTTTGACACGCCCGCCGGAAGGGTGTCATATGGCCGCCAAGCTGCGGCGGGGCAAGGGGAGGAGCTCGGTTGGGCAAGCGGGTGCTGCTGGTGGAAGACGAGCCGAACATCATCGAGGCGATCCGGTTCATCCTGAGCCGCGATGGCTGGCGGGTGGACACCCATTCGGACGGCGCGACGGCGCTGGAGGCGGTGGCGCGCGCCCGGCCCGACGTGATGGTGCTCGACGTGATGCTGCCCGGGAAGTCGGGCTTCGACATCCTGCGCGAGCTGCGCGCCGACGAGGCCACCCGCAGCCTGCCGGTGCTGATGCTCACCGCCAAGGGCCAGGGCAAGGACCGCGAGCTGGCCTTGCAGTTCGGGGCCAACCGCTTCATGACAAAGCCCTTTTCCAACGACGAGGTGCTCGACTGCCTGCGCGAGCTGGCGGGCGAATGAGCCGCCTGGGCGAGGGCGAGGCGGCGGAGGGGCCGCCGGATGCGCCGCCCCCCGAGGCGCCCGCCAGCCGGCGGCTCATCGACATCGCCGACCGGGTGGATGGCGAGGACATTCCGCTTTTCCTGGCGCGCGAGACCTATCGCCGCCGCCGCCTGATGGATGCCGCGCGGCTGCTGCCGGTGGTGGGCCTCGGCCTGGTGCTGTTTCCGCTGCTGTGGATCGGCCAGGGCGCGGGGCCGCAGACGCGGGTCGGCGTGATCTACCTTTTCGCGGTCTGGGCGCTGCTGATCGCGGTCGCGGGCTTCGTGGCGGCGCGGCTCTCGGCGCCGCTGCCGCCGGGCAAGGCCGACGAGAGGGACGATGTCGTTTAACCTGCTCGTCGCGGTCTCGCTGCTCTACGTGGGCTTCCTCTTTCTGGTTGCCTTTCTCGCCGAGCGCCGCGCCCAGCGGGGGATGCCGCGCTGGCTGCGCTCGCCGATCATCTACACGCTGTCGCTGAGCGTCTACTGCACGGCCTGGACCTTCTATGGCGCGGTGGGCTACGCCGCCCGCTCGGGGCTGGAATACCTCACCATCTACCTCGGGCCGACGCTGGTGCTGACCGGCTGGTGGCTGGTGCTGCGCAAGCTGGTGCGGGTGGGGCGGACGCAGCGGATCACCTCGATCGCCGACCTGATCTCGAACCGCTACGGCAAGTCGAACGCGCTGGGCGTGCTGGTGACGCTGCTCGCGGTCATCGGCACCACGCCCTACATCGCGCTCCAGCTCCAGTCTGTCACGCTCTCGCTCGATGTCTTTGCCCAGGCCTCGGCGGAGGGCCAGGCGGAGCTCTCGGCCCGCAACGCGCTCTGGGTCGCGGGCGGGCTGGCGCTGTTCACGATCCTCTTCGGCACCCGCAACCTGGATGCCAACGAGCGCCATCACGGCGTGGTCACCGCCATCGCGGTGGAGGCGGTGGTGAAACTCATCGCCCTGCTGGCGGTGGGGATCTTCGTGGTCTGGGGGCTGGCGGGGGGCGTGGGCGACATGCTGGCGCGGATCGACGCCTCGCCGATGGCCGAATGGCCGCTGCACCCGAGCCGCTGGGCGGGGCTCACCTTTCTCAGTGCCGCCGCGATCTTCTGCCTGCCCCGGATGTTCCAGGTGCTGGTCGTCGAGAACTCGGACGAGGCGCATCTGGCCACCGCCTCCTGGGCCTTTCCGCTCTACCTGATGCTGATGAGCCTCTTCGTGGTGCCGATTGCGGTGATGGGGCTGGAGCGGATGCCCGCGGGCTCCAACCCCGACCTCTTCGTGCTGACCCTGCCGCTCAGCGAGGGGCGGGGCGGGCTGGCGGTGCTGGCCTTCCTGGGCGGCCTCTCCAGCGCCACGAGCATGGTGATCGTGGCGGCCATCGCGCTCTCCACGATGGTCTCGAACCACATTGTCATGCCGCTCTGGCTCAGCCGCCAGCAGGTGGGCGGGGTCACCATGGCGGGCGACGTGCGCGCGGTGGTGCTGACGGCGCGGCGGATCTCGATCGGGGGCGTGCTGCTGCTGGGCTATCTCTATTACCGGCTCTCGGGCGGGTCGGAGGCGCTGGCGGCCATTGGCCTGATCTCCTTTGCCGGGGTCGCGCAGGCGCTGCCGGCGCTGCTGGGCGGGCTGTTCTGGCGCGGGGCCACGCGGAAGGGGGCGATGGCGGGGCTGGTCACCGGCTTTGCGCTCTGGGCCTGGACGCTGTTCCTGCCGAGTTTCGGGCCCGGCGGGCCGATCGGCGCGGCGATCCTCGCGGAGGGGCCGCTGGAGATCGACTGGCTGCGGCCGCGCGCGCTGTTCGGCATCGAGGGCCTCGACCCGCTGGTGCATTCGCTCTTCTGGTCGGTGGGGCTGAACACGCTGGCCTTTCTCACCGTGTCGCTCAGCACCTTTCCGGGCCCGCTGGAACGGCTGCAATCGGCGCAGGTGGTCAATGTCTTTGCCCATACCGTCGGCGCGCGCGGTTGGGCGCGGGGCAGCGCCGAGGCGGAAGACCTGCTGATGATGGCGCAGCGGATCCTCGGCGCGGGCGAGGCGCAGGCGCTGTTCCGACGGCAGGCGGAGGCGCAGGGCAAGGGCGGGCAGCTGCCCGAGATCACGCCCGAGTTTCTCGGCCTGCTGGAGCGCGAGCTGGCGGGATCGGTGGGCGCGGCCACGGCGCATGCGATGGTGGGCCAGATCGCGGGCGGCTCCTCGGTGCTGGTGGAAGACCTGATGCGGGTGGCCGACGAGGCGCAGCAGATCCTCGAATACTCCAGCCAGCTCGAACAGAAGTCCGACGAGCTGGCCCGCACCGCCCGCCAGCTTGGCGAGGCCAACGAGAAGCTGACCCAGCTCTCGATCCAGAAGGACGCCTTTCTCAGCCAGATCAGCCACGAGCTGCGCACCCCGATGACCTCGATCCGCTCGTTCAGCGAGCTGCTGCGCGGCGGCGGGCTGGAGGAGGCCGATCAGGCCCGCTTCGCCGGCATCATCCACGACGAGGCCCGCCGCCTGACGCGTCTGCTCAACGACCTGCTCGACCTCGGGGTGATGGAGAACGCACAGGTGAGCCTCAACCTCGCCCCGGTGCGGCTGTCGGACCTGCTCGACCGGGCGGTGGCCTCGGGCGCGCCCGATGGCGCGGCGCTGCGCATCCGGCGCGACCTGGCCCGCGAGCGCCAGCAGATCGTCACCGATGGCGACCGGCTGGTGCAGGTCTTCATCAACCTCATCGCCAATGCCGCCAAGTATTGTGACGCGCCGGCGCCCGAACTCAGGATCGAGGTGGGCGAGGAGGGCGGCCAGATGACGGTGGACTTCATCGACAACGGCAGCGGGATTGCCGAGCGCTCGCGGGAGATCATCTTCGAGAAATTCGCAAGGCTGACCGATACCGCCGCCGCCGGAGGCGCGGGGCTCGGGCTGGCGATCTGCCGCGAGATCATGACCCGGCTGGGCGGCACGGTGGAATATCTGCCGGGCAAGGGCGGCGCCGCCTTTCGCACCCGGTTGCCGATGGCCGGGCAGGCCGGGCGTGCGGCCTGAGGCAGGGCTTGGCGCGGGGCCGGATCGCAGGCCGGGGTTAACCAATTTCAAACCTCGGCATGGCACAACGGGCCGGAATCCGCCCCGCGTGGGACATGCCCGATGGAGCCATGACCGACACATCACGAGACCCTGTGCTGCGCCGGAAGCTCGCCGCCGCCGCGCCCGACCCGGCGCTGGCCGTGGCCGGGCTGCCGCCTGTCGAAAAGGCGCTGGGCCTCGCCATGGCGCGGGTGTCGGACAGGATGATGCGGCTGGTGGTGGCCGCCGAGGCCGCCGCCCAGGCCACCCGGTCGCTGGCCGAACTGCTCGACGAGCTGCCGGCCAACGGGCTCTATGCGGTGCTGGAGGGCCCGCAGGAGGCGCAGGGCGTGATGGTGCTCGACAACGCGCTAATGGGCGCGCTGATCGAGCAGCAGACGGCGGGCGCGCTCTCGCCCGGCGCGCCGGTGGCCCGCAAGCCGACCCGGACCGATGCCGCGCTCTGCGCCGACTGGATCGACGCGGTGCTGCGCGCCCTGGCCGAAACCTACGTGGAGGCGGCGCAGGCGAGCTGGCTCTCGGGCTTCGGATTTTCGTGCCACCTGCCCGATGCCCGCCCGCTCGGCCTGATGCTGGAGGACGAGCCCTACCGCGTGCTCGATTTCGCGCTCGATCTCGGGTCCGGCGCGCGCAAGGGCGCGGGCAAGCTGATTCTGCCCGCGCTGGGCCGCGCGCCGGAGGGGCGGCCCGCCAGCACCGGCGAGCCGGGCGCGGCGCCGCATCCCGATGCCCGCGCGGCCTGGGAGCGGCGGATGGAGGCGCAGGTGATGGATGCCGAGGTCACCCTGCTCGCCGTGCTGCACCGGACCGAGCGCAGCATCGGCCAGGTGCTCGATTTCGCCCCGGGCGACCTGCTGGCGCTGCCGCCGGGCGCGTTGGGGGCGCTCCGGCTGGAAACCGGCGATGGCACGGCGGTGGCCTGCGGGCGGCTCGGCCAGAGCGCCGGCGTGCGGGCCGTGCGTCTGGTCGAGGCGGGCGAGACGGGCGAGGCGCAGGAGGATCCGCTGGGCGCGGCGATGGCGGCGCTGGACGACGAGGGGGCCGACCGCGCGGCGGGGCTGCCGAGGATGCCGGAGACGGAGCCGCTGCCCGATCTGCCCGAGTTGCCCGATCTGCCCGAACTCGACGGGTTCGACGGCATGGGCGAGGATCCGGACAGCCTTGCCGGGCTGGACGACGACGACCTGCCCGAACTGCCCGAGCTGCCGGGCGGGGGTGGCGCCGGGGCGGGCGGCCTGCCCGACCTGCCGGAGATGGCCGATCTCCCGGACCTCGAGAGCCGGACCGCCAGCTGAGGGCGCGGCGGCGCAACCAAGGGGGCCCGCCCGGCGGCGCGGATCCGACGAGGCAGGCGGTTGATCGGCTTGGAGGGCGGCGGCTTGGGCGGGTTGCCGGGCCTTGGGGCGCCTTGCGGGGCGGTCGGCCCTCGTGTCAGGCCTCGCTCTGGGCTGCGCGCGGTGGCGTTCATCGGCTTGGAGGGCGGCGGCTTGGGCGGGTTGCCGCGCCTTGGGGTGCCGCGCGGGCGGTCGGCCCCGGTGTCAGGCCTCGCTCCGGGCCGCGCGCGGTGGCGTTCATCGGCTCGGAGGGCGGCTTGGGCGGGTTGCCGCGCCTTGGGGCACCTTGCGGGGCGCTCGGCCTTGGTGAGGAGCTTCGTGGAGGGCCGCGGGTCGTGCGTTTGGTCGGCTTGGAAGGCGGCCGCTTGGGCGGCTTGCCGGGCGGCGCCGCTGCGGTCGGCCCCGGTGAGGAGCCTCGCTCTGGACCGGGCGTGCGGTGGCTATAGTCGGCTTGCACGGCGGCTTGCGGGTCTGCCGCGCCTTGGGGCGGGAGGCCGGGTGATGCGGGGGCGGTCAGCCCTGGTGCAGGGCCTCGAGCCGGGGTGTGAGCATGCCCAGGTCGTAGCCCGCGCGGGCGGCGGCCTCGATCAGCTCGGCGGGCGGCGTGTCGGGCGCGGCGCCGAGCATCCAGAGCACGGTGCAGCGGGTGCCCGACTGGCAATAGGCCAGCACCGGGCCGGGGGCGGCCTCGATCGCCTCGCGCTGCCGGGCGATCACCTCGTCGGTCATCGACGAGTGCACCACGGGGTTGACGATGAAGGTGAGGCCCGCCGCCTCGGCTGCCGCGCCCACGTCGCTGGCCTGGAGCCCGGGCGGCACCTCGCCGTCGGGCCGGTTGCAGATGATCGTGGCGAAGCCCGCCTCGGCCAGGGCCTGGACCTCGTCGGGAGAAATCTGCGGCGAGACCGAGAGCTTGGGCGTGAGCTGGCGAAGCGCTGGCATGGGTCATCCTTTCTGAGGCGCTGTCTGCTGGGGCCGGTGCAACCACCGGGCCCCTGAGGTTTGATATACCTCAAGGAAGCCCGACTGCCAGCGGTTTAGCCTCTGGACAGGGCAGCGAAGGAGGACCTCGCCGAATGACCGACCTCATGACCCGCAAGGCCGCGCTGGAGAAGCGCCTCGCCGAGCTTGACGATCGTCTGCACGAGATCCGCGACGAGCTGGTGAGCCACAACTCCGCCGATTGGGAGGAGCTGGCGACCGAGCGCGAGGAGGACGAGGTGCTGGAGGGGCAGGGGCTTCAGGGCCAGGCCGAAATGGCCGCCATCCGCGCTGCGCTGGACCGCATCGAGGCGGGCGACTACGGGTTCTGCACCCGGTGCGGCACCGAGATCTCGCAGGAGCGGCTCGACCTGCTGCCGCATACACCCTTCTGCAAGGCCTGCGCGCGCTGAACCTTCGCCCCCCGGTGACTTGTCTTTCCACGCCCGCCCGGTTTTGATGCGGCAGGCCGCGGGGCAGGCGGCGTGAGGCAGCAGAAGAGGGCGGGGCGATGGCATCTCCGGTCAAGCTCAAGGTTTTGGATGGCGTGGCGCGGATCGTGATCGACGCGCCCCCGGTGAACGCGCAATCGCTGGCGGTGCGCAGGGGCCTGTGGGAGGCCGTGCGCATGGCCGAGGCCGATCCGAAGGTGCGGGCGCTGGCGATCCTTGGCGCGGGGCGCAACTTTTCGGCCGGGGCGGAGATCTCGGAATTCGAGGGCGCGGGCCAGGAGCCGTGGTTCGGCACGGTCTTCAACCGGATCGAGGCCTGCGCCAAGCCGGTGGTCGCGGGCATTGCCGGCGCGGCGCTGGGCGGCGGGCTGGAGCTGGCGCTGGCCTGCCATTTTCGCCTGGCCGCGCCCGATGCCAAGCTGGGCCTGCCGGAGGTGAAGCTGGGGCTGGTGCCCGGCGCGGGCGGCACCCAGCGCACGCCGCGCCTGATCGGCGCGGAAGCCGCGCTCAGGATGATGCTGACCGGCGAGCCGATGGGCGCGCGGGCGGCGGAGAAGCTGGGGCTGGTGGATGGCGTGGTGGAGGGCGACCTGGCCGAGACCACGCTGGCGCTGGCCCGCGAGCTGGGGCAGGCCGGCGAGGGGCCGACCCGGCGCAGCCGCGATGCAAGGGCCGGGCTGGAGGATCCGCGCGGCTTCGAGGCGGCGATCGCCGCGGCCCGGGCGGCACTGGCTGCCGATCCGGCGCGGGCGCGGCTGGAGGCGCCGCACCGGGTGATCGACTGCATCGAGGGCGCGCTGTTGCTGCCCTTCGAGACCGGGCTGGCCTATGAGCTGGACGCCTTCGAGGAGCTGCGCGCCGGCCGCCAGTCGGCGGCGCTGCGGCATGTGTTCTTTGCCGAGCGCGCCGCGGCCCGCCCGGCGCGGCTGGGCGGAGAGAAGCCCGGCGTGGTGGCCAGGATCGGGGTCGTGGGCGGCGGCAAGGCGGGGGCCGAGCTGGCCGCGGCGGCGGCGGCGCGGGGCGTCGGGGTGCGGCTGATGGAGCAGGACACCGCCCATGTGCAGGCGGCGAAGGTGCGGATCGAGGCGCTGCTGGCCGCCGAGGTGGCGGCGGGTCGGATGAAGGCCGAGGCAGTGGCCTCGGCGCTGGAGCGTGTGACGGGCACCGAGGAGGACGACGGGCTCGCAGGCTGCGACCTCGTGATCGAGACCCTGCCCGACGAGAGCGGGCTGAAGGGCGACCTCTTGGCGCGGCTTTCGGAGCTTCTGGGCGCGGGGCCAGTGCTGGCGACCTGCGCCCGCAGCCCGGAGCTGGACCTGCTGGCCGCACCCCTGGCGCACCCTGACAGGTTCATCGCCCTGCGCTTTTCGGAGGCCGCGCACCAGGCGGGGCTGGTCGAGGTAGGGGCGCTGGAGGGCGCCTCTGGCGAGGCGGTGGCGCTGGGCTTCGGGCTGGCGCGGGCGCTGGGGCTCCAGGCCGTCTTTGCCGAGCCCGCGGTGGTGGCGCTGGTGGCCGGCGCGGGCCGGGCCGCGGCGGAGGAGCAGGTGGCGCGCGGCGAGGCCAGCGCCGAAGAGGTGAACGCGGCCTGGGCCGGGTTCGGGCTGGCGCCGCCGATGGAGGGGGCCGGGATGGCCGACCTCGCGGCGTGGCGCGCCGAGGCGCTGGTGCGGCCGGCCTGCCTTGCCATGGCCAACGCGGCTGCGCTGATGCTGGCGCAGGGCGCGGTGGAGACCGCCGCCGCGCTGGATGTGGCAATGATCGCCGCGGGGACCTTTCCGCGCGAGGCGGGCGGGCCGCTGCACTGGGCCGAGGCCGAGGGGCTGGCGAAGGTGGAGGCGGCGCTGGCGGAGCGGGCCGAAAGCCACGGCGCGGCGCTCTGGGAGCCTGCGCCGCAGTTCGGCGAGCTGGTGAAGAACGGGCTGGGCTGGGCGGATCTCTGAGGCGCCCGGCGGGCGGGCGCGCCGGCTCAGCCGAGCAGCAGGCCGATCGTCACCAGTGCGAGCCCCATGGCGGAGACCCCGAGGGCGGCCATGTTCCAGGCGCCCATCTTCTGCATGTGGGCCACCATCGCCTCGTTGGAGAGCCCGGCGTTGCGGGCCTTCATGACCGAGCGCACGCAGGCGAGGATCCCGGCCACGCCCAGGAGCGCGAGCAGGGCGCCGGGCCAGACGAGCAGCGAGAGGTCGAGGGCAGGGGTTTGTTCCATGGGCGCGGGGTAGCACCGCGCGGTGGGGCTTTTCAAGCCGTCGCGGCGCGGCTACTCAGGGCCCCGAGTTGAAGAACAGTGTTGAAGAACGAGACCGAGGCAGAAGGAGAGAGACATGAGCGACGTCTACGAGGGCGAGAGCGGGACCAGCGCGCCGAGCACCTATCGTGTGGCCGCGGACGAGCTGCGCCAGTTCATCGAGCGGTTCGAGCGGCTGGAGGCCGAGAAGAAGGACATCGCAGACCAGCAGAAGGAAGTGATGGCCGAGGCCAAGGGCCGGGGCTATGACACCAAGGTGATGCGCAAGGTGATCGCGCTGCGCAAGCGTGAGCCCGACGACATTGCCGAGGAAGAGGCCGTGCTCGACATGTACAAGCAGGCGCTCGGCATGAGCTGAGGCCCTGCGCCGACCGGGCAGATTGCGCCGCCTCCGGGCGGCGTTTTCATGTCTGCGTCATGTCTGAGGGGCGGGTTTGCTCAGGCGGCGATGAGGCCCGGCGCGGTGCCGCGCGGCTCGGCGGGCAGGTCCACCCCCCACATCAGCGAGGCGAGAAACCGGGCCTCGTAGAGCTTGAGCGCGGGCCGGGCCAGTTGCAGCGAGGATCGGCCGTCGGCCTGGGGCAGGTCAAGGCTGCCGCGCAGACCGGGGAAGACCGAGGCGATCTCGCGCTGGGCCTCGGTGCCGATCCGGGCCCGGGCGACATCGCCGAAATAGAGGCTTTCGCAGGCCAGCCCCTCGGCCTCGACCACCTCGTGCCGGGGCAGCAGGAAGTGGGCGTAGCCGATCTCGCGAAGGTTGACGAGGTCGATCCCCGGCAGGCCGACCAGGGCGCGGGCCGGTACGAAGACCTCGGCCGCCCCGAAGTGCAGCTCGGCCAGCGGATCGGCCATGAGCACCCGGTGCTGTTGCGACAGCACCAGCGGCGCCGAGTTGCCGAAGGCGCCGGCGGAAAAGCGCACCGGCGCGGCCTCGGCCCGGCCGGGCACCAGGCTCTGGCCGATCCAGAGCACCGGCTGCGCGCCGTGGTCATGGGTGAGCACGCGCTGTCCGGCGCGGAGCCGTTCCACCGGCACGGGCCCGTCCTCGGTGGCGATCCGGGTGCCGAAGCCGAAGCAGACATAGCCGTAGCTCGTGGCGGCGCTCTGGTCGGTGGTGAAGAAGCCGGGCGGGTAGCCCGGCTTGGAGTTGGCCCAGTACCAGCCCTCGAGATCGAAGCCGGGAGACCAGACCACCTGGATCACCTCGCCGCCGCTGTCGAGCCCCTGGAACACCACCGCGCCCCCCTGGTCGCCGTTGATGTCGACATGGTCGGATCGCACAACGACCGCGTCTTCCAGCAGGGTGCTGCCGTCGGTGGTTGAGTAGGAAATATCGTAGGTGTCGCCGACCGAGAACTGGTAGGGAGTCCCGTCGCCCTGGTTGGAGGAGATGGTGAGGTTGGAGTTGGCGCTGAGCGGGGAGTCGAACGTGGAGGTGCCGGGCCCGTTGTTCACGTTGGCCCCGCTGGCGATGGCAAACTCGTTGTCGAGCGCGGTGATGGTGATGGGCATCCACGGCCTCCCGTCGGTCTGACAGGGGATAGGCCGCGGGAGGCGAAGACCTGGTTAACGGCTGCCCGGCAAATCGCTAAAACTGGATGCAGTTGCGGGCACCGCGCCGCTTTGGGCGCAACATGGGAGACGCGCCGGTCAGGGCGCAACAAGAGTGACGCGCCGGTCAGGGCGCGATGAAGGTGACGCCCTCGACCATCCGGATGCGCTCGAGATCTTCGAGGTAGAGCTGGGTGAGCGTCTCCACTGTCGCCTCGTTCCAGCCGGGCAGGTCCATCACCACCTCCACCGCGTCGGGGCGGGCGTATTTGTCGAGGAAGGCGGTGACGACGCGCTGGCGCTGCTGGGGCGTCTTGACCGGGTGGGTGGCGAGGTAGCTCTCCATCCGGGTCACCCCCTCGTCCGACATGATGGTGGCGAGAAAGTCGTTTTCGCCCTCGATCGGCATCTCGGCGGGCATGCCGCCCATCTCGCGCAGGATCTCGGGCCAGATCAGGGGGGTATCCTCGTTGCACCAGACCACCAGCCGGGCGTCGGGCACGGCGGAGCGAATCGCGGTGAGCGTGTCGGACCAGCGCAGGTCGGTGGGCGTGACCCCGGTGAGAAAGCCGCCGAAGTCGGACTCTTCCTTGCAGCGCCCGAAGAGGTCGGGGATGAAGGTGGCCGGGTTGGCGATGCCTATGAAGAACTCGTTTCCGGCATCGGGAAACAGCGCGCTGATCCACTGCACCTTCTCGCCCATCTGCGGGTAGATCCGGTTTTCGGCCAGCACGGCGCGGGCGGCGCAGATGAACTGCTCGTTGGAAAACACCAGCCGGTCGGCGTGGTCCTCGTCCATCACCGCGGCCAGCACGTCCTCCTGCAGTTCGGGGGTGGCGGGCACGCCCTTCAGCGCGTTGATGGCCTCGCGCAGCACGCGGCGATAGCGGCCGGGACCGGAGACCATGGTGCCGATCTTCGCCAGCGCGCCCTTGTTCTTGAGCAGGCAGCGGAACAGCTTGTCTTCATCGGTGCAATGTGCGCCCAGGTGGTACACGACCTGCATCGGATCGTCCCCTCGTTACTCGTTTTGCCTCTTCGCCCCCGGCGATGCCGCACAGTATGGGGGATTGAGACGTAGATAAACCGCTTTCCACCGGGCGGGGAGGGGGTATTAACGGGAGCCATGAGAGAGCGGCCATGGCAGAACTGAGCACGGGGCAGGGGGCGCGGCGGCGCTGGCGGTTCGACGGCTGGTCGGCCGGGGCGGTGCTCATTGCGCTGCTGGTTCTGCTGCCGATCGCGGCGGTCGTGGTGATCGCCTTCACCCCGCGGGTCAACCTCTGGCCGCATCTCGCCTCGACCGTGCTGCCGCGCTACCTGGAAAACACCGGCGTGCTGATGCTGGGCGTGGCCGCGCTTTCGGCGGCGATGGGCACCGGGGCGGCGTGGATCGTGACCATGTACCGCTTTCCGGGGCGGCGCTGGCTGGAGTGGGCGCTGTTTCTGCCGCTGGCGGTGCCGGCCTACGTGGGGGCCTACGCGCTGGTGGACTTTCTCGAATACGCGGGCCCGGTGCAGACCGCGCTGCGCGAGGCCTTCGGCTGGGAAAGCGCGCGGGACTACTGGTTTCCGCGGGTCCGGTCGCGCGGGGCGGCGGTGCTGGTGCTCTCGGCCTCGCTCTATCCCTACGTCTACCTGCTGGCGCGCGCCGCCTTCCGCGAGCAGCCGGGCGGGGCCTACGAGGTGGCCCGCGCGCTGGGCGCGGGGCCGATCGCGCGGTTCTGGCGGGTGGGCCTGCCGCTGGCCCGCCCGGCCATCGCCGCGGCCACGGCCATCGTGATGATGGAGACGGTGAGCGACTACGGCACGGTGAACCACTTTGCCGTGCAGACGCTGACGACGGGCATCTTCTCGGCCTGGCTGGAGAGCAACAATGCCGGCGGCGCCGCCCAGCTGGCCTGCGTGATCCTGGTGCTGGTGCTGGTGCTGGTGACGCTGGAGCGGCTCTCGCGCCGCCGCGCCCGGGTGCACCAGGGCGCGCGCGGGGCCCGCCCGGTCAGCCCCGAGTCGCTGGGCCCGGTGCGCCGCTGGCTGGCCTTCGGGCTCTGCATGGTGCCCTTCGCGCTGGGCTTCCTGCTGCCGGTGGGGGTGATGCTGGAGCACGGGCTGGGCCCCAGGGCCGACTGGCTCGACCCGCGCCTGCTCGACTCGCTGGCCAACTCGCTGGTGGTGGGCGGGATCGCCGCAGTGGTGACGGTGACGGCCGGGCTCTTCATGGTTTATGGCGTGCGGCTCTCGGGCCATGCCCTGCCGCGACAGCTGCTGCCGGTCACCACGCTGGGCTATGCCGCGCCGGGTGCGGTGCTGGGCGTCGGCGTGCTGCTGCCGCTGGCCGCGCTCGACCATCGGCTCGCCGACGGCGTGCTGGCGCTCACCGGCTGGGACCCGGGGCTGATGCTGACCGGCTCGGCGGCGGCGCTGGTCTTTGCCTATGTGGTGCGGTTCTTCGCCATCGCCCAGGGCGCGGCGGATGCGGGCTTCGGGCGGATCTCGCCCAACATCGCCCACGCCGCCCGCTCGCTGGGGCGCAGCCGGCGCGGCGTGCTGGGCGCGGTCTACCTGCCCTTGATGCGCGCCTCGGTGGGCACGGCGCTGCTGCTGGTCTTCGTGGACTGCGTGAAGGAGCTGCCCGCGACCCTGCTGCTGCGTCCGTTCAACTACTCGACCCTCGCCGTGCGGGTCTACGAGGAGGCCTCGCTGGAGCACCTGCCCCAGGCCGCCCCGCCCGCGCTGATGATCTGCGCGGTCGGGCTGGCGGCGGTGGCCCTGCTGGCGCGGGCGAACCGCTAGGGTCTTGCACGAGACGGAAGCGCAGGCTACCTCTCCCGCCGAGTGCCCCTATAGCTCAGCTGGTAGAGCAACTGATTTGTAATCAGTGGGTCCGCGGTTCGAGTCCGTGTGGGGGCACCATCTCGCTGGCTGGCACAGAGGTATAACGGGCCGCTGCTCTGGTGCGGGCATGGCCTGGTGTTGTGCTGCGTTGGGTCAGGGCAGGCGGGTCTTGTAGTCGCTGACCAGAAGGTGCGTGGGGGCTTCGTCTTCCTCGATCTCGGCAAAGCGGCCGATGGGGTCGCGGAAGATGTTGTCGGTTTCGTCGTCGTTGACGGTCGAGACCTCGCCGATCAGCACGTCGCCGCCTTCGCCCCAGAAGGCGTGCCAGTCGCCCGGGCGCAGCGTGACGCTCTCGCCCGGGGCCAGGTGCAGCTTTTCGCCGGGGGCGTAGTCGTGGCGCAGGCCGTCGAGCCAGACGGTGCCGCCCCTGTCCTCGGCATAATTCCCGGCGTCGTCGGAGCCGTAGAGCTCCACCACCAGCGTGGCGCCGCCGCGGTTGATGATGTCTTCGGCCTTGAGGGCATGGGTGTGCATCGGCGAGAGCTGGTCTTGCCGCGAGATCAGCAGCTTCTCGGCGTAGCACATGCCGCCGCCGCGTTGCAGGTCGCCCAGCAGGCCGTTGCGCAGGGTGAACAGGAACAGGCCCATTTCGTCAAACCGGCCATCGCCGTAGTCGGTGATGTCCCAGCCGCAGCGGGCGTCGATCACGTGGCGCGCGTCGGTGGCGCGGGCCTTGAACTCCTCGGGCGTCCAATAGGCGAAAGGCGGCAGGGTGAAGCCGTTGGCGCGGATCATCTCGTCGGCCGCGGCCATGATCTCGTTGATGCGGGAGCGTTTCATGCGGCCATCTCGCAGGTGTTGAGGATCTCGATCACCATGGCGGCGGTCCAGGTGAAGTGGGGGCCGCCGCAGGGTTCGGCGGTGATCGGGTCGTGGTATTCGGCAAAGCCGCTGGTCTCGATCAGCCGCAGGCAATCGCCGATGATGCGGGGGACGATCTCGCCTTGCCCGGCCCGCGCCAGCCCGTCGGCCACCATGTAGTTGACGATCAGCCAGACCGGCCCGCGCCAGTAGCACGGCCCGTCGAAGGCGGCGTGGGTCGGGTCGTGGCTGGGGATCAGGTAGTTGCAGCTCTTCGCCAGGGTCTCGATCCGCCGCACCAGCGCGGCGGCGCGGTGGTGCGGGATCGGGGCGAAGGCGGTGAGGATGCCGCCGACGGAAGGGCTCTCGATCGGGGCACCGATGGCGCGGTCGTAGCAGACGTATTGGCCCAGCGGCTCGTGCCAGAGGGTTTCCAACGCCTCGATGCCCTTTTCGGCCATGGCGCGGGACTCGGCGGCGATCTCCTCCATGCCCAGCCGGGCGGCGAGGTCGGCCGTGTCTTCGCAGGCGCGGATCAGGATGGCGTTGAAGCCGGGATCGACCACCAGGAAAGGCGAGGCGTCGTGCATCTTGCTGGTGTCCCAGCCGAGGCTGCGGAACTTCTGCACCAGCCAGATGTAGCGCTTGTACTGCTCGTCGGTGGGGCGGTGCGCGGGGTTGGCGTGGCTGGTGTCGCGGCGGGTGAAGCTGCCGACGCCCTCTGTGGGCACGCGCTCGAAGGCGGCGTCCCAGTCGGCGGAGTTGTCACGGCCGGATTCCCAGGGGTGCACGATCGCCACCAGCCCGGTGCCCTGCGGGTCGCGGCAGCGATAGAACCACCGGTGCCAGGCGTGGATCTTCGGCAGCATGGCGCGGGCCTTCTCCTCGGCCAGCGCCCTGTCGCGGGCGCGGTCGAAGATACGGCGCACGGCGAAGCCCGCGACGGCGGGCTGGGTGATGCCGGTGGTGGGAACCTCGCGGCCGGTGGACCAGACATCGGGGCCGGGAAAGTAGCCATCGTCGGGCTGGTGGAAGATGATGTGGGGCACCATCCCGTCGTCCCATTGATGGGCCAGCAGGGTCTCGATCTCGAGCCAGGCGCGGGGCTCGTCGTAATGCGCAAAGCCCAGGGCGCTGAGCGCGGAATCCCAGTTCCACTGGAAGGGATAGAGCCCGTGGGTGGGCACCGTGTAGGTGCCGCGGTCGTTGTCGCTCAGCACCTGGCGGGCGTGGCGGATCATCTCGTCATGGTTCATGGATTTGCCTTTCACGCCACGGCCTTGGTTGTTTCGGGGTCGAACCAGCGGATGCGGTCGGGCTGCGGCGCCAGCGTCAGCGTCTCGCCGGGCTTGACCACCATGTCGCTGTCGAGCACGGCACGGAACAGCTTGCCGTCGACATCGCAGGTGACCAGCAGGTGCGCGCCCAGCGGCTCCACGATCCGGACCCTGGCCTCCAGCCCCTCGGTGGCGGGCTGGATGTCTTCGGGGCGGATGGCGAATTGCAGCGGGCGGTTGGCGGCGCCCTTCGGGCCGTCGATGACCCGGCCCGCCACGTTCCACTTGCCGTCTCCTGCGGAGGTGGCGTCGAGAAAGTTCATCGGCGGGTTGCCGATGAAGCTGGCGACGAACTCGGCCGCCGGGTTGCGGTAGACCTCGATGGGCGTGGCGGCCTGGACGATTTCGCCGCTGTGCATGACGCTGATCCGGTCGGCCATCGACATGGCCTCGACCTGGTCGTGGGTGACGTAGACGGCGGTGGTCTTGCTCTCGGCCAGCACGCCCTTCAGCTCGGCCCGCATCTCCATGCGCAGAAGCGCGTCGAGGTTCGAGAGCGGCTCGTCCATCAGGATCACGTCGGGCTCCATGGCGAGCGCGCGGGCCACGGCGACACGCTGGCGCTGGCCACCGGAGAGCTCGCCGGAGTAGCGCTTGAGCAGCATCTCGATGTGCATCAGCCCGGCGACCCGCTCGACCCGTTGCCTGACCACGTCGTCGGGCAGCTTCTGCATCCTGAGGCCGAAGCCGATGTTCTCGAAGACCGTCAGGTGCGGGAAGACCGCGTAGTTCTGGAACACCATGGCGATGCCGCGATCCTTGGGCGCGAGGTGATCGACGCGCTTGCCGCCGATCCAGATCTCGCCCTCGGTCGCGGTTTCGAGGCCGCAGATGATGCGCAGGAGGGTGGTCTTGCCGCAGCCCGAGGCGCCGAGAAGCACCATGAATTCCTGGTCGGCGATTGTCAGGTCGATGTCGTGCAGCGCGGTGTAGGCGCCGAAGGACTTCTGGACGTTCTTGATCTGGATTTCAGCCATATCATCGGTTCCTTTCGTGAAACGCCCCGCGTCAGCGGTTGGCGATGCCCCACATGGCGAAGAGGTACTTGCGCACCGCGAAGATGAAGATCAGCGCGGGCACGACGAGGATGAAGCCACCTGCGAACTTCAGGTGCAGCGGCGAGGTGTCGAGGCTTTGCAGCAGGAAGGCGGTCAGCGTGCGGTTCTCGATGGTCAGCACCGCGGCGGCAAAGACCTCGTTCCAGGAGATCACGAAGGCGAAGATCGCCGATGCGGTGATTCCGGGCAGGATCAGCGGCAGCACCACCTTGGTGAAGGCGGTGAACCGTGTGCAGCCCAGCGTCCACGCGGCCTCCTCGAGCTCCAGCGGGATGCCGGAGAAGAGCGAGAAGGTGATGAGCACCGCGAAGGGGATCGCCAGGGTGGTGTGCACCAGCGCCAGGCCGAAGGCGGTGTCGTCGAGGCCGGTCTGGATGAACATGACCGCGAGCGGCAGCGCCAGGAGCGGCAGGGGGAAGGCCCGTGTCAGCAGGATCAGCAGCCGGAACAGCTCCTTGCCGCGGAAGTCGAAGCGCGAGAGGGCATAGCCTGCCGGCGCGCCGATGGCGATCGACATCACCATCGTCATCGCCGCCACGATCACCGAGTTCTTCAGCGCGTCCAGCATGCCTGCGAACTGCAGGAAGAAGGAGAGCGAGCCGAGGTCGAACTCGGGGAAGAACGGCTTGGGAAAGCTGTTCACCGTGTCGGGCGAGGAGAGCGTGTTGATCGCCAGGAAGTAGATCGGCACGAGAACCCAGGCACAGAGCAGGACCACGCCGGCGACGTAGAGTCTCCGCCCGGCGCTGCGGGTGTCTTTCGCGGCGGGGGCTTCGGTGGCAACAGTGGTCATATCGTTGCTCCTTTCGGAACGCGCAGGGCGCGCAGGATGACGAGGGTCGCGGCGATGGAGATGACGAGGATGATCAGCGCCATGGCCGCCGCGGCGCCGTTGTTGAGAAGGTCGAACTGGTAGGCATAGGTCTCGCCCATCAGCACCGGGAAGAGCGTGCCGCCAAGGGCCGCCACCACGGCGAAGACCTCGAAGGCCATGATGACCCGCAGCACCAGCGCGGTTTGCAGCGAGGGCCGCAGCATCGGCAGGGTGATGCGCAGGAAGCGCTTCCAGGGCGATGCGCCGAAGACCTCGGCCGCCTCGTAATATTCCTTGGGGATCAGCCCGATGCCCGCGACGAGAATGACCAGCATGATCGCGGTCGCCCGCCAGATCTCGGCCAGGGCAATGGCGATGAAGACCAGCCCGGGGTTCTGGAAGGTCAGCAGGTTGACCGGCTTGTCGACGATGCCGACGCCCTGCATCATCGAGTTGAGAAAGCCCGACTGCTCGAAGATCGCCAGCCAGATCAGGCCGGCGGCGAGGTCGGAGATGCCCAGCGGGATGGTCCAGACGTAGAGCACCAGGTCGCGGCCGCGCTTCATCTTGGTGACCATGGTGGCCATCAGCAGCGAGAGTGCCAGCTGGATCGGCACGACGGCTGCGGCCAGCAGCAGGGTGTTCTTCAGCGAGATCGGAAACTTCCAGTAGCTCACCACCTCGCGGAAGTTGTCCATCGTGAAGCCCGCGCCGGTGGTGAAGGCCTGCTTTGCGACCAGCACGAAGGGGTAGATGAAGAACAGGCACAGAAACAGCGTCACCGGCAGGATCAGCACGTAAGGCAATATTCGAGCGTTCATGGAATCGCTCCTTGTTCCGACGCATGTCGCGCCTTGGGTGGGATCATCGGGGGCAGGGGGTGTGTCCGGACCCAGGGGAGCCCGGACACGAGGGGTGAGAGGGGGCAGGGAGGCCCCCTCCGGGAGGTCACTCGACCGGGCATGCGCCTTCGGACGGGGCGTCCGGGGCCCAGCAGGGGGCGCCGGTCTCGTTCATGATCGCCGCGAGGCGGCCCTTCTGATCTTCCAGCACGGCTTCGATCGGCTGGCCGGCGAGCACGATCCGCTCGAAGGTGTCGACGTAGATGCGGTTGAAGTCGCCGCCCATCTCGCCGAGGCCGGCGGGCAGGAGGCCCGGGTTGGCATCGGCAGAGGCCGACATCTTGGCCACGGCCTCACCGGCGGCCTTGACCGAGGGCGGCAGGTCGTCGGGCAGGTCGACATCGACCACCGGGAAGAAGTTGGTGGCCTTCAGCGTGGCGATCTGGGTTTCGGGCTTCATCAGATGCGCCAGGAGGGCCTTGGAGGCCTCCATGTCGGGCGCGGTGCGCGGGATGGCGACACCGGCCAGAACCGGCATGAAGCCGCGACCCTTGGGGCCTGCGGGCGCCGGGAAGGCGACAAAATCGTCGGGCCGCTCGTTGAAGGCATTGGCCAGGCGCGAGGTGTGATCGAAGACGATCCAGGCGTCACCGGAGAGCAGTTGCTCCTGCATGAAGGAGAAGTTGGTCGAGCCGGGGTTGGTGTGCGCCCAGAGCTCCTTCATCTTTTCCCAGGCGGTGACCGCGTCGGCCGAGGCGAAGGTGCGCACCACGCCGTCGGTGTAGGACGGGTAGAGATAGCCCTGGAAGAAGCGGTGCTTCAGGCCCTTGGGGCCGGCGGGGAAGCCGAACTTGGGCTCGCCTGCCGCCTCATGCGCGTTGGCCGCCCATTCGATCAGCTGGTCATAGGTCAGCGCGTCGATATCGGCGCCCTCGGGGAGATACTGCAGCGCCTCCTTGTTGGCCGCCATGATGTAGCTGGCCTGCATCCAGGGCATGTACTGCAGGGTGTCGGTGCCGAGCTTGGCGAGATCGTTGAAGGTGCCCGAAGCCGACATCATGCCGGTATCGCCAAGGTCGACGAGGTCATCGGGGTTCATCGCGGAGAAGTTGCCGTGCAGCGCGCCGAGGAGTCCGATGCTGCCCGATCCGGCTTGAAGCTCGGCGTCGAGGCGGGTGATGAAGGGGCCAAGCTCGTTGGACTGGTAGTCGACGGCGTCGTCATGGCTGGAGAGCACCTGGTCGCGCATCGCCTGCTGCTCCTCGACCGGGTTCGCCTGGGTCGACCAGAACAGCACCTCGGCCTGGACCGCGCCGGCGGCCACGGCAATCGCAATGCCGGACGCAGCGCCGGCAATCTTGGTGTGAAAAGACATTCATTCCTCCCGAATGTGAATTTCGGAGCCCGACCTGTGGGCCGACCCCATCGTCATCGAGCCGACCCTGAACATGCGCTCGGGGGCAGGTCTGCCATCGCGTGAAGGGCGGCGAGGTTTTCACCGTGCGACTCACCCTGTGCACTGCGGTCAGTGTGATATAACGATATACCTTATGTCAAACGAGGAAATCTCGCTGCGCCGCAGAAACGCCAATATCTGTCCAGTTCCGCTTGCTATTCCTTAATAATCGGGCCAGCATCGAGATAGAACGTTATATCAATGACCGGAAAAATGGCCTTCAAACCCACGTTGAGCAGTGTCGCCAAGGAAGCGGGCGTTTCGATTCCCACGGTCAGCCAGGTGATGCGTGGCAAGGGGCGCATTTCTGAAAAGACGCGGCAGAAGGTGCTGAAGGCCGCCGAAAAGCTGCACTACATCCCCGACAGCCGCGCCGCCTCCATGCGCTCGGGCGAGAACCGCGAGATCGGCTTCGTGCTCAACCAGTTCGCCAACCCGTTCAACGCCGAGGTGGTCTCGGGCGCGGTCGATCTGCTGGAGGCGGAGGGCTACCTGCTCTCGATCCTCGACACCCGCGACGATGCCGCGCGGCAGGGGCGCCAGCTCGAGGCCTTCATCCGCAACGGCCGGGGAGGGCTTATGTGGGTGCCCGCGCTGAATACGCCGGAGGAAACATTCGACCTGCTGCGCGCCCACGGGATCCCCACGGTCACCTTTCTGCGCCAGTCGGGAGACAGTCTTGACCATGTCGGCGTGCGCAACGCGGTGGCGACCGAGACGGCCACGACCTATCTCGCCGATCTGGGCCACCGGCACATCGCCTATCTTGGCGGCACCGACATGACCTCGGTGCGGCGGCGCCGGATCACCGGCTACGAGCGGACCCTGGCGGCGCGGGGGCTTGGCCCGGCCATCATCTGGCCCTCGGCCGACACCAAGCGCGCCGGGCTCGACGCGATGCTGGAGTTGCGCGCGGCGCATCCCGAGGTGACGGCGGTGGTCTGCAACGGCGACATGGTGGCGCTGGGTGCCTGCCTTGCGCTGACGCGCTCGGGGCTTACGCCTGGCAGAGAGGTTTCCGTCGTCGGCTTCGACGACATCAGCGATGCCGCCGTGGGCACGCCCGCACTGACCACGATGGCGGTCTCGCCCCAGAAGCTGGGCCGCAAGCTGGCGCAGGTGCTGATGGACCGGATCCGCGAACCCGACATGCCGGTGAGCGTGTCGGAGATCGTGGCCGAACTCGTGGTCCGCGAAACCACGGGGCCTGCACCGCGGTAGCGCAGGCTGGCACCCTCGCCGGGCCTTGCGCTGATGTCAGGCGTCGGTGTCCCGGGCGGTTCGGTTGAGCGCGACAGGGCGGGAGAGGACGGCGAGCGTCTTCAGAAACCTGGTCTCCACGCAGATGAGAACCCTGTGAAGGCGGCGGCAGAACCGCCTGCGTTGGCGCGGTTTCCGCGTCGGCATCTTCATGGCTGATAAACGGCGACACGCACAAAATAGTCGACGATCTGACGGTCATGATATAACAATCAGTGACGAATCGCGTTTTTGGGAGGTCGGGATGCGGGGCATTTCGGCGGCTTCGGCCGGACGGGAGAGATTTGCGCAGGGCGTGGGCGCGGCATGAGCCGTTTGCCCGACATCCTGCTCATCACGACGGACCAGCAGCGCGGCGACTGCATCGGCGGCGCCGGGCGGAGGGTTCGCACACCCAACATCCAGCGCATTGCCGACCGGGGCGCGCGCTTTGACACCTGCATCACACCGCATCCGATGTGCCAGCCCGCCCGGGCCTCGATCCTCACGGGCAAGCTGCCCTATTCGCATGGGGTCCGCGACAATGGCCGCAACCTCGACCCGGCGCTGGCAGAGGAGGGGATCGGCGCGATCCTCGGGCGCGCGGGCTACGAGACGCGGTTCATCGGCAAGGCGCATCTGTCGACGCATGAGACCTTCGAGCCGACCGGGTTTCCCGAATGTTACGAGTCGGTTGCGCAGTTTGAGGACACTTGGGCCGGGCCCTACATGGGGTTCGAGAACGTGGCGCTGACCCTGCGGCCGCACCATCATTGCGGCTGGAAGGACAAGCCCTTCACCCTGCACTACGAGGATTTTCTCGATCAGGACGGGCAGGGCGGGGCGCGTTGGGCCCGTGCGAAGGAGGCAAGGCCCCCGCTCACCACGCACAAGCAGGTCTGGCGCTCGGCGCTGGAGGACGAGTGGATGTCGACCGCCTGGGTGGGCGACCGGACCGTGGAAGTGCTGGAGGAAGATCGTGACCGCCCGCTGATGGCCTGGGTCTCCTTTCCCGATCCGCATCCGCCGTTCCTGGCGGCCGAACCCTGGTCCACGATGTACGCCCCTGAAGAGGTCGACCTGCCGCCGCATCGCACGCTGGACCTGGATCGCCGGCCCTGGTGGCACCGCGCCTTCCTGGAAAGCCCGGCGCGGCGGACGCAGAAGCGCAAGCACGCCGAGGACCAGCCCTATTGGGGCAATGACGACGCCTTGCAGGACAAGGACCTGCGCGATGTGATCGCAGTCTACTACGGCATGATCGCCGCCATCGACCACCAGGTCGGGCGTGTGCTCGATCTGCTGGAGGCGCGTGGCAGGCTGGACAATACCATCGTGATCTTCACCTCGGACCACGGCGAATGGCTGGGCGATCATGGGCTGCTCCTGAAAGGACCGATGCTCTACGACGGGTTGCTGCGGGTGCCGCTGGTCATGGCGGGGCCGGGGATCGTGCCGGGGCGCTTCGATGTGCCGGTCTCGACGCTCGACCTGCGCGCCACCTTGGCGGAACTCTGCGGGCTGGAGGCCTCTGGGGATGACGGCGCTTCGCTCTCCGACGTGATGGCCGGGGCCACGCGGGAGGTGGCCCACAACGAATGGGAGGTCGATGCGGCCCGCAGCGGCGTGGACCTCGACCTGCGCACGGTGCGGTCGCGGACCCATCGGCTCTCCGTCGATCTGAAGAGCGGGGCCGGGGAGCTTTACGACCTTGCCGCCGACCCGCATGAAATGACCAACCTCTGGGATGATCCCGGCGCCGCCGCCCTGCGCGACCGGCTGACCGCCTGTATCGCGCAGGACCGTCCCGGCATGATCCCTGCCGCGCCGCGCGTCGGCTGGCACTGAAAGGCTCACCGCATGTCCAAGATCACCGCAATCGAACCGCTCCTCGCCCGCGTCGGGATCCGCAACCAGCTGCTCGTGAAGGTCTCGACCGACGACGGGCTGGTCGGTTGGGGAGAATCCGGCCTCTCGGCCCGCGAGGATGCCGTGGCGGCCACGATCCGCCATTTTGCGGAGTTCCTGGTCGGCAAGGACTCCAACCAGATCGGCCGGATCTGGCAGGAAAGCTACCGCAGCCAGTATTTCGAAGGCGGGCGGGTGCTGACCGCCGCCATCTCGGCCATCGACATCGCGCTCCATGACATCCTCGGCAAGCGGCTGGGCGTGCCGGTCTACCAGCTTCTCGGCGGCAAGCAGCGCGACGAGATCCCGACCTTTCCCAGCGCCCAGTCCAGCGACCTGGACGCCTTGATCGAGAAGGCGCGGGTGCTGGTGGACGCGGGCTGGGATTGCCTGCGCATCTATACAGGGGAGTTCAACGGCGACGGGGTCTTCGATCCGCGCCGGAACCTCAACCAGGCCACCCGGGAGCTGATCGCCCTGCGCGAGGAATTCGGCCCCGACCTGGTGCTGGGCATCGACCTGCACCACCGGCTCTCGATCGCGGAGACGGCGGATTTTTGCAACCGGTTGCCGGCGGGCACGCTGGATTTTCTCGAAGAGCCCATTCGCTGCGAAACGCCGGAGGCCTATCGCACCCTGCGCGCCATGACCAACATCCCCTTTGCCGTGGGCGAGGAGTTTGCCTCCAAGTGGCAGGCCGCGCCCTACATCGAGCAGGGCCTGACCCAATACATGCGGCTCGATATCTGCAACATCGGCGGCTTCACCGAAGCGATGAAGGTCGCCGGCTGGTGCGAGCGCCATTACATCGACCTGATGCCGCACAACCCGCTCGGCCCGGTCTGCACTGCCGCCACCATCCACATGGCTGCGGCGGTGCCCAACTTCAGCTGGGCGGAAACCCGGCAGGGGCCGACCGAGGACCTGGGCTTTCACGATCCGGAGCTGTTTCCGGTTCAGATCCCGCTCGAGGGCATCACCTACAGGGTGCCCGACAGGCCGGGGCTGGGTGTCGAGGTCGATGAAGAGAAGATCCGGGCCTCGCAGCCCACCCATGTCGAGCCGCCGCACCTGTGGCGGCCGGATGGCTCTGTCACCAACTGGTGACGTCGTTCAACGGAGGAGGAGAAGACAGATGAACACGTGGTTGACACGCACGGCGCTCGCCGGAGCGCTGGCCCTCGCGGCGGCAAGCCCGGGGCTGGCGTTCGAGGAGGCGCCGGAGCTGGCCGAGAAGGTCGCCGCGGGCGAGTTGCCCCCGGTCGACGAGCGCCTGCCGTCCGAGCCCCTGGTGATGGACACGATCGAGGGCCCCGGCGAATACGGCGGCACCCTGCGCCGCGCCATCCTGGGCGGCGGCGATCAGCACAACATGGTGCGCACCATCGGCAGCGACAACATGGTGCGCTGGTCCCCGGACTGGACCGAGGTGCGCCCCAATATCGCCAAGTCCTGGGACATCTCCGAGGACGCCTCGAAATTCACCTTTCACCTGCGCGAGGGCATGAAATGGTCGGACGGCGCGCCGTTCAGCGCCGATGACGTGCTGTTCTGGTACGAGGACATCTTCAGCGATCCCGCACTGACCCCCAACAAGGACTCGACCTTCGTGGGGCCGGAGGGGCCGGTCACGGTGCGCAAGATCGACGACTACACCGTCGAGTTCGACTTCGGCGCGCCCAACGGGCTGTTCCTGCAGGGGCTGGCCTATGGCTTTGGCTACCACGCCACCGCCTATCCGCGGCACTATCTCAGCCAGTTCATGCCCAAGTACAACGATGATGTGCAGGCGCTGGTCGATGCCGAACCCGCGGCGGCCGACTGGGTGCAGCTGTTCAACCTCAAGGCCGGGCCGATGGACACGCCGCTGTTCTGGCAGAACCCCGACCGCCCGACGCTGCACGCCTGGCACCTGACCAATGCCTATGGTGCGACCGACCGGGTCGAGGCGGTGCGCAACCCCTACTACTACAAGGTCGACAGTGAGGGGCAGCAGCTGCCCTATATCGACCGCATCACCTATGACCAGGTGGAGGACGTGGAGACGATCCTGCTCAAGGCCTTCAACGGCGAGATCGACTACATGCTGCGCCATATCGGGCGGCCGTCGAACAAGGCCTCGCTGACCGACAACATGGAGCGCGGCCAGTATCGCTTCTTCGACGTGGGCGACCTGCCGGCCAACATCATGATCCTGATGATGAACCTCAACCACACCGATCCGGTGAAGCGCGAGGTCATCACCAACAAGGATTTCCGGATCGGCGTGAGCCACGCGATGAACCGGCAGGAGATCATCGACCTGCTCTACTTCGGGGTCGGCGACCCGGCCCAGACGGCACCGGTGAAGGGCTCGGATCTCTACAACGAGACCTGGGCCAAGCAGTTCACCGAATACGATGTCGACAAGGCCAACGAGTATCTCGACCGGGTGCTGCCCGAGAAGGATGCCGAGGGCTACCGGCTCGGCCCGGACGGCCAGCGCTTTTCGCTGATCTTCCTGGTCGCGGATGTGTTCGGCCTGCAATATCCCGACGCGATGGAGCTGATCGCGGGCTATGCGCGCGACGTGGGGCTCGACTTTCAGGTTCGTGCCACCGACCGGTCGCGGCTGATCGAGCTGCACACCTCGAACGATTTCGACGCTTACCTGTGGAACTGCTCGGGCGGGCAGGCGGATGCCTACCTGACGCCGATCTGCTACGTGCCCACGATCTCCAACTCGGTCAGCTGGGCCCGCGAATGGGCGGCCTGGGGCGTCGATCCGTCGACCGGCGAAGAGCCGCCGCAGCACGTGAAGGATATCTTCGACACCTACAAGCAGGTGCGTTCGGCGGCCACGCCGGAGGAGCAGAAGGCGCTGATGACCGAGGTCATCGGCATGGCGTCGGACGCGCTCTTCACCATCGGCCTGGTGCAGCCCGAACCGGTCTTCGGCATCGCGCGCAACAACGTGCGCAACGTGCCCGATCCGCTGCCGATTGCCGGGCAACTCTGGTTCCCGGCGCCCTATACCGCGCAGATGTACTTCGAAGGCGGCGACAACCTGCCGTGACCTGAAGTACCCTGAGGGGCGCCCGCCAGATCCTCCCGGCGGGCGCCCCCACCACCCTGCAACGCACCGGAGACGACATGGGCGGTTTCATTCTGCGGCGGGTTCTCTACATGATCCCCACCGTGTTCCTGGTCTCGATCGTGACCTTCATCATCATCCAGCTCCCGCCGGGCGACTACCTCGACACGCTGGCTGCGGAGATGGGCGAGGCGGGGGGCGACAACGTGGCCGTCGTGGAGCAGCTGCGCGCGCAATACGGGCTGGGTGAGCCCATGTACGTGCAATACTGGAAGTGGATGACCGGCATCCTGCTGGAGGGCGATTTCGGCATTTCCTTCGAGAAGAACGTGCCGGTGACCGATGTGATCTGGGACAGGCTGGGCTGGACCTTCGCGATCTCGGTGCTGACGCTGCTCTTCATCTGGGCCGTGGCACTGCCGATCGGCATCTACTCGGCGGTGCGCAAGTATTCGGCGGGCGACTACATCGCCACGCTGCTGGGGTTCATCGGGCTGGCGATCCCGAACTTCCTGCTGGCGCTGGTCATGATGTACGTGGCCTTCAAGTATTTCGGCCAGTCCGTCGGCGGGTTGGTCAGCCCGGAGTACCTCAACCAGCCATGGACCTGGGCCAAGGTCGTGGACCTGTTGCAGCACATCTGGATGCCGATCTTCGTGGTCGGAACCTCGGGCGCGGCCGCGCTGATCCGGATCATGCGGGCCAACCTGCTCGATGAGCTCTACCGCCCCTATGTCGTCACCGCCCGCGCCAAGGGCATGTCGGAATTCCAGCTGCTGATGCGCTATCCCGTGCGCGTCGCCCTGAACCCCTTCATCTCGACCATCGGATGGATCCTGCCCACGCTTGTCTCGGGCGAGATCATCGTGGCCGTGGTCATGAACCTGCCCACCACCGGCCCGCTCCTGCTGCGCGCGCTCCTGGTGCAGGACATGTACCTGGCCGGGTCGCTGATTCTGATCGTCAGCCTGCTGACGGTGATCGGCACGCTGCTGTCGGATGTTCTTCTTGCCTGGGTCGACCCGAGGATACGGTACCAATGAGCGCCATCGACACCGCCCCCGAAACTCTCGCCGCCGAGTCGGTGAAATCCCCGGCGCTGCTGGGCCCATGGGCACTGATGTGGCGCCAGTTCCGCCGCCACAGGATCGCCTATCTCAGCCTCTACCTCGTTGGCTTCATCTACTTCGTTGCGCTCTTCGGCGAGTTCCTGGCCCCGGCCAACTACCTCGAGTCCAACACGCGTGCGCCCTTCGCGCCGCCGCAAGGCATCCATCTCTTCACGGCGACCGAAGAGGGGGGTGGCGCGTTCCTGCTGCACGCCCGCGGCCTGAAGATGGAGATCGACCGCGAGGCCATGCGGCGGCACTTCGTGGAAGACCCCGAAAAGGTCATTCCGCTGGGATTTTTCGTGAAGGGCCACGCCTACAAGCTGCTCTGGCTGATCCCGACCGACCGGCACTTCTTCGGGCCGAAGGACCCTGCCCAGACGGTCTACTTTTTCGGCGCCGACCGGCTGGGCCGGGATATCCTGAGCCGCATCATCATGGGCACGCGGATTTCCATGTCGATCGGGCTGGTCGGGGTGGCTGTCTCGCTCATCGTCGGCGTCAGCCTTGGCGGGCTGTCGGGTTATTACGGCGGCTGGGTCGACAATGCCATCCAGCGGCTGATCGAGTTCTTGCGGTCAATCCCGACGATCCCGCTCTGGATGGGGCTGGCCGCGGCGATCCCGCTCGACTGGCCGCCGCTGCGCACCTACTTCGTGGTGACGCTGATCGTGTCGATGATCGGTTGGACGACGCTGGCCCGCGAGGTGCGCGGCAAGTTCCTGTCGCTGAGGCATGAGGACTTCGTCATTGCCGCGCGGCTGGACGGGCTCAAGGACTGGGAGGTGATCCGAAAGCACCTGGTGCCCAGCTTCGCCAGCCACATCATCGCCTCGCTCACCCTCGCGGTGCCGCTGATGATCCTCGCGGAAACCTCGCTGTCGTTCCTCGGCATCGGGTTGCAACCTCCCATCGTGTCCTGGGGCACCCTGCTGAAGGAGGCGCAGAACATCCGCACCATCATCGAGGCGCCCTGGCTGCTGATCGCGCCCGGCTCGGTGATCGTGGTCGCCGTGCTTGCCCTCAACTTTCTTGGAGATGGCCTACGTGATGCCGCCGACCCCTATGCACAGTGAAGCGCAAAAACCGCTGGTCGAGATCAAGGGTCTCAAGACCCATTTCTTTACCGATGACGGGCTGGTGAAGGCGGTCGAGGGTGTCGATCTAGATATCCTGCCCGACCGCACGCTCTGCCTGCTGGGGGAGAGCGGCTGCGGAAAGTCGATCCTGGCGCGGT
This sequence comes from Vannielia litorea, assembly GCF_900142295.1. Classification (NCBI taxonomy): domain Bacteria; kingdom Pseudomonadati; phylum Pseudomonadota; class Alphaproteobacteria; order Rhodobacterales; family Paracoccaceae; genus Vannielia; species Vannielia litorea. The sequence continues at coordinate 842,125 of NZ_FSRL01000001.1, forward strand.
CGATCCTGCGCATCGTGGACGCGCCGGGGCGGATCGTGGGGGGCAGTATCCTCTACCACGCCGCCGATGGCCGCACCGTGGACCTGGCCCGGGCGAGGGCCGGGTCGCGCGAGCTGAGGGCGATCCGGGGCAGCGACATTGCGATGATCTTCCAGGAGCCGATGTCGTCGCTCGGGCCGATCCAGAAGATCGGCAAGCAGATCACCGAAACCATCCGCCTGCACCGCGACGTGAGCAAGGCCGAGGCGCGCGAGGAGGCGATCGACATGCTCGCCCGCGTCGGCATTCCGCGCCCGGCGGAACGGTTCGAAGCCTACCCGTTCGAATTGTCGGGCGGGATGCGGCAGCGGGCGATGATCGCCATGGCCCTGTCCTGCCAGCCGCGCCTGCTGATCGCGGACGAACCGACGACGGCGCTGGACGTGACCACGCAGGCGCAGATCCTGGAGCTGATCGCCGAGCTGAAGGACGAGTTCAGGATGGCGGTCATGCTCATCACCCACGACCTCGGCGTGGTGGCCGAGGTCGCCGACGACGTGGCGGTGATGTACATGGGCAAGATCGTGGAAAAATCGGATGTCTACGGCCTGTTCGAGGCTCCGCAGCACCCCTACACCCGCGCGCTGCTCAATTCGGTCCCGCGCATCGGGGTGACGACGGGCGCGCGCTTGCCGGCCATTCGCGGCATGGTCCCGCACCCGCTGGCGCGGCCCTCGGGCTGCACCTTCCGCACGCGCTGCGACCATTTCATGGAAGGCATCTGCGACCTGCGCGAGCCGCAGCTGAAGCCGCGGGGGGAGGGCCAGGTGGCCTGTTTCCTGCACGAGGAGGAGGCGCGTGCCGATGTCTGAGGCCATTCTCGAGGTCAAGGACCTGACCATGACCTTCGGCAGCACCCGGGGCGGCTGGTTCTCCAAGCCGAAGCAGGGTTTTGTCGCGGTCGATGCCGTGTCTTTCGAGGTTCGGCGCGGCGAGACCTTCGGGATCGTCGGTGAGAGCGGGTCGGGCAAGACCACGCTGGGCCGCTGCATCCTGCGCGTTCTCGACCCGAGTTCCGGCAGCATCCGGTTTCGGCCCAAGGACGGGGACGAGGTGGAGCTGGTCAGCGCGCCGCTGGACCAGATGCGGCAGGTCTGGCGCAAGCTGCGCATGATCTTCCAGGATCCGCAGGCCTCGCTCAACCCGCGCCTGCGGGTGATCGACGTGGTGGGGCAGGCGTTGCAGAAATCCGAGGGGCTGAAGGGCAGGGCGCTCGCCGAACGCGTGGGCGAGTTGCTGGAGAACGTCGGCCTGCGCAAGGAGTTCATGCACCGCTACCCCAACGCCTTTTCCGGTGGCCAGCGGCAGCGGCTGGGCATTGCCCGCGCGCTCTCGACCGGCCCCGAGCTGGTGGTGGCGGATGAGGCGGTTTCGGCGCTGGACGTGTCGATCCAGGCGCAGACGCTGAACCTGTTGCAGGATCTGCAGGGCGAGTTCGACCTGACCTTCCTGTTCATCGCGCACGATCTTGCCGTGGTCGAACACATCTGCGACCGCGTCGCGGTGATGTATCGCGGCCAGTTCGTCGAGGTGGCCGATACCGGCACCCTCTTCGCCGCGCCGCAGCACCCCTATACCCGGGCACTTTTGCAGGCGGTGCCTGTCGCCGATCCGCGCCAGCGCCGCCGCAGGGCGGGCGCGGCCGAGCCGGTTGACGTGGGCGTGCCGCCCAAGGGGTGCCAGTTCAGCCCGCGCTGCCCCCATGCGACCGAGGTGTGCCGCGCAACCAAGCCCCCGGCGCGGCGCGTCCACGGCGCCGACGTGCTGTGCCACTACGCGGGGGAGATATGAAACCCCGCACCCTGCCGCTCTGGCACAGGGTGGGGGGCGCCGCTATGATGCCAGGGCGTTTAACCAGAACGAAGACAGCATGAGAACCGGCGACCAGATTGCAGAAGTTCCGCTTTATGATGCGATCCTCGACGACATCTACAGCGGTCGGCTGGCCGGTGGTCAGCGGTTGAAGGTTTCGGAAATCGCCGAACGCTACGGCACCAGCACCAGCCCGGTGCGCGAGGTGCTGCGCCGGATGCAGGGCGAAGGCTTTGTCGAGATCCATCCCAACCGGGGGGCGACGATCAAGCCCACCGACGCCGGGTCGATCCAGAACATCTTCGAGGTTCTGCAGATGCTGGAGCCCTATTTCGTGAACTGGTTCGCCGATTACGCGCCGCCCGAGCTGCTCGACGAGCTGGAAGACATCCAGGCCCAGATCAAGCGGATTCCGCACAGCGAGCAACGGGCGTTTCGCAAGCTGGATTTCCAGTTTCACGAGATCTTCTGCCGGGGTCACTACAACCAGACGGCGGCCGAGATCTGGCGCAACCTGCGCACCTCGCTCAACGTGCAGGCCGCCCGGTTGCGGATCTCGCCCGCGCGCTACGAAGCGATCAAGGAAGAACACGACCAGCTGGTCGTGGCGCTACGGGCCAACGACGTGGCCCGCGCCGACACTGTGATCCGCAAGCATGTCGACGGCTCCTTCGTGCAGATGTCGCAGCAGATCCGGGCGATGGGCATCCCGAACGGCACGAGGGGCTGAGGCGGGGCGCTCAGAGGTCGTCGCCGAAGGTTTGGCAGACCTGGTCCCAGGCCTCTTCGAGATGGGTCCGCAGGGCGGTTTCGGCGGCGTCGGGGTCGCGCATCAGGATGGCGTCGAAGATCCGCTCATGGGCCTCGAAGTTGGCCCGGTTGCGCTCGGGCAGGCGCGGCATCCGCGACCATTGCGGCGCGAGCCAGGTGACATAGGCCTTGTGCAGCGCCGGCAGCACCGGGTTGCGCGGAATCTCGTAGAGCAGCGCGTGGAAGGCCCGGTCGGTGCGGTAGAACTCCTCGCTGTCGTCGATCGCCACCTGGTTGGCCTCGAGAGCGGCCTTCAGCGCGGCGATGTCGTCCTTGCGGGCCTGTTGCGCCGCCTGTCGGACCAGCGCGCCCTCCACCAGGATGCGGGTGTCGAAGAGGTTCTTCACCCCGCCGGAATTGTTGAGGAGATGGTGCACGACCGATTCCATGGCCGAGATCGCGGCGTCGTAGCCGGGCTTGCGCACGATCGGGCGATGACGCGGGCGCGCTTCGAGCAATCCCTGTTTCGACAGGCTCTGCACCGCTTCGCGCACCACGGTGCGGCTGATGCCGAACTCCTCCATCAGGAGGCGCTCGGGGGGCAGGGGCGTGCCGTCGGAATATTCGCCGGACTGGATCTTCTCGGACAGGCTGCGCACCACGGTATCGGCGGCGCGTCCTGCTCTGCGTTCCCTGGTTTCTGCCATGAAGGTCTCCGTGATCCGTTGGAGGCTACAATATCCCCATCACCAGGTCGGCGCACCTGTCGCCCAGCATCATGGCAGGAGCCTGTGTGTTTCCGGCATTGATGCCTGGCATGGCCGAAAGGTCGCAGACCCGCAGCCCGTTTATCCCGCGCACGCGCATCCGGGGGTCGAGCACCGCCATCGGGTCGCCGTCACGCCCCATCCGGGCGGTGCCGGCGGGGTGGTAGTTGGTTTTCACGAAACGGCGGCAATGGGCGCGCAGGCTCTCGTCGTCGCGCTGGTCGGGGCCGGGCAGCATCACCCGGTCGATCTTGTCGGCCAGGGGCGCCTCGTCGAAGGCGCGGAGAAAATAGCGCTGGCCCGCGATCATCTCGTCCATGTCGGCGGGGTCCTTCAGCAGGTTGGGCGAGACCAGCGGCATGGCGGCCGGATCGGCCGAGGCCAGGCGCACCTCGCCGCGCGAGCGCGGCTTGACGACGACGGTGGTGACGGTGAGCCCGTGGCCGTCTTCCACCAGGTCGCGGGTGTCGCGGTCGACATAGACGATGGGCACGCAGAAGGCCTGGATGGTCGGTTCGGCCTCGGGGTCGGCGGGATTGACGAAGGCCCCGGCCTCGACCCCCGCCGAGGTCACCGGGCCGGAGCCGAAGAGCTTGAATTGCAGGCCGTTGAGCAGCATCCGCCAGCCGTCGCCCTGCTTGTAGTAGCCATAGGGGCCGTTGACCCGCGCGGTGATCGGCACCTCGGGGTGGTCGACAAGGTTCTGCCCGACGCCGGGCAGGTCGGCGAGGCAGGCGATGCCGTGCTCGGCCAGGTGATCGGCGGGGCCGATGCCCGACAGCATCAGGATCTTGGGCGTGATCAGCGACCCGGCGGAGAGGATCACCTCGCCGGAACAGCGCACCTGCCGTTCGCCGCTCTTGTCGCGGTAGGTGACGCCGACGGCGCGGCCGTTCTCGATGTCGATGCGCGTGACCTCGGCCTGCAGGCGCACGGTGAGGTTGGGGTTGTTCTCCTGCGGCGTCACATAGGCATAGGCGGCCGAGGACCGGCGGCCGTTGCGGTTCATGAACTGGTAGAAGCCGACGCCGGTTTGCCGCGCGCCGTTGAAATCGTGGGTATAGGGCAGGCCCAGCCCCTGCACCGCCTGCACGAAGAGCCGCGAGAGGCTGTCGATGTGGCCCGGGTCCGACACCAGCAGAGGCCCCTCGGCGCCGTGGCGGTCGTCCATCAGGCGGTTGTTGCCCTCCATGCGCCGGAAGTGCGGCAGCACCGCCTCCCAGCTCCAGTCGACGGGGTCGTTGCTGCCATGCAGGGCAAGGTTCCAGCCATCGTAATCCGAAGGCCTTCCGCGCATGTAGACCTGCGCGTTCACCGAGGATCCGCCGCCCAGGACATGGCCCTGCGGGATGTCGTGCACCCGACCGTCCAGATGCGGCTGCGGGATGGTCTTGTGATAGCGCATGAAGCGGGTGCCGTTGATCATCTTGAAGATGCCTGGCGGCATGTCGAGCAGGGGGTGACGGTTGGAATGGCCGGCCTCCAGAAGGAGCACCCGGGCACCGCCCTCGGCGGCGAGTCGGCCCGCGGCCACGCAGCCCGCGGCGCCTCCGCCAACGACGATATGGTCAAAGTTTTCCATCGCGGCCCCGATGTTTAGACGTACCAAAATCCAAGTATAGTTAGACCTTTCTGCCAGAACTACGCAATGAGTAAAAAATTTGTTGACGTTGTGACTCGTTGAGCTGATGTTTACGCAAGTTTGGTCAGACCAAAGGAAAGCAGATGGGTTTTGACGCCTCCCTCCCCGTTACCGCGCAGATGCTGATTGGCGGGCAGTGGGTTGCGGGCCGTCCGGGTGCGGTCATCGAGGTGGAGAACCCGGCGGATGAATCCGTGATCGGCACCATCCCCGACGGCACCGCCGAAGACGCGGCCCGCGCCGTCGAGGCGGCGCGCAGGGCGCAGGCCACCTGGGCGGCGCGCCCGGCCATCGAGCGGGGCCGCGCGGTGCGCAGGCTGGCGGCGCTGGTGTCGGAGCGGTCCGAGGAGCTGGCCGGGCTCATCACCCGCGAACAGGGCAAACCGATCGGGCAGGCGCGGGGCGAGGTGGGGGCGGTCATCGGCTTTTTCGAGCAGGCGGCGAGCCATGCCCACAGGATCGAGGGCGACATCGTCACCTCCGACAACCCCGATGAGGAGATCCAGATCAGGCGCCATCCCCATGGCGTCGTGGTCGGGCTGACCGCCTGGAACTACCCGGCGGCGCTGGCGGCGCGCAAGATCGGCCCGGCGCTGGTGGCGGGCAATACCTTCGTGCTGCTGGCGCATGAGATCACGCCGTTCTCGGGCCTCTTCATCGCCGCGCTGGCCGAAGAGGCGGGCATTCCGGCCGGGGTCATCAACGTGGTGACAGGGCGGGGCCCGGTGGTCGGGCAGGCGCTGGTCGAGCATCCCGATACCGGGCTCATCACCATGACCGGCTCCAACCGTGCGGGGCGCGAGATCTTCCGCGCGGCGGCGGAGGGCATGAAGGTGCTGCGGCTGGAGCTGGGCGGCAAGGCGCCCTTCATCGTCATGGAGGACGCCGATATCGACCGGGCGGTCGCCGCGGCGGTCACCGCGCGCTACACCAATTGCGGCCAGATCTGCACCTGCAACGAGCGGATGTACCTGCATCGGGACATCGCCGACCAGTTCCTCGAAAAGTTCGTGGCGGCCTCGCGTGCGCTCCGCATCGGCGACCCGATGGGCGACCCCGACATGGGGCCGAAGGTGAGCGGGCCGGAGGTCGACAAGATCAAGTCCATCGTCGATGCCGCCGTGGCGCAGGGGGCCGAGGTGCTGCTGGAGGGCGGGCCGCTGACCGAAGGCGAATACGCCAAGGGCCATTGGTATGCGCCCACGGTTCTGGAGCTGAAGGACAATGCCTCGCCGGTGATCGCGCAGGAGGTCTTCGGACCCGTCGTTCCGGCGGTGCGGGTGGCGGATTTCGACACGGCCCTGCACCTGGCCAATGACACCGACTACGGGCTTTCTGCCTACGTCTTCACGCAGGACCACCGCCGGCTGATGCAAACGCCCTATCGGCTGAACTTCGGCGAGATCTACGTCAACCGCGCCAACGGCGAGCAATTCCAGGCCTTTCACAACGGCTGGAACCACTCGGGCCTGGGCGGCGAGGACGGCAAATACGGTTTCGACGGGTACCTGCGCAAGCAGACCCTTTACATGAACTGGGGCTGACCCGGTTTGCCGCGGCAAGCACAAGAACGCCGCTTTTTCTGGGAGGATATGACATGAAGAGACGTATGGTTCTGGGCACCGCGCTGACGGCGCTGGTTGCGGTCGGCGCGGGCATTGCCGGCGCCGAAACCCCGCCGCTGGAGCAGAAGGACCGCTACAAGGTCGGCTTTGCGCAGATGGAGAGCAACAACCCCTGGCGCATCGCGGAAACCAAGTCGTTCCACGACACCGCCGAGGCCTGCAACTGGGACCTGATCGCCACCGATGCCGCAGGCTCCGCCGCCAAGCAGGTGGCCGATGTGGACAGCATGATTGCCCAGGGCATCGACGTGTTGTTCCTGCCCCCGCGCGAGGAAAAGCCGCTGATCCCGGCCGTGATGAAGGCGAAGGCCGCCGGCATCCCGACCTTCCTCGTCGACCGCTCGGTCGACCCGAACGTCGCCCAGGCGGGCGAGCATTTCGTGGCCTTCCTCGGCTCGGACTTCATCGACCAGGGCAAGCGCGCGGCGGAATGGCTGATCGAGAACTTCGAAGGCGAGAAGGGCGTGATCGTGGAGCTGGAAGGCACCACCGGCTCGTCGCCCGCAAACGACCGCAAGAAGGGCTTTGACGACCGCATCGCCGAGGACGGCCGCTTCGAGATCGTCGCCAGCCAGACCGGCGATTTTGCCCGCGACCTGGGCCGGCAGGTGATGGAAACGCTGCTGCAGGCGCACCCGGACGTGAACGTGGTCTATGCTCATAACGACGAGATGGCGATCGGCGCGATCCAGGCGCTCGAACTGGCGGGCCGCAAGCCCGGCGAGGACGTGACCATCGTGTCGATCGACGGCACCCGCGACGCGCTCCAGGCGATCATCGACGGCAAGATGGGCGTTACCGTGGAAAGCTCGCCCTTCTTCGGGCCGCTGGCCTGCGAGGTGATGAACAAATACGCCGCCGGTGAAGAGATCCCCGGCTGGGTTCAGGTCCAGGACCGCATCTTCACCATCGAGAACGCCGCCGAGCATATCGACGAAGCCTACTAAGGCCAATTGCTGGCGGGCCCCTGTGATGCGCCCGCCAGCCTTCAGCATCGGATGCACAATGACTGACCTCATCGAGATGATCGGCATCGAGAAGTCCTTTGCCGGGATCCGGGCCTTGCAGACTGCGAGCCTGAGCATCCGGCCGGGCGAGGTGCATGCCATCATCGGGCAGAACGGCGCGGGCAAGTCCACGCTCATCAAGATCCTGACCGGCGTCTACCGGCGCGATGCGGGCGAGGTGCGGATGAACGGCGCGCCGCTGGCGATCAGCACCCCGCGGGAGGCGCAGGATGCAGGCATCGCCACGATCTACCAGGAACTCAGCTTGGTGCCCCTGCGCAGCGTGACCGAGAACGTCGTCATGGGCTATGAGCCGCGCACGCGCCTGGGGCTGATCGACTGGAAGGCCGCCCATGCCCGCACCCGCGAGATCCTGGCCCGCTTCGGCGTGGAGATCGACGTGACGCGCCAGCTGGGCAGCTATTCGACAGCCATTCAGCAGCTGGTGGCCATCGCGCGGGCGGTGTCGCTCGATGCCAGGCTGGTCATAATGGACGAGGCGACCTCGTCGCTCGACGACCAGGAGATCGCAACGCTGTTCTCGGTGGTCAGGAGCCTCAAGGCGGCCGGGGTGGCGGTGATCTACATCTCGCACTTCCTGAACGAACTCTACCAGGTCTGCGATCGGGTCACGATCATGCGCGACGGCCGGTCGGTTGCCACCCATGAGGTTGCCCAGACCACGAAGCTGGGGCTGGTGTCGGAGATGCTGGGCCGCGATGCCGGCGAGATCGAAGCCGCCGGCCTGACCGCGCTGTCGGGCGGGCACGGCGATCCGGGCGAGGTGTTGCTGGAGGCCCGGGGCATGCGCAGCAAGACCGGGTTGCGCGACACTTCCTTCAGCATCCGCAAGCGCGAGATCGTGGGCCTTGGCGGGCTGCTCGGCTCGGGCCGGACAGAGGCGGCGCGGGCGGTCTTCGGCCTCGATCCGCTGGCCGAGGGCGAGGTGCGGCACCACTCCGGCGCCCCCGTCGACACCCCGGCGCAGGCCATCGCGCTCGGCATGGGCTTTCTGACCGAGGACCGAAAGGCCGACGGGATCATCCCGCACATGTCGGTGCGCGAGAACATCACCCTCGCCCTGCTGCCCCGGCTGACCCGCATGGGCATGGTGGACCGCGAGCGCGAGCGCAAGCTCGTGGCGCATTACATCGAGGCGCTGCAGATCAAGACCTCGGGCATGGAGCAGCCGATCCGCGAACTGTCGGGCGGCAACCAGCAGAAGGTGCTGCTGGCCCGCTGGCTGGCGCTGGAGCCCGAGATCCTGATCCTCGACGAGCCCACCCGCGGGGTCGACGTGGGCGCGAAATTCGAGATCCAGTCGATCATCCGCAAGCAGGTGGCCGAGGGGCTGGCGGTGCTGCTCATCAGCTCGGAATTCGAGGAGCTGGTGGAGGGCGCCGACCGCATCGTGGTGTTGCAGGATGGGCGCTCGGTCAGCGAGTTGCAGAACCCCGGCGTGACCGAAGGCGCGCTGATCAACGCCATCGCGCACCACCACGAAAGGAGCGCCGCGTGACCCAGGCCATTGCCACCCTGCGCGGGCGGTTCGACCCGTCGCGCCACGGCGCCTTGCTGGCGCTGGTCGTGATCGTGCTGTTCAACTTCGCGGTGACGCCGAACTTCTTCCAGGCGCAGACGCTCTTCGTCAACATCAGCCAGGTGGCCACCATCGCCATCGTGGCGATGGGCATGACGCTGGTGATCGCGACCGGCGGCATAGATCTGAGCGTCGGCGCGATCATGGCGCTCGCGGGCGCGCTGGCGCCGCTGATCTTCCTGTCGGATTTCGCGGCGGCCAACCCCGCGCTGGGGCTGGCGGCGTCGATCCTCGTGCCGATCCTCGTTGCCCTGTGCTGTGGCGTGTTCAACGGCGTTCTTGTCAGCGTGCTGAACGTGCAGCCGATCGTGGCGACGCTGATCTTCTTCATCTCCGGCCGGGGGTTTGCGCAGGTGCTGACCAACGGCAACCTGCAGACATTCACCAACCCGTCCTTCAGCTACCTCGGCACCGGCAGGGTGCTCGGGCTGCCGTTTCAGGGCTGGCTGGTGCTGCTGATCGCGCTGGTGCTGTTCTGGGTGGTCACCCGGTCGCTCTTCGGGCGGCAAGTGCTGGCGGTGGGCGGCAACGAACGCGCGGCGCGGCTGGCGGGCATCCCCGTGCACCGGGTCAAGATCGGGGCCTATGTGATCTGCGCCGGTCTTTCGGGGCTGGCGGGGCTGATCGTCGTGGCGATCAACTCGGCCTCCGACGCGGCGCGGATCGGCAACCTGATGGAGCTCGACGCCATCGCGGCCGCCGTGGTGGGCGGCACGCTGCTGCAGGGCGGGCGTGCGCCGATCTTCGGCGCGGTGCTCGGCGCGATCATCATCCAGCTGGTGAAATACACCCTGCTGGCCAACGGGATCGCGGACGAGGTCGCGCTGATTGCGAAGGCCGGCATCATCATCGCCGCCGTTTACCTGCAACAGGCGCGCAAGGAGTAGGCCATGCTGGACACGACCGCTTTCGACCTGCGCCGGTACCTTCAGGGCGGGGGCCATTCCTTCGGGGCCTGGGTCGCGCTGGTGGCAGTGATCCTCTTCGGAGTGTTGCGCTACGAGAACTTCGCCGGGGCCTACAACATCTCGTCCTTCCTGAACTACAACGCGATGTTCATCGTGATCTCGGTGGGCATGTGCTTTGTCATCCTGACCGGGGGCATCGACCTTTCGGTGGGGTCGGTTGCGGCCTTCACCTCGGTCCTGGCCGCCTATCTCTCGCCCTACGGGTTACAGGTGGCGCTGCCGGGCGCGGTGCTGGCGGGGCTGGCGATCGGAGGGCTGAACGCGCTTTTCATCGTTGCCATGCGGATCCCGCCCTTCATCGCGACCCTGGCCACCATGCTGGGCGCCAAGGGCGGGGCGCTGGTGATCTCGGGCGCGCAGACGATCTCGATCGACTGGGGGTCGAACTTTACCAAGCTGGGGATGGAAAACGCCTTCGGCCTGCTGCCCTGGACCATCGTCATCACCGCCATCGTGGTCGTGGCGCTGTGGGTCGTGCTGGAGCGCACCTCGCTCGGGCGCACGGTGCTTGCCGTCGGCGGTGGCGAGGATGCCTCGACCATGATGGGGCTCGGCGTGAACCGCGCCAAGGTGTTCGTCTATGCGCTCAGCGGGGCCTGCGGCGGGCTGGCCGGGGTGTTCCTGGCCTCTGGTTTCGGCGCGGGCCAGCCGCTCGAAGGGGTGGGGTGGGAGCTGTCGGCCATTGCCTCGGTCGTGGTCGGCGGAACGCTCCTGACCGGCGGCATGGGGTCGGTCGGGGCGACGGTGGCCGGGGCGTTGCTGCTGGGGCTGGTCTTCAACATCCTCAACTTCGAGAATGGCCGGGGTGTCATCAGCCTCAGCGCCTATTGGCAGATGGTCATCCGGGGCGGGTTCCTGTTTGCCGTGATCCTGCTGCAAAGCCAACTGGCCAGCCGAACCAAGGGAGCCACGCGATGACGAAGATAACCGGGGTCAAGGCACGCCTGTTCAACGTGCCGCTTGCGGAGGTCCTGAGCGATGCCAAGCACGGCGATCACACGCATTTCGAGCTGATCACCGCCACCGTCACGCTGGAGGACGGCAGCGAGGGCACGGGATACAGCTATACCGGCGGGCGCGGGGGCCAGGCGATCACCGCCATGATCACACATGACCTTGCGCCCTTCCTGCTGGGCCGCGATGCCGAGGACGTGGAGGCGCTCTACGAGGCGATGCAGTGGCATGTGCATTACGTCGCGCGTGGCGGCATTGCCTCCTTTGCCATTTCGGCGGTGGATATCGCGCTGTGGGACCTGCGCGGCAGGCGCAGCGGCCAGCCGCTGTGGAAGATGGCGGGCGGCGCGGCGTCGCGCTGCCGGGCCTATGCCGGGGGGATCGACCTGAATTTCCCGTTGCCCAAGCTGCTGGACAGCATTCGTGGCTACCTAGCGCGCGGCTTCAACGGGGTGAAGATCAAGATCGGACAGCCCGAGCTGGCCGAGGACGTGGCCCGGATCAAGGCGGTGCGCGAGCTGATCGGGCCGGACGTGGCCTTCATGGTCGATGCCAACTATGCGATGAGCGTGGAGCAGGCCATCGAGGCCGCCCGCGCCTTCGAGCCCTTCGACCTGACCTGGTTCGAGGAGCCGACGATCCCCGACGATTACAAGGGCTATGGCCGGATTGCCGAGGAAACCGGCATGCCGCTGGCGATGGGGGAGAACCTCCACACGATCCATGAGTTCGAATACGCCTTCGAGGACGCGCGGCTTGCCTTCATCCAGCCCGACGCCAGCAATTGCGGCGGCATCACCGGCTGGCTGCAGGTGGCCGAGTTGAGCCGCAAGCACGGCCTGCCGGTTTGCAGCCACGGGATGCAGGAGCTGCACGTCAGCCTTGTCGCGGCCCAGCCCAACCCCGGCTGGATCGAGGTCCATTCCTTTCCGATCGACGAATACACCCGCCGCCCGCTGGTGGTGGAGGATCACCTGGCCGTGGCGCCGGACACGCCCGGAACAGGCGTGGAATTCGACTGGGACAAACTCAACGCAGCACATGAGGACATGAACCGATGAGCACCATCACCGCCGCCTATTACCGCGGAAACAAGACCTTTGCCGTCGAAGAGGTCAACGCGCAGCCCCCCGCCGCAGGCGAGGTTCAGGTGCGGGTGGCCTATTGCGGCATCTGCGGCACCGACCTGCACGCCTATCACGGCAACATGGACGCCCGCATCGGTTTCGAACGTATTCTCGGCCACGAGATGTCGGGCCGCATCGCGGCGGTGGGCGAGGGCGTCGAAGGCTGGTCCGAAGGCGACGCGGTCGTCGTGCGCCCTCTCGACCCCGGCGCGCCCAACCCGGCGACCGAGGCCGGCTACGCCCATGTCAGCCACAACATGAACTTCATCGGGCTCGACAGCGACGGCGCCTTCCAGCAGCTGTGGAACGTGCCCGCCTTTACCCTGCACGCCCTGCCCGAAGGGCTGCGGCTGGACCATGCGGCCCTGATCGAACCGGCCGCCGTGGCCTGCCATGACGTGCGCCTCTCGGGCCTCGCTCCGGGCGAGGACGTGGTCGTCATCGGCGGCGGGCCGATCGGCGTGCTGGTCGCCATGGTGGCCCGCGACGCGGGCGGCAAGGTCGTCATCTCCGAGGTCAACGAACACCGCCTCAAGATCGCGGGCCAGCTGGGCTTCGACACGATCAACCCGGTGAAGGAGGATCTGCCCGCGCTCATCAACGCCCGGACCGGCAACAAGGGTGCCGACGTTGTCTTCGAGGTATCGGGCACCCAGCCCGGCGTCGACGCCATGACCGCCGTCGCCGCCACCCGCGCCCGGATCGTCATGGTGGCGATCCATGCCAAGAAGCCGTCGGTGGACATGTTCCAGTTCTTCTGGCGCGAGCTGAAGCTGATCGGCGCGCGGCTCTACGAGCCCGAGGACTACGACAAGGCCATCACGCTGGTCGCCTCGGGGGCCATTGACGCGGACACGATGATTACCGACGTCAGCCCGCTGTCCGAGATCCAGGCGGCTTTCGAGAGGCTGGACAACAGCCCGACCGCGCTGAAGAGCCTCATCAAGGTGGGAGAGGTGGCATGAGCGACCTGAGCATGTTCGACCTGACCGGCAAGACCGCCGTGGTGACCGGTGCCAAGCGCGGCATCGGGCGCGGCATGGCCGAGGCGCTGGCGCAGGCGGGGGCCGATATCGTGGGCGTCAGTGCCTCGCTGGCGCCCGGCTCCGAGGTGGAACAGGCGGTGACCGCGCTGGGGCGAAAGTTCACGCCCTACCAGTGCGATTTCTCCGACCGGAAGGCGGTGACCGCATTGGCCGCGCAGTTGCAAAAGGACGGCGTGGCGCCGGATATCCTCGTCAACAACGCGGGCACCATCAAGCGCAAGCCTGCCGCCGAGCACCCGGACGACTGGTGGGATGAGGTGATCGAGGTGAACCTCTCGGCGCAATTCGTGCTCAGCCGCGAGATCGGGCGCGGCATGGTGGAGCGCGGGCGGGGCAAGATCATCTTCACCGCCTCGCTGCTGACCTTCCAGGGCGGCATCACCGTGCCGGGCTATGCGGCCTCGAAAGGCGGCATCGGCCAGTTGACCAAGGCACTGGCCAACGAATGGGCCGGCAAGGGGGTGAACGTGAATGCCATCGCGCCGGGCTACATTGCCACCGACAACACGCAGGCGCTGCAGGACGATCCGGCGCGGTCAAAATCCATCCTCGAGCGCATCCCCGCCGGGCGCTGGGGCAGGCCGCAGGATTTTGCGGGCCCGGTGGTCTTTTTGGCCTCCGCGGCCTCGGACTACGTCAACGGCGAGATCCTCGTCGTGGATGGGGGCTGGATGGGCCGGTAGATCATGGGCGTGCCGGCCCCCTCGGATGCGGGGGGTCGGCGGAAGGGGGAGCAGGGGGCCTTTGAGCGATTTCAGGCGAAGATGCGCTCCAGCGCGTCCACCTCGACCCCGAGCCCCGGAGCCTCGGAGAGCGTGACCCGGCCATCAGTGAGGTCGAGCGGAAAGACGGCATCGCGGAAGGTGTTTTCATTCGCGTCGCACTCCAGGAGCCCGGGCCCGCCCGCCGCCGCGAGCAGGTGGGCAGAGGCCGCCAGCGCGACCCCACCCCCCAGCGAGTGCGGGCAATAGGCCAGCCCTTCCGCCACGACCTGCTGCGCCACGGGCAGACATTCGGTGATGCCGCCCCACTTGGCGACGTCGGGCTGCACCACGTCCAGCCATTTGCCGCCTGTGGCCGCGTCATAGTCCGCCCGGGTCAGAAAGTTCTCGCCTCCGGCCAGCGGCACGGGTGTGGCGGCCTTGAGCGCTTGCCAGGCGGCGGTAGGCGTATCGACGGGCATCGGTTCTTCCATCCACCGGGGGCGATGGTCTGCGATCCAGGCCAGGGCGGCCTGCGCCTGATCCGGTGCCCAGCCCTGGTTGGCGTCGAGCATGAAGCTCTCGCCTGCGCCCATCTCCGCCGCGAGGGCTTCGACATTGGCACGGTCGGTGGCCTCGCCGAAGCCGACCTTGAGCTTGAAGGCCCGGTGCCCCGCTGCCCGAGCGGCGGCGACGGTGCCCAGCACGCCCGTCGGGTTGATGCCGCTGGCATAGGCCGGGATCTGGCGGTTCGTGCCGCCCATCAGCGCATGGAGCGGCAGCCCGGCGCGGCGCGCGGCCATGTCCCAGACCGCGATATCGACACCGGCGATGGCTTGGGCGATCGGCCCCGGTTCGCCGGTTTGCAGCCGCAGGATGCGCAGCGCGGCGGTGAGGGTCGTGTAGCAATCCTGCGGGCTGGCAAAGTCCTTGCCGGTGATCCGGGGGGCGATCTCGGTCTCGACAAGCCTTGCGCGATGCTCGGCGCCGCAGACCGGGAAATTGCACCAGACCTCACCGTACCCCTGCACGCCCGAGGCCTCCGTGACCCGGACAAGCAGGGTGGGCCGGTCGCGCATGAGGCCGAAGGAGGTTTGAACGGGCGTCGAGATCGGGGTTCGCACCAGCCTGGTTTCGACGGCCGTCAGCTGCAGGGGCATCAGGGTCATGGGTGCCTTTCAGTAAAGCCGCAGGGCGTTGCCCCTGTAAATCGCCTTCCGGCCCGCGCTGGGCACCTCGGCGGCCTCCAGGGCCTCGTCGAGCAGGTTACGCCAATGGCCCGGCGTGGCCAGAGCCGTGGCGACGGGCCAGTTGCTGGCGTAGAGCAGGCGATCGCTGCCGAACAACGCCAGCATCGCATCGAGGTGGCGGGTTGTCAGGGCGCGGTCGTGCTCGGGCGTGCCGTCGAGCGGCAGGCCGGACAGTTTGACATGGAGGTTGGGCAAGCCTGCGAGCGGGGCGATGGCGGCACGCCAGCTGTTGAAATGCGCCGGGTCGCCGTCGGGCAGGCCGAAATGCGCAAGAACGACCGGCAGCTCCGGCTGTGCCGCAGCGAGCGCCGCGACCGCGCCGAAGAGCGGCGGCGGTGCCAGCACCTCGACCAGGGCGCCGTGATCGCGCAGGGCACCGCAGGTCTGGAGCGCGGCCGCGCTGCGCAGGTAGCCTTCGGGGTCGGCGTCGAGCAGGGGGGTGAAGCGGAGGCCGCGAAAGGCGGGGTCGCGCGCCTGTTCGGCCAGTTGCCTGCCGCAGTCGGGGTCGCGCAGGTCGACCCAGCCGACGACCGAGCGAAACACCTGGTGCCGGTGGCAGAGATCGAGGCAATGCAGCGCGTGCTTCACGGTGGCGGGGCCGTGGACCAGCACGGCACTTTCTGCACGGGTTTGGGCCAGCACGGGGGCGAGGTCTTCGGGCAGGAAGGCCTTGCCGGTGAGCGCGGGAAACTGCCTTTCGGCGATGAAGGTTTCGCCGCGGCTGCGGTCCCAGATGTGGACATGGGCGTCGATGGCGGTGATGGGCACGTCAGCTCTCTCCGGTGGGGGCGGGGATGCCCAGCTCCGCCAGCGCGGGCCAGAGCGTGGCGGGCAGGGGGGCGGCGAGGTCGGCAAGGTTGGATTGCAGGCCGGCCGGATCGGTCAGCCCCAGCACCAGCCGCGTGACCGCCGGGTGGGCGGCGCTGTAGTGCAGGGCGGCGCGCTTGAGCGGGATGCCCTGCGCCGCGCAAACGGATTGTATCGCGCGGACCCGGGCCCGCGTTGCCTCGTCCGGGGCCTGGTAGTCGAAGCGCGTTGTCGCGTCGTCGGGGCCGGTGGCGAGGATGCCGGAGTTGAAGGGCGCGGCCAGCTCCACCTCGACGCCCCGCGACAGGCAGAGCGGAAACAGCTCGTCCGCCGCCGACTGGTCGAGCAGGGTGAAGCGACCGGCGACCATGAGCACATCGGGCTCCGCCGCGCGCAGCAGGGCCAGATGCGTGGCGGCGACATTGCTGCCGCAGCCGATGGCGCCCACAAGGCCTTGCGACTTCAACTCGGCCAGCGCGGGCAGGGCGCCCTTCAGGGCCGCGCCGATGTGGGTGTCGCAGTCGTGGACGAAGGCGATGTCGAGCCGGTCCACGCCCAGCCGCTCGAGGCTGGCCTCGACGGAGCGCAGGGTGGCGTCGCGGGAGTAGTCGCGCCAGTCGCCGGGGTTGTCCTTGGGGTTGGTGACGGCTGCCGCATAATCGCGGTAGCGCCCGACCTTGGTCGAGAGCGCGTATTCATCTCGCGGAAGGCCCCTCAGAAGCCGCCCCAGGCGCTCCTCCGACAGCCCGCCGCCGTAGAGCGGCGCGGTGTCGAAGCGGCGGATGCCCAGCTCCCAGGCGGCGGCCATCATGCGCTCGGCCTGTGCATCGGGGATCGGGGCGGTGTTGGTTGTGCCCAGCAGGCCGAACCCGAGGCCCACGGGCTTGACGGATGAGCTCATCGGATGCGCTTTCCGCTCTCTGGGTCGAAGAAATAGGCGTGGGTCATGTCGAAGGACAGCTCTTGCGGGCGGCCTTCGGCAAGCTCTGTCCGCCCGCCGGTCTTGCCGATCATGTCGTGGCTGCCGGCGCTGAAATGCACCAGCTTCTCCGTGCCGAGCTGCTCGATCAGGGTAACCGGCAGGGTGATCGGCGCGCCGCCGGGCTGGTCGGATGCGGGGCGGATGTCATCGGGGCGGATGCCGCAGATGACGCGCTCGCCGGGCCGGATGCGCTCGGGGGTGGCGCAGGCGATCTCGCTGTCGCCCAGCTTCAGGCCCGTGGGCGTGACCATGCAATCGACGAGGTTCATCGGCGGGCTGCCCATGAACCCGGCCACGAAGACGGTGTCGGGGTCGTGGAAGATCTCGTCCGGCGTGCCCTGCTGCTCGATCCGCCCGTCGCGCATGATGACGATGCGGTCGGCCAGGGTCATGGCCTCGACCTGGTCGTGGGTGACGTAGATGATGGTGTTCTCCAGCCGCTGGTGCAGGCGCTTGATCTCGGCCCGCATCTGGCCGCGCAGCTTGGCGTCGAGGTTGGACAGCGGCTCGTCGAACAGGAACACCTCCGGGTCGCGCACGATGGCCCGGCCCATGGCAACGCGCTGGCGCTGGCCGCCTGAAAGCGCACCCGGCTTGCGGTCGAGCAGTTGCGTGAGTTCGAGGATCTCGGCCACCTCGCGCACGCGGCGGTCGATCTCCGGCTTGGGCATCTTCGAGAGTTGCAGCGAAAAGGCCATGTTGTTGTAGACCGTCTTGGACGGGTAGAGCGCGTAGTTCTGGAACACCATCGCGATGCCGCGCTCCTTGGGGCGCAGGCCGTTCACCACCCGGTCGCCGATGGCGATCTCGCCGCCCGAGATGGTCTCGAGCCCGGCCACCATGCGCAGGGTGGTGGACTTGCCGCAGCCCGAGGGGCCGACGAGAACGCAGAACTCGCCGGGCTCGATCGAGATGTCGATCCCGTGCAGCGCCTGCTGGGCGCCATACATCTTTACGAGGTTTCGGATTTCAATGCGTGACATGGGGACTCCGGGGCTTACAGACGGCGCGCTTCGTTGCGCAGGTAGAGCAGCGTGAAGGCCGCCGAGATGATGAGGATGGAAACGGCGACGGTGGCCGCCTGGGCAAACTGGAAATCCACGAAGGCGAGGCGGAAGGTGAGCGTGGAGAGCACTTCGGTTGCGCGGCCCGGTCCGCCGCCGGTGGAGAGCCAGACCAGCGGGAAGAGCTGGAAGGTCCAGATCAGGTCGAGCAGGGCGACGCCGTAGATCACCGGTTTCAGCTGCGGCAGGGTGACGTGCCAGAATTTGTGCCAGAAGCCCGCGCCGTCGATCTCGGCGGCCTCGTAGAGCTCGCGCGGGACGGTCTGCAGGCCGGAGAGAAAGCTGACCATGATGAAGGGATAGCCGCGCCAGGTGGAGATCAGCAGCAGCGACCACATGGCGAGGTCGGGATTGCCCAGCCAGTCGAGCGGCTCCGATGTAAGGCCCAGCCATTGCAGGACGTAGTTGACCAGTCCGAAGGGATTGAGCAGCAGTTGCCAGTTCAGCGCCACGACCACGGCGGTGAAGATCCAGGGCAGCACCAGCATGGAGCGAAAGAAGGTGCGGGCGCGCGGGTTGATATCGGCATTGACCAGCAACGCCAGCCCGATGCCGACGACCATGTGTCCGGCCACCGAGCCGATGGTGAAGACCAGGGTGTTGAGCCCCGCGCTCCAGTAGCCGGGATCGGTGAGCAGCGTGGTGTAGTTGTCGAGGCCCACCCAGGTGGGGTTCCGCTCGACGATGACGTTGTCGTAGAGCGAATATTCGACGACCTTGTAGAGCGGCACCGAGAGCAGCGCCCCGAGAATCACCAGCCCCGGCAGCAGGAACAGGTAGGGCGTGCCACGTGTGGTCATCTGGCGAAGCATTGCAGTCACTGGTTCGTCCTCATGGGCAGGGCGGGCCGGGCGCGCGTATGCGCCCGGCCCTGTACGATCACTGGGCGTGTTACTTGGCGAGGTCCAACCAGCGCGCCTGGACGGCGGCTGCGGTCTCTTCGGGCGTCTTGTCGCCGCGCAGCATGGACTGGATTTCCTCGGTCATGACCGACCAGCTGCCGGCCGCCTTGGGCGACTGGCGCATTTCCTCGACGGGTGTGTCGCCTTCGAGGATCTCCATCTGCTTGAGCAGCGTCTCGTCGGCGCCCTCGCGGACCATGTCCAGCGCGGCGAGGTTGCCGGGCAGGGCGTTGGCGGCCTTGGCGGCGCGGGCGTTGACCTCGGGCGAGAGCAGGTAGTCGACGAAGGTCCAGGCGTCTTCCTTGTTGTCGCTGTCGGCGGAGATGCCGATTTCCCAACCGTGGACGCGATAGGCCTTGTCGCCGTTCGAGGGCACACGCACCAGCGTGTAGTCGAGATCCGGGTTGCGGCCGGTGATCGAGCTGGAGTGCACCCCCGGCGAGATCAGGAAACCGGTGCGCCCGGCGATGAACTCCTCGAGATCGACACCGCCGGTGCGCGATGCCGCGCCCGGCGCGATGCCGCCCGCGTCGTTCATGTCCTTGAGGAATTGCAGCGTCTCGACGACCTTGGGATTGTCGAAGTTGGGGGTGGTGCCGTCCATGATCCGCCCGCCATTGGCGTAGAGCAGCGGCAGGAAGGTCAGGATCGGCCCGTTCGAGGGCGGCTGCGAGGAAAACGGCATCCCGATGCCCGAGGTGCCATCCTCCAGCGCCGAGATTGCCTTGGCCTGAGCGGCGAACTCCTCCCAGGTCGCGGGGGGCGCGTCGAAGCCGGCCTTGCGCACCAGGCCCATGTTGACATGCATCACGAAGGGAAAGGCGTTGAGCGGCACCATCCAGCTGTGCCCGTCGATCTGGCCCAGGGGCGCTTCGACCAGGTCCTCCGTCGCAAAGCTGTTGCCCTCGCGGGCCAGGTATTCGTCGAGCGGCTCGAGGATGCCGATATCGAGAAACTCCTTGGTCCAGGGCATGTTGAGGCCGAGCACGTCGGAGCCCACGCCGATGGCGTTGTCGGTCACGATGCTTTCGCGCACCTTGCCGAAGGGCTGGGTCACCAGCTTGACGGTGATGTCGGGGTGCTTGGCCTGGAAGTCGGCGACCAGCTCGTCATAGAAGCCGGTCGAGTCCTCCGCGGCAAACCATTGCAGCCATTCGATCTCGCCGGCCTGTGCGGCCAGCGGGGTCAGCGCCGTCGCGGTGGCGAGCGCCCATGCGGTGAAACGGGTCTTCATCATCGGTAGTCTCCTCCTTGGTGGTCGCGGGGCGCTCTTGCCCCGCGGAATGGGCTCTTCACCCCTTGACGCCGCCCGCGGACAAACCGCCGACGACAAATCTCTGGACGAGCATGAACAGGATCAGCACCGGCAGGGAGCCGATCACCGAGAACGCCATCATCTCGTCCCACTTCAGGCCGAACTCGCCGACCATCATCGAAATCCCCACCGGCACGGTGCGCATGTCCATCGACCGGGTCAGCGCCAGCGCGAAGAGGAACTCGTTCCAGGCCAGCAGAAAGGTGTAGACCGCGGTCGAGATGATCCCCGGCAGCGCCACGGGCAGCAGCACCCGCACCAGCACGCCCAGCGGGGTGCAGCCGTCGATGGTGGCGGCCTCGTCGAAATCGCGCGGGATGGTGTCGAGGTAGCCGTTCATCATCACGATGGAGTAGGGCAGCGCGAAGGTCAGATAGGTCAGGACCAGGCCCCAGAGCGTGTCGTAGAGGCCCAGAAAGACGATCACGCCGAAATAGGGGATGAGCAGCGTGATCGTTGGCACCATCTGGGTGGTGATGACGAAGAGCTTGGCCACCCGGTCGCCGAAGAAGCGATAGCGCGAGAAGCCGAAGGCCGCGAGCGTGCCGATCACCAGCGACAGGAAGGTGACCGCCAGCCCGACGAGGTAGCTGTTGAGCAGGAAGGTGCGGAACTTCGGGTCGGTCAGCACCTTGGCATAGCCGCCCCAGTGGAACTCGTCCGGAAGCAGGCGCGGCGGCAACGAAAAGGTCTCGGTCGTGGGTTTCAGCGAGACCGAGATCATCCAGAGGATCGGAAACACCAGGATGAAGGTCACCACCGTCAGTGCGGCATAGGTCCCTGCCTGCCGCCAGCGACGCCGGCGTTCCTCGTTGACGGCACGGCGCGCGGCCGAGGGGTGGGCGGTATCGGCCATCAGAGCACCTTCAGCGTGGCATTGTCGATGAAGTCCCAATCCAGCGCGATCCCGAGCCCCGGCGCCTGCGGCAGGTGGGCGTGGCCCTCGCGGATGTCGATCGGGTTTTTCAGGCCGATGGCGAAGAGATGCTCGGGCACCAGCACCTCGAAGAACTCGTTGTTGCGTATGGCGGCGGCGCAATGCAGGTTCACCAGCTCCAGCGGGTGATAGATCGCGGTGTGGATCTCGCAGTTGATGCCATGGGCCTCGGCCAGGTGCGCGGTCTTCATCAGCCCGGTGATCCCGCCCGACCAGGAAGCATCGCCGCGCACGATGTCGACCGCGCGGGTGGCCACCAGCTCGGCCACGCCGGCGGGATGGTTCTCGGCCGTCTCGCCGCCGACGATGGGGATGCGCAGCTGGCGCGTGAGTTCACGCATGGAGCCGTGGCATTCGTCGAACATCGGCTCTTCCAGCCAGTAATAGTTCAGCTCTTCCAGCATCTTGCCGAAGTGCAGGTTCTGCTGGAAATTGAAGTTGCTGACAGGGTCCGACATCAGCCGGAAGTCGGGCCCGACCGCCTCGCGGCAGGCGCGGTGGGCCTCGAAGGCCACGTCGATATCCGCCGGCGGGTGCAGCTTGTAGGCGGCCCAGCCCCTGGCCTGAAGCTCCCTGGCCTCCGCGGCATAGGCCTCGGCGGTGGGCAGGGTCAGCGAGGAGCCGTAGATCGGCACCGAGTCGCGCACGGCGCCCAGGTGCTTGTAGAGCGGCAGGCCCGCCTTCTGCGCCTGGGCCAGGTGGCAGGCGATGTCATAGGGCGCATAGGCATAGGCGGGGGTGAAGTTCCAGGCGCGGTTGAAGCGGCGGTAATCGTGCCAGTGCTTCTCGCGGTAGTCCGGGTCGCGCCCGAGGAAGAAGGGGCGCAGAAGTTCCGCCGAGACCGCCCCCATGGCCAGCGCACTGCGGCCGGCAAAGCCGAAGGTCTCGATGCTCATCCCCTCGTCGGTATCGAACCGCATGGCGAGAAACTCGAAGTCGATCGGCTTGCCGTCCTTCAGGCTGTACGCCTGATCGGGCTCGTGGCGGCAGGCGCGGATTTCGATGTTGGTGAACTTCATGGGGAACTCCTTCAGCCGGCCACGTAGACGGCGTGTTCGGTCGTATAGAAATCGAGTGTGGAGGGGCCGACGGACCCGGTGCCGAGGCCCGAGGCCTTGATGCCGACGAAGGGCATGTTGTCATCCGGCGCGGTGCCGTGGTTGACGTGGATCATGCCGGTTTGCAGCTCGGCGGTGGCGCGGTTGGCGAAGTCGAGCCGGTCGGTGAAGATCGCGCTGGTGAGGCCAAAGACGGTGGCATTGGCCAGCCGCAGGGCCTCGTCGTCGCTATGGTAGCGGGTGAGGGTGAGGACCGGGCCGAAGATCTCCTCCGTCGAGGCCGGGTTCTCGGCATCGTCGGTGGCCAGCAGCGTGGGAGCAAAGAACAGGCCCTCGGGCGCGTCGGGCAGGGTCAGACGGGTGCCTCCGGTAAGAACCGTTGCGCCGTCGAGCTCGGCGGCCCGGACAAGCCGGGTGATCTTGTCGAGCTGCGCCTGCGTCGTGATCGGGCCGAGGGTGGTCTGGGGATTGCGCCCCGGTCCCGGTTTCAGCTCGGACAGGCGGCGGGTGAGCCCTTCGGCGGCGGCCTCGTGGTGATCGGCATGGACGATCACCCGGCTGATCGAGGTGCAGCGCTGGCCTGCGCATTGGAAGGCCGCGCCGGTGATCGCGTCGAGCGCGGCATCGAGGTTGGCGACCTTGTCGACGATCACCGCGTTCTTGCCGCCCAGCTCCAGCGAGACAGGCACCAGGTTGGCGCCCGCGACGGCGCCGATCTTGCGGCCGGTGGGGACGGAGCCGGTGAAGGAAATGGCGTCGATCCCGGAGGCCACCAGGCGCGCCGCCACATCGCCTGCGCCATTGACGAGGCAGAGCGCCCCTTCGGGCAGGAGGTCGTGGGCCGCGCGGACAAGGCGCATGGCCGCGGCGGGAGTGTACTCGGAGGGTTTCAGCACCACGGCATTGCCGCTGGCCAGCGCGGGGACCAGCTTGCGCAGGGGCGTCAGCACCGGAAAGTTCCACGGCGTGATCGCCAGCACCACGCCGCGCGGGCGTCGCTGGATCGTGTTGGTCCAGCCCGGCGCTCGGCCCGGCAGTGTCTGGCCGCCATGGGCGCGGGCAAAGCCCAGCATCTGCCGTGCCTCGCGCAGGGCCTTGCCGATCTCGGCCTTGGACTCGGCCAGCGGTTTGCCCTGTTCGTCGGTCATGTCACCGGCAAGCGCATCGGTTTCGCTCTCGATCCGGCCCAGCCATGCGGCCAGCAGGTCGCACCTCTGGTTGGCGGTCTTCGCGGACCAGGCGCCGAACCCCCGGCGTGCCGTGGCGAGGGTGTGCGCCACCTCCGCCGCCGAGGCCGCGCCGTAGCGGCCCACGATTTTGCCAAGCGCCGGGTCGCGGGTTTCGAAGCCTGCGCTCCCGGTCCAGTCGGCTGCGACGGGCAGCACCGGCGGCTCTACTCTCGGGGTGCTCATGCTGTTTCTCCTGCGGCTTTCAACCCTGCGATCACGGCCTGTGCCCCGCCGCGCAGCATCGTCTGGTCGGACCCTGCCGGAACCACCTGCGCGCCGCGCTTCACCAGCCTGTCGACTTCGAGGCCCGGCGCAGGCAGCGCGCCGAAGATCTTGCCGGCGGCCAGCGTGGCCTCCAGCACCCGGTCGAAGGCCTCGCGGAACGGCGGCGCGGTGAACTGGCGGAAGAGGCCCATGGAGGCCGACAGGTCGTTGGGGCCGACAAACACGCCGTCGAGCCGGTCGATGGCGAGGATGTCATCGAGGTTGGCAACCGCCTCGGGCGACTCGATCTGCACCAGCACGGTCAGCGCGGCGTTGGCATGGGCGAAGTAGCTCTCCGCCGCATAGCCCCAGTCGGCGGCCTGGATCGCGCCGACGGCGACGCCGCGCCGGCCTTCGGTGGGAAAGAGCGCGTTGTCGAGGATGTGCCGTGCCATCGCGGCGGTGTCCACCTGCGGCACCAGCAGGCAGTTTGCGCCAAGATCGAGGCAGCGCTTGACGCTGCCGGCATCATGATCGGGCAGGCGCACCATGATGGCGGTGTCGAAGGCGGCCAGCGCCTGGACCTGCGCGGCCAGCCCGTCGAGCCCGCCGCGCCCGTGCTCCAGGTCGATCAACAGGTAATCCAGCCCGGCGCCCGCCATCAGGCAGGCGGCCTCGGGCGAGCCCAGGGTCGACCATGCGCCGGAGACCGGACGGCCCGCGGCCAGTTTCTCCCTGAACATGCGGCCCTTTTCGAGAGTTCGCGGCAATCTGTCGGTCATTGGGTTTCCTTTGGTGTCGCATAGGCGCTGACGAGGTTGTGCGTGTGCACATGGGCGCCTGCCGGGATGTCTTGCGTGGCGCGTCCGATGGGCCAGCCGCCGCGGTGGAGGGTTTCGCCCGCGGCGATGTGCCGGAGGGCGATCTTGTGAAAGGCGGGAATGGTCGCCTGCGCGGTGAAGACGCCCGTGGCGGTTTCGACCTGCGCACCGGGCTGCGCCGCGGCCAGCAGGTAGGCGACCATGTCGTCGGGCCGGACCGTGTGGGCCTTGATGCTCATATGGCGGCCCCGAAGCGGCTGATGGATTCTGCGCCTTCGCCCATGATCTCGCCGAAGGTGAGCTGGCCCGAGGCCGTGGCGGCGATGCGGGCGATCAGATCGGTGGCGATGTCTTCCGGCGGTCGGCCTGCAAGTGCGGCGGAGGCGTCGAAGTCGATCTGGCAGGGCAGGTTGCCCGCCGTGGCCGCGTTGGCGGTGAGCTTCAGGGTCGGCGCCAGGGCGCTGCAATAGCTGTTGCCGAGCCCGGTGGTGAAGAGGATCATCTGCACCCCGGCGGCGACGAAGCCGGTCAGCGATTCCGGCGAATAGCTGGGCGCATCCATGAAGTGCAGGCCCGGTGTGGCGGGTGCTTCGGCATAGCCGAGCACCGAGTGGATGGGCCGTGCGCCGGCTTTCAGCACCGCGCCGCTGGCCTTTTCCTCGATGGTGCTGAGCCCGGCCTTGATATTGGCGGCATTGGGGTTGGTGCCCAGCAAGTCCACCCCGGCGGCACGGGCCATCGCCAGCCTCTCGGCCACCGCCCGCTTCAGCGCGGCGCCCACCTCGGGCGTGGCGGCACGGCGGGCAAGCTCATCTTCGGTGCCCAGCCATTCGATGGTTTCGCCCAGCACCACGCTGCCGCCCGCGTCCACCAGCCAGTCGGCGACGTGACCCAGCAGCGGGTTGGCGGCGAGGCCGGAGGAGGGGTCGGAGAGCCCGCATTCGAAGCCGAGGAACAGGTTGGAGATGGGGCAGGGCCGGGGGCGCTGGGCCGAGAGATCCCGCAGCAGGTGCGCGCCCGCCAGGATGGCGCGATGGCTGAGCAGATGCGCGTCATGGCCGGTGTCATCCAGCCCCAGCGCCGCGAAGGGTCGGCGTGATGCCTCTGCCACCGCGATCATCTGGTTCAGCCGGGTGCGGTCTGCTCCGATCAGGAGCACCGCGCCGGCGTTGGGATGGGTCGCCATGCCCGCCAGCGCGGCGCTGTGAAAATCCGCATCCGCGCCGACCATGCCCATGCCATACATCGTGGTGGCAAAGACTGCGCCGGGCAGGGCCATGGCGACGCGACGGGCGGCGGCATCGGTCAGCCCGGTGCAGTTGAGCACCAGCAGGTGATTGCGAATGCCGGGCCGTCCCTGAGGCCTTGGATAGCCGAGGAAGGTGTCTGCCGAACCCATTGTCAGAAGTCCAGCCGTTGGCCGGGGCCCACGTTCGACCGATTCGGGCACGTCTTGGCGCTTGCGGGCAATGGCAGCGCACTCGGGACCGAAGCAGCCAAGGCGGTGAAACTCCAGCGAAACAAGGTATCCTCCCAGGTCGGACCGGCTATGCTCTTAAAGAAGCGCTTTGCTAAGCTCTCAGTAAGGATTTGACAGAGTCGGCCCCGCAAGTCAATTATCCCCGTACGTTCGCAGAAGGAGC
This sequence comes from Vannielia litorea, assembly GCF_900142295.1. Taxonomy (NCBI): domain Bacteria; kingdom Pseudomonadati; phylum Pseudomonadota; class Alphaproteobacteria; order Rhodobacterales; family Paracoccaceae; genus Vannielia; species Vannielia litorea. The sequence goes on from NZ_FSRL01000001.1 coordinate 868,375, forward strand.
CATCCGGCATGACCGCCCCCCAACGTCATGGCCATCCCGCCAGATCGAAATGCCCCTGGAAGGGCGCGGCCGCGTGGCCTCCTTGCGGACCCCGCCGCCAGCGCCTTGGAGAACGCGCGTGACCGATGACGTGCAAGCGACCCAGGATGCGGAGGCGGCCCAGGCGATCCCGGTTCAGAGATCGGGCGCCTATGAGCGCTTTCTCAAGTGCCTGATGCAGGGGGTCTTCCGTCCGGGGCGGCTGGTGACCCAGAATGACATCTGCGAAGCCACGGGCTCGACCATCACCGCGGTCCGCGAGGCGCTGAAACGGCTCGAGGGCGAGGGGATTGTCGAGTTGATCGCCAAGAAGGGCGTGATCCTGCACGAGATCACCGCGGATGAAGTGCGCGAGATCTACCAGCTGCGCAAACTGATCGAGGTGCCTGCCGTGCGCAGCTACGCGCTGGACCACGATCCTGCGGAGGTCGAAACGCTCCGGCGCAAGACACGCGAGGTCATGGGCGCGCCGATGGACACCCCCGAGCAGCGCCAGGCGCTGGTTCAGCGGCGGACCAAGCTGGATTGGGACCTGCACCAGACCTTTCTGAGCGCCCTGCGCAGTACCCTGATCGATGACATCTTCCGCAATCTGGAAACCCGGCAGATGCTGGTGCGCCTGCAACTCCCGCCGCGCTACCTCAGCCACGGCGAAGCCTTTGCCGAGCACCTCGAAATCCTCGATGCCATCGACGAGCAACTGCCGGAAAAGGCTGCAGAACTGCTGGAGCGCCATCTCGATACCGCGCAGCAACGCTTCCTCGACGCAATCGAGTACTGAAGGCGGCGGCGGGCCTGTCCGGCCGGGTCGCGCGGGGCTTTGGGGGCCCGCATCCCTGGGGCACCCCCGGGGCCTCCATGTCAGGCCGCAGGCGTGCGGGCCCATCGTGACGATCAAGGGGAGGTGGGGCGGCGGAGGCAAGAGCCGGGGCGGCGGGGAAGGCGTTGCCGGGTTGGCGGTGGCCGCGGGTCAGCCGCTTTTGCGCTCCGGTGTTTCGGCGGGCATGGTGCGGCCTTCTGCCAGGAGTTTCGGCAGGATCGTCTTCCAGGTTTCCAGCATGGTCCGAAAGTAGGCCGGGTCGTCCTTCAGCACGGTTTGCACGCCCATGCCGCGCACCAGGCAGACGGTCATGTTGAGCGCCACGAGGGTCGGCTCCCGGTGGCCTTCGGCGCGCTCCTCGAAGGCCTCCCAGATGCTGTTGAGCGCGGCGTGGAACTCCTTGACCACCGGCATCATCCCGGCGCGCAACTCGCGATCGGTGCGGGCCTCGTTGATGAACTCCAGCGACAGGTAGAACACCCGGCCGGAGAACATCTGCCAGAGAAACTCCACGAAATCGCCCAGGCTCACCTCGCCCTCGTGCACCTGCGAGGCGACCGCCCGGATCTCGGCGGTGGCCTCCAGCAGCAACTCCTCCATCGCCGTGACGATGATCGACGAGCGCGACGGGAAGTGGTGCAGCATCGCCCCGCGCGAGACCCCGGCGCGCTGGGCGAAGTCATTGGTGGAGGCGGAGTTGTAGCCCTTGTCGAGGATCGCATCGAGGGTGGCGTCGATCAGTTTCTTGCGGGTCGCGATGCTGCGGGCCTGGGCCGGTTTCTCGGCCTGCCGTTTTTCCGCTGTGTGTCTTGCCATCTGTCCCTCCTCGGATCGGGCAAGTCCCTAGCATCAATATGCCAGCGACGGGAGCCAGAGCGTGAGGATCGGGAAGGCGATGAGGATGACCAGGGTGAGCAGGTCCATCGCCAGGAACCAGGTGATCCCCCGGAAGATCTCGGGCAGGGTCACGCGGTTGTTGAGCGCTCCGTTGATCATGTAGACGTTCAGCCCGATCGGCGGGGTGATGAGCCCGATCTCCAGCAGCTTGATGACGATGATGCCGAACCAGACCGGGTGGATCCCGGCCTCGTTCACCAGCGGCACCAGGATCGGCAGGGTGAGCAGCAGCAGGCCGATCGAGTCGATCAGCATGCCCAGCACCAGAAAGATCACGGTGACGGCGAAGAGGATCCACCAGGTCTCGGTGCTGACCGAGAGGATGGCGTCGGCAAAGGCGCGCGGAAAGCCGGAGAGCGCCAGGAAGCGGGTGAAGAACAGCGAGCCGATCAGGATGATGAAGATCGAGCCGGTGGAGATCACGGCCTGGGAGACCGCCTCGAACAGCGCCTTGCGGGTGAGCTTGCGCCGGACGATGGCGATGACGAGGGCGAAGAAGGCGCCGAGCGCGCCGGCCTCGGTGGGCGAGAAGACCCCGCTGAAGATGCCGCCCAGCACCACGAGGATGAGGGTGGGCAGGGGCCAGACATCGCGGAAGGCCTCGCGCCGCTCCTCGGGGGTGGGGTTGAACGCCACGGTACCGGCGAGGCTTGGCTTCAGCTTTACCCGGATCATGATCATCGCCATGTAGATCAGCGCCGAGAGCAGCCCCGGGATGAACCCGGCCATGAAGAGCTGGCCGACCGAGACCTGGGCATAGACCCCGTAGAGGATCAGCAGCACCGAGGGCGGGATCAGCGAGCCCAGCGTGCCGGAGGCCGCGATGGTGCCGGTGGCGAGGCCCCTGTCATACCCGTTGTCGAGCATCTCGGGCACGGCCATCCGCGACATCGCCGAGGCGGTGGCGACCGAGGAGCCGGAGGCGGCGGCGAAGAAGGCACAGGCCCCCACCGAGGTGATCGCCAGCCCGCCCGGCAGACGGGCGAGGTAGAGGCGGAGTGCCAGGAAGAGGCCACGGGTCATGTCGGTCGAGGAGCAGATGAACCCCATCAGCAGGAACATCGGCGCCGCCGACAGCTCCCATTGGCCGACGTAGTCGAAGGGGGTGGCCGAGATCATGCCCCAGGCGACGTTCATGTTGAACATCACGCCGATGCCGAGGATCGACACCAGCCCGAGGGCCACGCCGATGGGCACGCGGATGGCGATGAGCGCGAGGGCGGCGGCAACGCCGGCGACGCCGATTTCGAGATTTGTCATTGGGTCGTCTCCGGGCGCGCGAAGTGCGGGCGCATCAAAGCGCCTGCCGCCGGGCAAGGGATTTCAGCAGGTTCGACAGCACCGCGAGCAGCGCCCCGGCAAAGCCGATGGGCAGCGCCCAGCGGGCCGGCCAGATGTAGAAGCGGAAGTTGCTCATCGCCTCCTCGGCGCGGGCGGTGGCCTTGATGGCATCGGTCAGCGACTGCCAGAAGAGCATGCCGAAGAAGGCGAGCCCCATCAGGCAGGCGAAGATGTAGAGCCCCAGCTGCACCGGCATCGGCATCATCTGGGCGAAGAGGTCGACGCGGATGTTCTCGTGCTTCATCTCGACGAAGCCGAAGGACAGGAAGACCAGCGCGACCATGTAGTAGAACGACACCCACTCCAGCGTGCCGACGATCTGGCCGTTGATGAAGTAGCGCACGCCCACGTCGAGGGTGATGTGGGCCATCATCAGCAGCATGACCAGGCAGGCGGCGGTGACGGTGCCGATGTTGAGCCAACGGATGGTGCTGTGGAGGAGGGTCATGGATCTGTCCTGAAGGGCAGCCGGGCCCGGCGCGGTGCCGGGCCCGGTGCGAGGTGCTTACTCGGCGCCGTAGGTGGCCGGGTCGATCTTGGAGAAGATCTCCTGCATGGCAAGGGCGGTGAGCGCGTCTTCGTCGGTGGTGTCGACATCGGCCAGCAGGTCGGCCCATTTCTGCATGGTGGCCTGGAAATCGCCGATCAGCGCCTCGGGATCGGCCACGCCGAACTCGGTGCCGGCCTTCTCCACGGCGGCGGCGGTGGTGCGGTCGCGGAACTCGGCCACGTGGTCGGCCAGGTCCTGCTCGGGCTCATAGACATTGCCGCCGGCGGCCTTGGAGGCCTCGAGGCCAGCATCCACCTTGGAGCCGTAGGCGATTACGATGCGGGCCATCGAGCGGGCCGAGGCCTCCATCAGCACGCTGCGCTGCTCGGGCGTCAGGGTGGCCCAGAAGTCGGGGTTGTAGCCCCACTGGGGCCCCGAATAGTACATGCCGGTCGAGAGCAGGGTGGTGTGCTCGGCCACTTCCATCAGCGAACGGTCCACAAGGTCGCTGGCGGCGTTGGTGGCGCAGTCGAGTGTGCCGCGCTCGAGGCCGGTATACATCTCCGAAGACGGTACGTTGACCGGGATGCCGCCGGCATCTTCGACCCAGACAGAGACGGCGGAGCCGGCGGTGCGGATGCGCTTGCCCTTCATCTCCTCGAGGTTGCGCACCGGGCTGGAGCACATCAGCACATAGGCGGGCGTGGCATAGGCGCCGAGGTAGACGAGGCCCTTGTCCTTCCACTCGGCGAGCTGGGCCTCGTTGTTCATCGAAAAGTCGGTGACGGCGAAGATCGCGGCGACCGGGTCGGAATAGGCGAAGCCCAGCTCCTGCACGGCGTTGGAAACCGGCAGGTCGGAGGGCGTGTAGATGGCGGCGTGATGGGCCACCTGCACCACGTTGTCCTGGATGCCCTGAAGCGCGGCGCGCGGGGCCAGCAGCACGGTGCCGGTGTAGACCTCGGGCACGAGGTCGCCGCCCGAGAGCTCCTGCACGAGCTCGGCCCAGCGGACGTAGCCCTCGCCCGACATCGGCACGGCGCCGTCGTAGAAGCTGTTGGCGATGAAGTTGGTTTCGGCCGAGGCCGCGCCGGTCATCATCAGGCCGGCGAGGGCGGTGCAGGTGAGGAGTTTCTTCATGGGTCTGGTCCCTGTTGGTTGAGTGGTGGGGTGCCCGCGCTCTTGCCGGGCGGGTCGGTTGGCTTGAACGTCAGATAGCGCCGCTCTCATGTGCCTCGGCCATCTCCTTGAGCGAGTTGAAGCGGAAGGTCGTCTCGGCCAGGGCGCCCGGGTCCATCGTGGCCCCGAAGCCCTGCTTGGCGTGCCGCCGGTAGATCCAGGCGTTGTCGAGCCCGTTGGCCCGGCCCGGCACGTGATCGTGAAACATGCTCTCGGCGGTGTGCAGAAGCTGCGATTTCTGCACCCCCAGCTGCCCGATCCCCGCGAGCAGGTAATCGAAGTTGCGCTGGGCGGGCTTGTAGCTGCCGATGTCCTCGGCGGTGTAGATCGCATCCCAGGCGATCCCCAGCTTCCGGGCGGCGCCGTCGAAACTGCGGTTGTCGACGTTGGAGAGCACGATCATCTTGTAGTGCTGCTTGAGGTAGGCCAGCGCCTCGGCGCTGTCTTCGAAGGCGGGCCAGTCGGGCACCGAGGCACCGTAGCGCTCGCATTCGTCCCAGTCCACCGAAAGGCCCAGCTCCTCGGCGCAGCGGCGATAGACCGTGGCCAGCAGGTCGGAGTAGCGCTTGGCCGGCGTCTGGGCCTGGGTGGCGCTCTCGTTGCGGGCGTGCATCTCGAGCACGGCGTCCTCGCTCATCTCGACGTCGAGCCGGTCGGTCAGGGGCCGCAGCCCGGCCCGCATCCCGGCCTCCCAGTCGATCAGCGTGCCATAGACGTCGAAGCTGAGGGCGGTGTAGTCGCGCAGGGCCGCCATCACAGCGATGCGGCCTGCTTGACCGCCTCCCCACCCTTGAGGATGAGCGGCATATGTGCGCCCTGGCTGGTCAGAAGCTCGAGGTTTTCGAGCGGGTTGCCCTCGACCGCGATGATATCGGCATGGGCGCCGGGGGTTATGGCCCCGATCTCGCCCTCCATCCGCAGCACGCGGGCGGCATCCACCGTGGCCGAGCGGATCACCGCATCGGCGGGCAGGTAGCGACCGCGCAGGGTGAACTCGCCCGACTGCTCTGTCTGCATCCCGCCCAGCAGGTCGGAGCCGTAGCCCATGAGCACGCCGGCCTCGTGGAACTTTTCCAACCGCTCCAGCCCGGCCTCGCGGACATCGGAGATCTTGGCCACCGATTCCGGCGGCAGGCCGAAGTCGGCGCCCGAACGATGCAGCACGTCGTAGGTGATGTTGGTGGGCACCACCGGAATACCCTCGCGGGCGATGCGGGCGATGGTATCGTCGCCGATCAGGTTGCCGTGCTCGATGCATTCGAAGCCGCAGTCCAGCGCCCGCACGATGGCCTCGTCGGAGTAGAGGTGACCGGTGGCATAGGTGCCGAAGCCCTTGGCGATCTCGACCATCGCCTTCAGCTCCTCGACCGAGAACACCAGGTAGCCGACCGGGTCGGAGGGCGAGGACACGCCGCCATCCGCCATGACCTTCACGAATTGCGCGCCGTTCTTGATTTCTTCGCGGGCGGCACGTTGCACCTCGGGGATGCCGTCGCAGACCCGGCCCATCGCGCCGAGGCTGGAGGCGTACCAGGAGACATCGCGGTTGCTGTAGGGGCCGCGATAGTCGGTATGGCCACCCGATTGCGACAGCGCCTTGCCGCAGATCACCAGGCGCGGGCCGAGAAAGGCGCCCTCGTCCACCGCCTGTTGCAGGCCGCGATCGGCGCCGCCGAGGTCGCGCACGGTGGTGAAGCCGCGCAGGATCATGTCGCGCATCAGCAGGCTGGACCGGGCCGCGACCAGCGAGGAAGGCAGGGCCGCGTTGAGGCCGAGGTTGGCGGTGGTGGCGATGACATGCACGTGGCAGTCGACCAAGCCGGGCATCACGGTGAGGCCCTTCATGTCGAGCACCGCGTCGGTGTCGGCGCTCACGCCGGGGCCGACATCGCGGATCCGGCCGTCTTCGATGACGATGCCCATGGGCTCTGTCGGCTCGGGCGCGGTGCCATCGACGATGCGGGCGTTCTTCAGCAGTTTCAGGGTCATTACTGGGCTTTCATTCGGTGTTCGGGGCGGCTCATGCGGCAGCCTGGGCGCTGTGCCAGCGGTCCAGGTAAGCCAGCACGTAGTCGAGATCGACCACATCCACGTAGCGGCGGCCGAGGTCGCGCAGGTTGTCGCGGTGGGGCTGCTCCTCGATGTCGCCCACGCAATCCTCGGGCACGAGGGTGCGGTAACGGTGCGAGAAGCTGTCGATCGAGCTGGCGCGGATGCAGCCGCTGGTGTTGCAGCCGGTGACGATCACGGTATCGACCCGCTCCTTGGCGAAGTAGTCGGCCACATCGGTGTTGAAAAAGATCGAGGGGCCCTTCTTGCACACCTTCAGGTCATAGGCGGGGTCGTAGATGCGCGGGTCCAGCTCGGCGCTGGGGTGGTCGTGGCGGAAGGTCTCGCGCACGGCGGTGATCTTCCAGTAGGGCATCTCGCGTTCGTTCATGTAGGCGGTGTTGCAGGTGGCCACCGGCACGCCCATGGCGCGGGCGGCCTTGAGCAGCTTGGCGGTGTTTTCCAGCGCCCGCATGACCAGCGGCGCGCCGCCCAGCGGGTATTGCGCCTCGGTGAAGCCCTTCTGGAAGTCCACCACCACGATGCCCGGCTTGGCGCCCAGGCCCACCGGAATCTCACCATAGCTGCGTTGCTTGTAATCGTCGGTATCGGGCATGGCGCGTCTCCTGAGTCGTTTGACACAGGGTGGGGGTGGATAAAACAATCAGTCAAGACGGTTTTTTATTTTACGGATGAAAGCCCGGTGCGGCGCGCCCGTCTGCCCAATTTCCGGGCAGGCCAGGGCAGGGCAGGGCGCGGGAGTGCGCAGTGCCGGGTCAGTAGGCGGCGCGGTAGATGGACAGGGCATCGGCCTCGGTCAGCTCGCGCGGGTTGTTCACCAGCAGGCGGGTCTGGTTCATCGCGTCGGCGGCAAGCCTGGGGAGCCTGTCTTCGGGGATGTCCATTTCCCGCAGGGTGGCCGGCAGGCCGCAGTCGCGCGAAAGCTTCGCCAGCGCCTCGCAGAAGGCCTGTGCCCGCGCCTGTCCCTCGAGGCGCGCCAGCTCGGGAAAGGCGAAGGGCGCCAGCTCGGCATAGGGCTGCGGCGCGGTGACGATGTTGAAGCGCAGCACATGGGGCAGCACCAGCGCGTTGGAGAGCCCGTGGGGGATGTGAAAGTGCCCGCCCAGCGGATAGGCCAGCGCGTGCACGGCGGCGACGGGGGAGTTGGCAAAGGCTTGCCCAGCCAGCATGGAGCCCAGCAGCATGTCGGCGCGGGCCTGGGCATCGGTGCCCTCGTGCACCGCCTTCAGCAGCGCGCCGCCCATCAGGGTGAGCGCCTGGGTCGCCAGCATCCGCGACAGCGGGTTGTTGTTGGCCGAGGCCGAGGCATAGGCCTCGATCGCATGCACCATCGCGTCGATGCCGGTGGCGGCGGTGATCGCGGGCGGCAGCCCGTGGGTCAGCTCGGGGTCGAGCAGGGCGATGTCGGGCAGCAGATGGGGCGAGACCACGCCCATCTTCTCGTTGGTGCCGGTGGTGACGATGGAGATCGGCGTGACCTCGGAGCCGGTGCCGGCGGTGGTGGGCACGAGGATCAGCGGCAGGCGCGGGCCGCGGGCGTTGCCGATGCCGTAGGCCTCGCTCAGGGCCTGGCCGCCGGGGGCCAGCAGCGCCACCAGCTTGGCCACGTCGAGCGAGGAGCCGCCGCCGAAGCCCACGATCCCCTCGGCCCCGGCGGCCCGCGCGGCCTCTGCCGCCTGCATCACCACCGCCTCGGGCGGGTCGGCCTGCACCTCGGAAAAGACGGCGACATCGACATCGGCGCCCTTCAGCGCGTCGAGCGCCCGCGCCACCAGCCCGGTGGCGACCATGCCCGGATCGGTCACCAGCAGAACCCGGCTGCCAAGTCCGGCGCGCACCAGCTCTCCCAGGTCGCGCACCGCACCGGCGCCGAAGCGGATGGATCTGGCGGTGTTGAAGGTAAACGGGTTCATGCGGGATCTCCCCTGGTCTGTGCTGCGGGCGCGGCGATGATTGCACAAATTCCCGCAAAGGCGACCCGGAGTCTGCCGCGCGCGCCGGGCCCTGCCGGACCTGCGGAGCCCGGTGGGGCAGGGGGCACCGGCGGGTCGCAGGCAGGGGGCCAAGCCCCGGGCGCGGGAGTGTGCGACGGACCCCGTCAGAAATCCCAGTCGTCGTCCTCGGTGGCGACGGTCTTGCCGATCACGTAGCTGGAGCCGGAGCCGGAGAAGAAGTCGTGGTTCTCGTCGGAGCCGGGGGAGAGGGCGGCCATGATGGCGGGGTTCACCCGGCAGGCGTCTTCGGGGAAGAGCGCCTCGAAGCCGAGGTTCTGCAGCGCCTTGTTGGCGTTGTAGTGCAGAAAGTTCTTTACGTCCTCGGTCAGCCCCAGCCCGTCGTAGAGCTGCTCGGTGTAGCGTGCCTCGATCTCGTAGAGATCGAAGAGCAGCGCGAAGGCAAAGTCCTTCAGCTCGGTGCGCTCGGCCTCGGGCAGCCGCTCCATGGCGCGCTGGAACTTGTAGCCGATGTAATAGCCGTGGATCGCCTCGTCACGGATGATGAGGCGGATCAGGTCGGCAGTGTTGGTCAGCCGCGCCCGCGACGACCAGTGCATCGGCAGGTAGAAGCCGGAGTAGAACAGGAAGCTCTCCAGAAAGACCGAGGCGATCTTCTTGCGGAGCGGGTTGGAGGCGGCGTCGTACTCGTCGAGGATGAGCCGCGACTTGGCCTGGAGATGCTCGTTTTCCGACGACCAGCGGAACGCCTCATCCACCTCCGCCGTGCGGCACAGGGTTGAAAACACGGAAGAATAGCTGCGCGCATGGACCGCCTCCATGAAGGCGATGTTGGTCAGCACGGCCTCCTCGTGAGGGGTTTGCGCGTCGGGCATGAGCGCGGGCGCGCCCACCGTGTTCTGGATCGTGTCGAGCAGGGTCAGGCCGGTGAACACCCGGATGGTGAGCTGCTGCTCGGCCTCCTTCAGCTGAGACCAGCTCTGGATATCGTTCGACAGCGGCACCTTCTCGGGCAGCCAGAAGTTGGCGGTAAGGCGGTTCCAGATTTCGAGGTCCTTGTCGTCCTGCAACCGGTTCCAGTTGATCGCGGCGGGGACGGGGCGGGCGGTGGTGACGGTGTCTTTCATGGCGGCGGTCCTTAGGCAGAACGTTGAACGGGGAATTGGAATTCTCACGAGAACTCTTCGGGGCCGAAAAATCCTCGTGAAGATCTGTCCACCTCAGAGGGTGCAGGACACGCAGCCCTCGACTTCGGTGCCCTCCAGCGCGGCCTGGCGCAGGCGGATGTAGTAGATCGTCTTGATCCCCTTCTTCCAGGCGTAGATCTGGGCGCGGTTGATGTCGCGGGTCGAGGCCTCGGCCGGGAAGAACAGCGTGAGCGAAAGCCCCTGGTCCACATGCTCGGTGGCCGCGGCATAGGTGTCGATGATCGCCTCGGGGCCGATCTCGTAGGCATCGCGGTAGAACTCGAGGTTCTCGCCGGTCATGTAGGGCGCGGGGTAGTAGACGCGGCCGATCTTGCCCTCCTTGCGGATCTCCACCTTGGCGGTGATCGGGTGGATCGAGGAGGTGGCGTAGTTGATGTAGCTGATCGAGCCTGTGGGCGGCACCGCCTGGAGGTTGCGGTTGTAGAGCCCGTGCTCCATCACCTGCGTCTTCAGCGCGGCCCAGTCCTTCCGGGTGGGCAGGGCGATGCCGAAGCGCTTGAAGAGCGCCTTCACCTCGGCGCTCTCCGGCTGCCAGCTGCGGGTCACATACTTGTCGAAGAAGCTGCCGTCGGCATAGGCCGACTGCTCGAAGCCCTTGAACCGGCTGCCCTTTTCCTGCGCCAGCGCGCAGGAGGTGGCGAGCGCGTGGTAGAGCACGGCGGCAAAGTAGACGGAGGTGAACTCCACCCCCTCGGGCGAGCCGTAGTGGATGCGCTCGCGGGCGAGGAAGCCGTGCAGGTTCATCTGGCCCAGGCCGATGGCGTGGCTCTCGTCGTTGCCCTTGCGGATCGAGGGCACCGAGTCGATCGCCGACATCTCGGAGACCGCGTTGAGCGCCCGGATCGCCGTGCCGACCGAGGCGCCGAGGTCGCCGCCGTCCATCGCGCGGGCGATGTTCATCGAGCCGAGGTTGCAGGAGATGTCGGTGCCCATGCGGGCGTAGCTCAGGTCGTCGTTGAACTCCGAGGCCTCGTTGACCTGGAGGATCTCGGAGCAGAGGTTCGACATGGCGATGCGCCCGGCGATCGGGTTGGCGCGGTTCACCGTGTCCTCGAACATGATGTAGGGATAGCCGCTCTCGAACTGGATCTCGGCCAGCGTCTGGAAGAAGGCGCGGGCGTTGATCTTCTTCTTCCGGATCTTCGGGTTGTCGACCATCTCCTCGTATTTCTCGGTGACCGAGATCTCCGAGAAGGCGCAGCCATAGACCTTTTCGACGTCATGAGGCGAGAAGAGATACATGTCCTCGTTGCGCTTGGCGAGCTCGAAGGTCACATCGGGGATGACCACGCCGAGCGAGAGGGTCTTGATCCGGATCTTCTCGTCGGCGTTCTCGCGCTTGGTGTCGAGAAAGCGCAGGATGTCAGGGTGGTGGGCGTTGAGATAGACCGCCCCCGCCCCCTGCCGCGCGCCGAGCTGGTTGGCATAGCTGAAGCTGTCCTCCAGCAGTTTCATCACCGGGATGACCCCGGACGACTGGTTTTCGATCCCCTTGATCGGGGCGCCGTGCTCGCGGATGTTGGTGAGCATCAGGGCCACGCCGCCGCCGCGCTTGCTCAGTTGCAGCGCCGAGTTGATGCCGCGCCCGATGCTCTCCATGTTGTCTTCGAGCCGCAGCAGGAAGCACGAGACGAACTCGCCCCGCGCCTTCTTGCCGGCGTTCAGAAAGGTCGGCGTGGCGGGCTGGAAGCGGCCCGAGAGGATCTCTTCCATCAGCTGCATCGCCAGCGCCTCGTCGCCACGGGCGAGTGCCAGGGCGTTCATCACCACCCGGTCCTCGTAGCGCTCCAGGTAGCGCTGCCCGTCCCGCGTTTTCAGCGTGTAGGAGGTGTAATACTTGAAGGCGCCGAGGAAGGTGGGAAAGCGGAACTTCCTGGCAAAGGCCGCCTCCCAGATCGCCCGCTGAAAGTTCTTCGAATACTGGTCCAGCACCTCGGGCTCGTAGTAGCCCTCGTCCACCAGGTAGCCCAGTTTCTCGTCGAGCGAGTGGAAGAACACGGTGTTCTGGTTGACGTGCTGCAGAAAGTACTGCCGCGCCGCCATCCTGTCGGCCTCGAACTGGATCTTTCCCTCGGCGTCATAGAGGTTCAGCATCGCGTTCAGCGCGTGGTAGTCGAGGCCCTGCGTCAGGCTGGCGTCAAGCATTGTGTTCCCCAGTATTGGTCCAGCCCGCTGCGGATGCGGGCGATGTCTGTCTCGGTGCCGGCCAGCTCGAAGCGGTAGAGCAGCGGCACGTTGCATTTGGTGGCGATCACCTCGCCGGCGAGGGCGAAGGTGGCGCCGAAGTTGCGGTTGCCCCCGGCGATCACGCCGCGCAGCAGGGCGCGGTTGGCGGCGAGGTTCAGAAAGGCGATGACCGGCTTGGCCACCGCGCCCCGGCCCTCGCCATCGGCGTAGGTGGGCGTGACGAGCACGAAGGGCTCGGTCACCAGGGGGACGGGCGCCGCCGCGCTCAGCGGCAGCCGGGTGGCGGGGAGGCCCAGCTTTTCCACCAGCCGGGCGGTGTTGCCCGACCCGCTGGAGAAGTAGACCAGATGCCCCCGCGCGCCCGTCATCGGCTCAGGAGAGCCGGCCGATCATGTCGGGGCGGAAGCCGGCCCAATGGTCGTCGCCGGCGACGACGACGGGCGCCTGCCGATAGCCGAGGCCCTGCACCATCTGCATGGCGTCGTCGTCCTCGGTGAGGTCGATCACGTCGAACGGAAGCCCGCGCGCCTCAAGAGCGCGGGTGGTCGCGGTGCACTGCACGCAGGCGGGTTTGGAATAGACGGTGATGGTCATTTTTTGTCCCCTTGGGTCTTGCCTGTTTTTCCGGCGGTGGGGACACGGAGACGGGGCTCTGCCTGATGCCCGCCTGCGCGCCCGGGCCCTCCGCCGCGGTCGTCACTCGTGCTCTGGCAGGTCTCCTGACTTTACGGCTCGAGCGCCGGTGGTTCGCCTTCCCGGTGTTGATTCACCAGTGGGTTTGAACCGCGACTCGCCGCTTACAGTTGCGGGGGCAGCGCCAGATTTTCACCGGCTTCCCTCTTCGCCCCCGAGTCTGTCCGGGGGAACCAAAGCACCACCATATTGGGCAGCGGCGGCGAGGGGTGTCAACATGTAGTGGCACGCACCGGGTGATTAATCTGTGGATGGTTTTTGCCGCGTGTCTTTTTCATCCCGGCTGGCGTTGCAATCCGCCCCTCCCGCGGAGCCGTGCGCGCGTATCCGGCTCCTTCCGCGCTGGCCCGGACCGGCCGGGGCAAAGCGGGTGCCGCCAGCCAGGCCCGCGGCTCGGCGGGCCAGTGGGGCGATCCAGTCGAGGACGCCGGGCAGGGGGTGGCGCTGCCAGATGGTCGCGGCGCAGCCCGGCCTGTGCAGCGCGGCGAGGCCTTCGGGCGTGTCGGACACCGCCAAGCCCCTGGCCGAGCCCCTGTGGCCCAGGGCCAGACCGAGCAGGACGCGCGTGCCATGGGCCGCCGGCAATCAGCCGCCGGGATCCGGGCAGGGCAGGGCGGGGCCGCGCGCTATTCTGCGGCGTGAATCGCCGTTGCCGGGAAGGACACGAGAAACTCGGTGCCCGCGCCCACCGAGGTCTGGAAGGTGATGTCGCCCTCGTGCTGGTCGACAATCTCCTTGACGATGCCCATCCCCAGCCCGGTGCCGCTGTGCCCCTCCACGTAGCTTTGGGGCGCGCGGGAGAACCGCTCGAACAGGTTGGGCTGCAGGCTGTCGGGGATCCCCTTGCCGTAGTCGCGGACCCAGAAGCCGAGCCCGCCCCGGCGCAAGCCCACCTCCACGGTGGAGCCGCGATGGGAGGCCTTGATGGCATTGGAGAGAAGGTTGCTCAGCACCTGAAGGAGGCGGTGCCGGTCGCCCCGAATGGTCTGGCTGGCACTGTCGCCAGGCACCACGGAGATGGTGATGCCATGCTCCATGGCGAAGGGACGGATGTCTTCGGCGGCCATCTCGAGGAGCGCGCCGAGCTTGAGCGGCCTGCGCTCGGTTGAGGAAGAGCGGGAGCTCAGCTGTTCGAAGACGAGGATGTCCTCCACCAGCCGCATCAGGCGGTCCAGGTTGCGGGCGGCGATCTCGAGGGTGGGTTGCAACACCGGCGAGAGCCTGGCCTTCTCGGTCGTCAGCAGCTTCACCGCGCCGTTCGCCGAGGTGATCGGCGTGCGCAGCTCGTGGGTGACCGTCGAGATCAGCTCCTCGCGGGCGCGGTCCAGCGCCTTCTGGTCGGTGATGTCGCGCATGACGCCGACGATTCCGAGCAGCTCGTCGTCATCGTCGCGCAGCGGCGACATGAACACCTCGGCCGGAAACACCCGCCCGTCCTTGCGGCGCAGTTTGACGTCGAAATGGTCGATCGTCGTTTTCTCGGCCTTGCGAAAGATCCGCTCGCCATTGGCTTTGAACTGCGCGTCATCGGGATAAAGGAATGCGGTGGTCTTGCCGATCAGCTCCTTGCGGTCGTAGCCGAGGATCTGCTCGGCGGCGGTGTTGACCATCTCGATCTCGCGATCCCGGTTCACCGCCACTACGGCGTCGGGCACGGATTCGACGATTGCGTTGAGCAGGCGGGTCTTGTCGGCCAGCTCCCTGGAGCGCTCGTGCTTGAGCCACTCCTCGCCGAGCCAGCGCCCGAACAGGCGCACCAGCTCCGCTTCATCCTCGGTGAAGGCGGCGCGGGTCGCGGGGGCGGAAAAGTTCAGCGTGCCGACCCGCCTCTTGCCCGCGCGGATGGGCACGCCGATGTAGCTTTCGAGGCCGAAGTCGACGTAGCAGGGGTGCTCGGCGATCCGCGACATGCCGGCATGGTGAAAGTGCACCACGTCATCGGCCATGAGGGTATGGGTGCAATAGGTGCGGGTGACATCGAAGGTGGCGCCGACCTCGGGCGCCCAGTCGGCCCCGCTGACGTGCTCGACGCTGTAGGTCGCGCCCCTGATGCGGCTGACGATGCCCAGTTCGAGGCCGAGGGTCTCGCAACCGAGGGTCAGCAGCTCCTCGACCTTGGTCGCAAAGTCGATGTCCGGGTCCAGCGACAGGAAGAACAGGCGCCGCAGCGCTGCATCGTGGTCGTAACCGGCGTCGCCGCGTGTGCCGCGGCTCTCCTTGTTCAGCTCGTTCATCACTCCACCCGATCTCAAGCCTGCATTGTCTTTTCGCCGGGCGTTCGATGCACCCGTTGTCGTTTGTCGTGCCGTCCTTCTTTTTTGTCGCTGCTCCGTCCTGCGGCCTTTTCAGCCGTCTTGCCCAACCTTGTCGCCCGGGACCCGGCGGTCAGGCCGGGTTCCGGGCGACCTGGAAGGAACGGTCTACCCGGCGAGCACGGCGCGCATCTCGCGGGTCATTCTCTCGACGGCTTCCGAGAGGTCTCCTTCGTGCCGCCTCTGTCTCAGGTCATCTTCCAGACGCGTCGCAAGCCGACCCAGCTGCGTGTAGCCGAGCGTGGCGGCGACGCCGGTGATCTTGTGTGCCCGGTGCGCGATATCCGCGATGGCGGCATCATCCCACAGCGAGGGCGGAATGCCCGCGATCTCCTCGAACACCGGCAGGTGCTCTTCGAGCGATTGCAGGAAGGCGACGCGCACGGGTTGCAGCATCGCGGCCAGGGCGTCGGCATCGGGGAAGCCGTGATACATGGGGTTGCCCACACCCATCACGCGCTCTTGCGGGCAGAGAACTGCGACCCGATGGACCGGGCGCGCGCGGAGTTGATCGTGTCCTCTATGGCTTCGTCGATGTTGCGGCGCGAGAAGAACGAGCCGCGGCCCGGCTTGCCGGCGCGCACGATCGGGAAGCAGTTGTTGAGGTAGGTTTCCTGATACTCTTCCAGGGCGCCGTTGATCATGCTTTCCAGCTGATCGGCGGAGACCATGGGGGCGGCTGTGGTGACGGCGATGAAATCGCCGCAGCCCGCGTAGGCGAGCACCATGTTGTGCACCTTGAGGGTGTCGACGATCACCTCGGCCACGTCGGCCATGATGTCGAGAAACTCCTCATCGGTGGTGCGGACATAGATGTTGGCGGCGTTTTCCACGCAGAACCCGACGCGTTGGCTCATGGCAAACCGCGGGCGGCCGATGGCCTTGAGGTAGTTGCGCAGCGCGTTGTAGGAGATCAGCCCGTTCACGTCGGGCGGGGTGATCGGATCCTCGAAGTCGAACTGGTGCTGGCGCGATGCGGCCTCGCTGAGCTGCGACTGCATGGCCGCGGTCTGGTTGCGCGATTCGTGGACCCGGCGGATCGACGACATGCGCGCCCGGAACTCGATGGGCTCGAGCGGCTTGGTGATGTAGTCGTCGGCCCCGGCCATGAAGGCCTTGTCGATATACTGGCGGTCGTACATGCCGGTGACCATGACGATCTGGGTCTCGCCCGTGCGGTCGAGGGACTTGAGGATGCTGGTCAGCTCGATGCCATCCATCTCGGGCATCTGGATGTCGACGAAGATGCAGTCGAAGCTGTCATCGCGGCCATTCACGATCCGCAGGGCTTCGGCGCCGGACTCGGCGACGCAGAGCTCCCTTATGTCCTGGCTGCGGAGGACGGCCTCGAAGGCCTGTCGGAACACCGGGTCGTCGTCAACGATGAGGACTTTCATATCTCCGCTCCTTTGCTGATTTGATTCGTATTGGCGCAATGTGGCAATTCTGCGATCTGTCTTGGGTGGTGTGGCCATATTGCGATTCTTCCTGAAGCTGTGTGGCGGGAGGCCGGCGGGGGCGTTGGGTTTCATCTGTCAGCTGGCGAGCGATGCGCGTCGGATCTCGGGTTCGGCGGCGGCTTCGGGGGCGGCGGCACCGGCCGGACCGTCCGGCTGCAGCATGAGCTCGAAATAGAAGGTCGTGCCGCGCTCCTCGTTGCCGAAGAAGTCTATGATGCCGTCATGGGCGGTGATGATCTGCTTGGAGATGTTCATGCCGAGCCCGGTTCCGCCGATCTTGCGGGTGTCGGAGGAATCGACCTGGCTGAACTTGTCGAACACGCGCTCGCGGTCGGCATCGGAGAGGCCCTTGCCCTGATCGATCACCGAAACCCGGACCCGGTCCGCGATGGTCTCGACGCGCACCCGCACCTTGCTGCCCTCGGGCGAGAACTTTGCGGCGTTGGAGATCATGTTGCTCAGGACCTGCTCGATCCGGGTCGCGTCGCCCTCCACGTAGAGCGGCTTGCCCGGCCCCTCGAACTCGACCCGCACCCCGAGCCGCGTGGCATAGGGCGCATTGGTATCGACCGCGTGCTCGATCTGGCTCGACAGGTCGAAGGTGGTCATGTTGAAGGGCATTCTGCCGGCCTCGATCTTCTGCATGTCGAGGATCTCGTCGATCAGGTCGATGAGGCGGGTGCAGTTGCGCTTGGCGATGGCCATGACCTGCACCGCCTTGTCGGAGAGCGGCCCTAGGTGGCCGGCATGGGCGAGGTCGATCGAGCCCTTGATCGAGGTCAGCGGCGTGCGCAGCTCGTGGCTCATGGTCGAGACGAACTCGGTCTTGGCCTTGTAGGCCTCCTGCGCCCGGTGGTTCTCGATCTTGAGCGCCTCCATCTGGTTCACGCTGGAGCGGTAGAACGAGAGGTAGATGCGCGAGCAGTCGATCACGAAGTAGAGCACGAAGACGCTGGTGAAGAGCTGGGCCCAGAGCTCGGAATCGATCCCGGCGCCGGTCACGACGATGTCGCGCACCGGGATGAAGACGAAGGCGCCGGCATAGAAGGCCAGGCGCAGGATGAGAACCGGCAGGATGTGGTGGTTGTTCATCGCGGCGAAGAGCGCGGCGGCGAAGAGGAAGAAGAGCGACATGAAATGCGTGCCGGGGCCCTGCACCACGGCGATCGCCACCGAGTAGAACACGATGACCCCTGCGCTCAGGATGGTGCCGATGCAGATCCGCCGCAGATGCTTGCGGGCGGCCTTGCGGTCCTTGCCGTCCCAGGCGAGCACCTTGCCGAAGATGACCAGGTCGTAGACCTCGGAGACCGCGATCAGCGCGCCGGTGATGAAGGCCAGTTCGAGGCTGTAGTAGTAGCCGGCGAGCACGAGCGCCGCGCCGAAAATCATCTGGCGCTGCAGCACCAGGTTCTTGCCGACCTCGGCATAGTCCTTCATCTGCCGGGCCAGGAACTCGACGTCTTCGGTTTCGAAGCGTCTCATGTTGGCTACTCTTTGATACACCCCACCACTCCGATGTTTCACGTCCCGGCAGGTCCGGGATTGTTCTCAATAGTGCGCGTAAAACACACCTTGAACGTGTTTACGGGTTGGTCGTGGCAACAATGTGGCGAAAGTTGGCAACCGGAGAGATAGTGGTAAATGGGAATCACTACTTTACGTTGAGGAAAGCATGGGGCATTTTGGGCAGATCGGGCCGAGCAAGGCCCAGAGGATCTTCCCTCAGCTGGACACTCCCGGGGTCGTCACGCATTACGCCGTGCGCCTGCCCGACAGGGAAAAACCGCTCCCGAACATGCTGGAGAACATCCTTCGCCCGTCCAGCGGGCTCAGGGCAACCACACTTTCGCTGGAGACAATGCATCACCACGGCGACCTGATGGTCAAGTACCTCAGGGCCAGGCGCGATGTTTTTATCGTCGCCAAGCGCTGGCAGCTGCCCGAAACCGCCGGCATGGAGTTTGACCAGTACGACACGCCGGAGGCCCGGTGGATCGTGGTGCACGAAAGGGACGAAGTGCTTGCCGGCATCCGGATCGCGCCCACCACCGCCCGCTGCGGCCTGCACAGCTACATGATCCGCGACGCGCAGCTCGGTCTGCTCGACGGCCTGCCGCTGGATCCGCTCTACGAGGCGGCCCCGGTCAGCCCGAAGATCTGGGAGGCGACGCGGCTCTTTCTGCTCGACAAGGTCCCGGCCCAGCGCCGCGCCGACGTGCAGCGCGTGCTCATGCTGGAGATGGCTGCCGCGGCGCGCAGGGAAGGGGCGGAGCAGGTCATCGGCATCGTTCCGGCCGTCTTCCAGCGCTG
The DNA here is from genome assembly GCF_900142295.1 of Vannielia litorea. Classification (NCBI taxonomy): domain Bacteria; kingdom Pseudomonadati; phylum Pseudomonadota; class Alphaproteobacteria; order Rhodobacterales; family Paracoccaceae; genus Vannielia; species Vannielia litorea. Next base: position 887,336 of record NZ_FSRL01000001.1, read on the forward strand.
GTTGAACCGGATCGGCATGAACGCGGTGCCGGTGGGGCCGCGGTTCGAACTCGACGGCGACCGCTCGCAGGCCGCCCTGTTCGACGTTCGGGGCGAACCCGGTGCGCAATCGGGTTCCGTGAGTTAATCCTGTATCTCGGGTACGTTTTCTTGTTAGGCTACAACTGCCGGTTTAACCGGTGGGGCAAGGACGATGGGGCGCCGGGCCGAGGCCCGGTGAAGCGACAGTATGACCGAAGCAGGAGAGAAGCCGCGCATATTGCATGTCGATGACGATGACGACATCCGCGCGATCGCGCAGATCGCGCTCGAAGTCGTGGGCGGATTGACCCTGGCGCAATGCGCCAGCGGGGCCGAAGCGCTGGACATCGTCGAGGATTTCGCCCCGGACCTCTTTCTGCTCGACGTGATGATGCCCGGCATGACCGGAGAGGAAACGCTGGCCGCGCTCCGGGAGCTGCCCGGAATGGGCAGCGTGCCGGTGGTCTTCATGACCGCGAAGGCGCAGGTGAACGACGTGGAGCACCTGATGACGCTGGGCACCGCGAAGGTGATCGCCAAGCCCTTCGACCCGCTGACGCTGGCCGCGGAGATAGAGACGATCCTGGCGGAGAGCACCGCGCCGTGAGCCAGCGGCGGACGCGCGCGAGTTACTCGCGCTCGCCCGTGCCGGCCTTGCGATCCGACGATCCCGAGAACATCCGGGTGCTCAGCCCGAGCCGCGGGCGTCGTGGCACCACGGCGCCACTGCGGAGCCGGTTGCGGTCGAGATCGCGCTGGAGGCGGTGCATCAGGCTTTTCTCCGAGACCTTGGCAACGGCGGTGCGCAGGGCATCGACGGCACAGGAGCCCGATTGCAGCGGCAGGTCGGCGACGAGGTGGCTGCTCAGGTGGATCTCGCGGGGCTCGAAGCCTTCGCCGCTCACGGTGAGGGCGCCGGGCTTGGCCGGAAGGGCAGGCACGTCTGACCGGCGCCGCTTGCCGTTGACGACCACACAACCGAACACGCCATCGCCGGTGTAGCACAGGTAGTGCTGCCGCGGGGCGATGCTGCGCGAAATCCCGAGGGCAACCTCGGAGAGCAGGGCGCGGAAGGCCTCCTGCGACAGATCCTGGTAGATCTGCTCGATGTCATCGACCCGAAACGCGCAGACCGCCAGGGCAAAGACCTTTTTCGGGAGCAGGCAGAGGGCCTTCTCGAGGTCGCGCTGCGTGATGCACTGGCTGCGGGCCTCGAGATCGAGAGGTTCGGCCAGCGTCGATTGCACCAGCGAGTCGAGCCGGGTCTGAAGCGCCTCGGTGGCCTTCTCGAGGCCGAAGGACTTTTTCATGTGGTCGGTCAGCAGGCAGGCCGTCCGGATCCTGGCACCGAGTTCGAGGCCCCGGAGCGGCTTGGTCACGTAGTCCGTGGCGCCGGCCTTGAAGGCGGCATCAATGGAGGCGTCGTCGAGTCGCGCGGTGAGCATCAGGATGGGCGCGAAGCGATAGGCCGGGTTGTTCCGGATGTGGCGGCACAGCGCGATCCCGTTCTCGCCCGGCATGCAGATGTCGAGCAGGAAGCAATCGTAGGAGCTATCCTTCGCCTTGATCAGGCGAACGGCCTCGTCCGCGTTCTGGGCCGTTTCGACCTGGTCGTAGCCCGCCTCCCGGAGCACTGACTCGAGCAGCGCGAGAAAAGTGGTGTCGTCGTCGACGGCAAGGATCTTCATTTCGGCTCCTAGCGTGAATCTTTCGCCCGCCAAGCACACGGCACAGGACTTTAGCGTACTCACAAAACAATCTTAGCGAGTGGTTTCGACCTCACGCTGATCCTCGATTGCGGCGTAAGGGTGACCAGATTTGGCGCAGGCAGAGATGTTTTTGGGGTTCTTGCGGGGCCGCGGCGCGCAGCCTGGCGTGACGAGCCCGCGGGTCGGCCCCGGCAGCCGCCGGCCAGCCTGGCCCGTGCCGCCAGCGCGGGGGCTAGATGCTGTCCTTCACCCGGTCCCAGGTTCTCTTGAGGTGCGTGGCCATGGCCGTGCCGAGGCGCTGGCCGTCCCGGTCCTCGAGGGCGCGCACCATCTCCTCGTGGTCGGCCACCGCACCGGCCCAGGAATCGGGCTTCTGGTTGCCGATGTAGCGGATGCGCTTGAGGCGGGCCTGGATGTTTGCCTGCATTTCCAGCAGGGTCTCGTTCTTGGAAAGCTCCGCCAGCCGCGAGTGAAACTCCTGGTTCATCTTGTAGTAGGGCATGCGGTCGCGGGTGCGGTAGCAATCCATCATGCGGTTGTGCAGGGCGATCAGGCCGGTCACCTCCTCGTCGCTGGCGCGCTCGCAGGCCAGCTCGCCGGCCAGCTTTTCGAGATGCCCGAGAACCTCCAGCATCGAGAACACATCCTCCGGGGTCAGCTTGCGCACGATGCTGCCCTTGGAGGGCCGCACGATCACCAGCCCTTCGGCGGCCAGGGTGCGCAGGGCCTCGCGGAAGGGGGTGCGCGACACGCCCAGTTCCTCGATGAGATGCGCCTCGTCGATTCGGCTTCCGGGCTCCAGGCGCCCCTCGATGATCAGGTCTCGCACGCGGCTTGCGACCTGGTCGTGCAGGGAGCGGTTGGTAATGGCAATCGACGACGCCATCTCTAAGCCTCTGTTTTAACGACATTCGATGCGTCGCGCCGACGCCGTGCCACAGTATCCACAAGAACCTTGCAGGTCCATACCTGCCACATGTATACAAAATACATTAAGCGGATATGCGTAACGCGATCCGCAAGGGAGAGGAGTCCAAGCAATGAAAACCCTTCGTAACGGCGGATTCGCCGGTCTGGTCGTTTGTGCGATGTCGATGACCGCGGCGCCCACGCTGGCAGATACCTACATCGTCGCCGTCGGCGCGGCATCCAATAGCCTCCAGGGGCGCAGCGCGGCCAAGTTCGCCGAAGACCTGCAGGCCGAGCTGGGTGATGCCCATACCGTCGAGTTCTACGCCGACGGCCAGCTCGGTGACGAGAAGGAGCTGATGCAGAAACTCCGCCTCGGCACCGTCCAGTTCACCCTGATCTCTTCGATCATGACCAACGTCGCGCCCGAGTTCGCGCTCTTCGACATGCCGTTCCTCGTGCAGGACCGCGCCCACCTGAAAGCTATCGACGCCGAGATCGTGCAGAAGGATCTCGCCCCCAAGGCCGAGGCGGCCGGGCTCAAGGTGCTGTCGACCTGGGAGAACGGCTTCCGCCAGATCACCAACAACACCCGCCCGATCAACACGCCCGCCGACCTGGCCGGGCTGAAGATCCGCACGCCCTCTTCGGAGTGGCGCGTGTCGATGTTCAAGGAGTGGGGCGCCAACCCGACGCCGATGTCGTTCTCCGAGGTTTTCGTGGCGCTCCAGACCGGCACCATGGACGGACAGGAAAACCCGCTGACCAACATCACCGGCGCAAACTTCCAGGAAGTGCAGAAGTATCTCAGCCTCACCGGCCACGTCTACTCGCCCACCTACCTGACCAGCGGCCTCGAAAGCTGGAACGGCCTGCCCGATGACGTGAAGGCCGCCGTGACCAAGGTTGGCGCTGCGGTTCAGGACTGGTCGCTCGCAGAGGGCGAGACCGCCGACAACGAGCTGGTCGACAAGGTCAAGGCTGCGGGCATGGAGGTCAACCAGGCCGACAAGAAAGCCTTCATCGAGGCCTCCGCGCCGGTCTACGCCGCCTTTGCCAGCCAGGTCGAGGGTGGCGAAGAGCTGGTGAGCCGCGCCCAGGCGCTCGCCGAGTAACCGAGGCAGGCAGCCGGCCGGCAGGCCCGGCCGGCTGCCCCCATTCCGAAGGAAGATCTCCGCGATGGTCGCGAAATTCGAAAAGGCGCTGCTGTGGGTGATCGAGACGATCTGCCTGGCGCTGCTCATCATCCTTGCTCTCTCGGTCATCTACTCGACGACCATGCGCTACCTCGGCGCGTCGCCCTCCTGGTACGACGAGATCGCCAGTGTCCTGCTGGCCTGGCTCACCTACTTCGGCGCGACCTACGCGCTGTTCCTGCGCCAGCACATGAGCTTCGGCGGCATCGTCACCGCCCTGCCGCGAAACGCCGCCGTGGCGCTGGCGCTCGTCTCCGAGGTGCTGGTGATCGGCTTCTTCGCCGTGGTCGCCTGGTATGGCAACGCGGTGCTTGCGGTGGCCAGGTGGGACTCGCTCCTGAGCATCCGCTGGATGACGCTCGACATCGTCCAGTCGGTGATCCCGATCACCGCCATTCTCATGATCATCGGCACGCTGCTGACCATGCCCCGCGCCCTGCGCAACGCCGCGGCCGGCATCGACACCGATCACGCCGAAATCGAACAGGCCATCGCCGACGCCGAACGCGAGAATGCGGACGCGTCCCGTAAGGACGACACCAAATGATCCTGCTTTTCACCACGATCGCCCTGATCGGGCTGATCCTCATGAACGTGCCCATCGCCGTCGCCATCGGCATCGTGGCCCTCGCCGGGCTGATGCTGACCCCCGGTGGCGCGACCCTCTACGACATGGCCATCGCGCTCTATTCCGGGTCAACCTCCTTTCCGCTGATCGCGATCCCGCTCTTCATCCTGGCCGGAAACCTGATGAACACCTCGGGCATCTCGGTGCGGCTGATCAACTTCGTCACCTCGCTGATCGGCTTCGTCCGGGGCGGCCTGGGGATGGTCAACATCGGCGTGTCGATGGTCTTTGCCGAGATCTCGGGCTCCGCCGTGGCCGATGTGGCCGCGACCGGAACCGTGCTCATCCCGGAGATGAAGAAGCGCGGCTATTCGCGCACGCTCGCGGCGGCGATCACCTCCTCCTCGGCCTCTCTGGCCATCATCATCCCGCCCTCGATCCCGATGATCCTCTACGGCGCGATCGCCGAGACCTCGGTGCTCAAGCTCTTCGTGGCCGGTGTGGTGCCGGGCATCCTGGGCGGCGTCCTTCTGATGGCGGTGACCTACGTGCTGGCGATCCGCTACGACCTGCCGCGCGCCGAGGGCTTCGACCTGTGCCACATCTGGAAGTCGTTCAAGGAGGCGATCTGGGCGCTGCTGATGCCGGTGATCATCCTCGGCGGCATCTTCTCGGGCGTCGTGACCGCGACCGAAGGCGCGGGGCTCGCCGTGCTGGCGGCGCTGGTCATCGGCATCTTCATCTACCGCGATCTCGACGTGTCGCGGCTGCGCAAGGTGATGCTCGAGGGCGTCAGCCAGACCGGCGTGGTCATGCTGCTGGTGGCCACCTCGGCGGCGCTGGGGCTGTTCCTGACCCAGGCGCAGGTGCCGCAGCAACTGGCGAAGCAGATCACCGAGTTCACCACCAACCCGCTGGTCGTCCTGGCGCTGCTGAACCTGCTGCTGCTGGTGCTGGGCATGTTCCTGCACGGCGCGGCGGCGATCATCCTGGTGGTTCCGGTGGTAATGCCGCTGGTCAACGCGGTGGGCATCGACCCGATCCACTTCGGGATCATGGTCACCCTCAACCTGGCCATCGGCCAGCAGACCCCGCCGGTCGCGTCGGTGCTGATCACCTCCTGCTCGATCGCCAAAGCGGGCATCTGGGAGACCTCGCGCGCCAACCTGCCGTTCATCGGCGTCCTCGCCTTCATTCTCTTGCTGGTCACCTACGTGCCGCAGGTGTCCCTCGCTCTTACGGACCTCATCCAATGACCGAACCGAAACCACGTATCGCCATCATTCCCGGAGACCCCTCCGGGATCGGACCGGAACTGATTGCCAAGCTGCTGCACGAGGAGGGGGTGCGGGAGGCCGCAGACATCCTGCTGGTCGGAGACGAGCACCTGTGGCAACGCGGTGCCGAGCAGGCCGGGCTCGACCTCGAGCTGACCCGGATCGGCGAGGCCGAGATCGACGGGCAGGCGGGGCTCTCCTGGCTTCCGATGGAGACGATCGCGCCGGAAGAGGTGGAGGTTGCCACGCTGAGCAGGGCAGGGGGCGCGTGCAGCCTGCGCTGCCTCGACAAGGCGCTTGACCTCGCCCTCGCCGGAAAGGTCGATGGCGTGCTCTTCGGCCCGTTCAACAAGGCCGCGCTGACCAGCGCCGGGATGAACGCCGAGGACGAGCACCGCTACATGGCCCGCTACCTCGGCTTCGAGGGCTACCACAGCGAGATCAACGTGCTCGACGAGTTGATGACGACGCGGGTGACCAGCCACATCGGCCTGCGCGACGTGGCCGAGAGGATCACGGCGAAGGCGGTGGAACAGGCCATCGGCCTTGCCGAAACCACCCTGCGGCGCGCCGGCAAGGGCCGCCCCCATGTCGCGGTGGCGGCGCTCAACCCGCATGCGGGCGACAACGGCAAGTTCGGCCGCGAGGAGATCGACATCCTCCAGCCGGTGATCGAGGCGGCGCAGCGCGAGCAGCGCAACGTCTCCGGCCCCTGGCCCTCGGACACGGTGTTTCTGAAGGCGCAGCGCGGCGAGGTCGATGCGGTGGTGACCATGTATCACGACCAGGGCCAGATCGCGATCAAGCTGATGGGCTTCGACCGCGGCGTGACCGTTGCCGGCGGCCTGCCGGTGCCGGTTGCCACGCCCGCCCATGGCACCGCCTTCGACATTGCCGGACAGGGCCTCGCAAATGTCGGCGCCACCCTGCAAGCCTTCAAACTGCTGGTCCGCATGGCCACCAACCACCGTGCCGCCCGCGCGGCCGCCTGAGAGGAAGACCCCAATGACCAAGATCAAATCCATCCGCACGCGGGTCTGGAACTGGACCGGCCCGACCGTGCCGCCGACGGGCAACTTCTGCACCAACGCCTCCGATGCGCTCTGGATGAAGGGCGATGCGATGGCTTCGTTCCGCTTTCACCAGTGGCTCACCTGCGAGGTCGAGACCGAGGATGGCACCATCGGCATCGGCAACGCGGCGCTTGCCCCTTCGGTGGTCAAGAAGGCCATCGACGACTGGTATGCCCCGCTGGTGGTGGGCGAGGACCCCTTCGACTACGCCTACATCTGGGAAAAGATGTATCGCCGGACCCATGCCTGGGGCCGCAAGGGCATCGGCATGACCGCGATCTCCGCCATCGACATCGCGATCTGGGACCTGATGGGCAAGCTGGTGGGCAAGCCGGTGTTCAAGCTGCTGGGCGGGCGCACCAAGGAGAAGATCCCGGTCTATTACTCCAAGCTCTACGCCGGGCCGGTGGAGAGCATGCAGGCCGAGGCCGAGGAGGCCATGAAGAACGGCTACACCGCCTACAAGTCGCGCTTCGGCTACGGCCCCAAGGACGGGATGCAGGGCATGCGCGAGAACCTCAAGCGCGTCGAGGCGCTGCGCGAGGTGATCGGCTACGACAACGACCTCATGCTCGAGTGCTACATGGGCTGGAACCTCGACTACGCCAAGCGGATGCTGCCCAAGCTGGCCAAGTACGAGCCGCGCTGGCTGGAGGAGCCGGTCATCGCCGACGACGTCGAGGGCTATGCCGAGCTGAACGCCATGAACATCGTGCCGATCTCGGGCGGCGAGCACGAGTTCTCGATCATCGGCTGCGCCGACCTGATCCGCAAGAAGGCGGTGAGCGTGCTGCAATACGACACCAACCGGGTCGGCGGCATCACCGCGGCGCAAAAGATCAACGCCATCGCCGAGGCGGCGCAGATCCCGGTGATCCCGCACGCCGGGCAGGTCCACAACTACCACCTGACGATGGCCAACACGAACTGCCCGATCTCCGAGTATTTCCCGGTCTTCGATGTCGAGGTGGGCAACGAGCTGTTCTACTACATCTTCGAGGGCGACCCGGAGGCGGTAAACGGCTTCCTGCAGCTCGACGACGACAAGCCCGGCCTCGGCATCGAGATCACCGACAAGCACCTCGCGCATTTCGAGATCGTCGAATGAGCTGGAGCGGAATCTGGCCGGTCGCGCCCACGCCCTTCCACGACGATGGCACGCTCGACCTGGAGGGCATGAAGCGGGTGCTCGACTGCATCATCGACCAGGGGGCCGATGGCATCTGCATCCTGGCGAACTTCTCGGAGCAGTTCCTGCTTTCCGACGAGGAGCGCGAAGTGCTCACCCGCCTGTCGCTGGAGCATGTGGCGGGCCGGGTGCCGGTGATCGTGACGATCAGCCACTATGCCACGCAGATCGCGGTGGAGCGCGCGCGGCTGGCCCGGTCGCTTGGGGCCGCGGCGGTGATGATGATGCCGCCCTACCACGGCGCGCTCCTCAAGGGCACGCCCGAGCAGAGCTATCAGCAGTTCCGCGCGGTGGGCGAGGTGGGCATTCCGATCATGGTGCAGGATGCGCCGCTGTCGGGCGTCGAGCTGCCGGTGTCGCTGCTGGTGCGGATGGCCCGCGAGATCGAGCAGGTGCGCCTGTTCAAGATCGAGTGCCCGAAGGCCGCCAACAAGCTGCGCGCGCTGATCGCCGAGGGCGGTGACGCCATCGAGGCGCCGTTTGACGGCGAAGAGGGCATCACGCTGCTGGCCGACCTCGACGCCGGGGCGACCGGCTCGATGACCAGCGGCATGATCGTGGACCAGATCAAGCCGGTGATCACGCTGTACCGCGCGGGCGACATCGAGGGTGCCACCGCGGCCTACGGGCGGGTGGCGATGGCCATCAACCACGAGAACCGCCAGTGCGGCTGGCAGTCCTGCAAGCTGGCGATGGTCGAGGGCGGGGTGATCGGCTCGGAGTTCTGCCGCGACCCGATCGCGCCGCTGCACCCGGCCATCCGGCAACGGATGATCGACCTGCTGAAACCGCTCGACCCGCTCGTGCTGCGCTGGGGGAAATGAGCGGGGCACTTTCGGCCGCGCAGGGCGCGCGGCCGATCCTGCCTCACCTGAGAGACGACCAGAACGACAGCCCGATCAGCGCCGCGCCGCCCAGTCCGGTGATGACCTCGGGGATGTGCACGACGGATTGCGCAAACATCACCACCGAGAGCGCGATGATGGCGTAGAAGGCGCCGTGCTCGAGATAGCGATACTCGGCCAGGGTGCCCTTTTCCACCAGCATGATCGTCATCGAGCGCACGTACATCGCACCGATGCCCAGGCCGATGGCGATGACGAAGAGGTTCTGGCTCAGGGCGAAGGCGCCGATCACGCCGTCGAAGCTGAAGGAGGCGTCGAGCACCTCGAGGTAGAGAAAGGCCCCGACCCCGCCCTTGGCCGCCGTCCCCAGCGATTGCTGCGAACTGTCGAGCAGCCCGCCCACGACCTCGACCAGCAGAAAGGTCAGCAGGCCCCAGATCGCGGCGGAGAAGAACACCTGCACCTCGGGCCCTTCGAGCAACCGCGAAAAGCCCATCGCGACAAGCAGCACAACCGCCACCTCGACGCCGCGAATGGTGGCGTATTTGGCCATCCTCTGCTCCAGCCAGCGCACCCAGTGCACATCCTTCTCCCGGTCGAAGAAGAAGCTGAGGCCGACCATCATCAGGAAGGCCCCGCCGAAGGCTGCGATGGGCAGGTGGGCGTCATGCATGATGCGGGCGTATGCCTCGGGCTGGGCGGCGGCGAGCACCACGGCCTGCCAGGGCCCGATGTTGGCGGCGATCACCACGATCAGCAGCGGAAAGACGATGCGCATCCCGAAGACCGCGATCAGGATGCCCCAGGTCAGGAACCGGTGCTGCCACTCCGGGCGCATGTGCTTGAGCTTGTTGGCGTTGACGATGGCGTTGTCGAACGACAGCGAGATCTCCAGCACCGCAAGCACCGAGCAGATGAACACGATGCCCAGCGTGCCCGCGGCGGTGCCTGTGGTGATCCAGCCCAGCCAGGCTCCGAGCAGGATGCCGAGCGCGGTGACCAGGAAGGCCCATTTGAAGTAGGACAGCATGCTGCGACCGGACGCAGCATCGCGCCCCGCCTCCGCCGGGAGGTGTGATCCTTGTTCCATTTTGCAAACTGGTTCCAGGCGGCTGGAAGAGGTCAGGTGCCGACATCACGGAAGCGCCGCCACTTCCGCCAGAGGGGCCCGGTCACCGGTTGATCGCGCAGGAGCGCGGCCCCAAGGTAAGGCTCCGCCGCGCGTTGAGCAAGTCCTCCGTGAGCCGCCGCGCGCGGGGCGGGAGGGGGCAGAGAATCTTTTTCCTCTCCGCTGCCAAGGAATATTCTACTTTTCACTTGCCGCAACGAACGCCACCTTTTGCCGGAACACAGGTTGGCGGGGCGCCGAGGCGCGGCCCGCGCGCCACGGGCGATTTCAGGATTTCAGGGACGTGACATGACAGTTGAAACCACCGATACGCTGATCGTCGGGGCCGGGCAGTCGGGGATCGCGATGAGCGAGCACCTGCGCGACCTCGGGATTCCGCACCTGGTGCTGGAGCGCAACCGGGTGGCCGAGCGCTGGCGGTCGGAGCGGTGGGACTCGCTCGTGGCCAACGGCCCGGCCTGGCACGACCGCTTTCCGAACATGGAATTCGACGATGTCGATCCCGACAGCTTTCCGGCCAAGGAGCGCATGGCGCGCTACTTCGAGGACTATGCCGCGATGATCGACGCGCCGATCCGCACCGGCGTGGAGGTCAAGCGCGTGCGCCGGGCCGAGGGCAAGCCGGGCTACCGGGTGGAAACCTCGCAGGGCGTGATCGAGGCGCAGCGCGTGGTCGCGGCCACCGGGCCGTTCCAGGCCCCCGCCATGCCGCAGATCGTGCCCGAGAGCGCGGGGCTGATGCAGCTGCACTCCTCGGCCTACAAGAACCCCGCCCAGCTGCCCGAAGGGGCGGTGCTCGTGGTGGGTGGCGGCGCTTCGGGCTCGCAGATCGCCGAGGAGCTGCACCGCGCGGGCCGCAAGGTCTTTCTCTCCATCGGCGAGCACTATCGCCCGCCGCGCAGCTATCGCGCCCGCGACTACTGCTGGTGGCTCGGTGTGCTGGGCAAGTGGGACGAGATCAAGATCGACGCCAAGAAGAAGCACGTGGCCTTCGCGGTCAGCGGCTACGACGGCGGCAAGACCATCGACTTCCGCCGCCTCGGCAACATGGGCATCACCGTGCTCGGGCTGACCCAGGACTACGAGGGCGGCGTTCTGCACTTCGCCGATGACCTCGTGGCCAACCTCGCCGAGGGCGACCGCGCCTATCTCGAGGTGCTGCGCGAGGCCGACGATTACGTCGCCCGCAACGGCATTGACCTGCCCGAAGAGCCGGAGGCCTGGGAGATCCAGCCCGACCCGGATTGCGTGACCAACCCGGTGCTGGAGCTCGATGTGAAGGAGGCCGGCATCACCTCGGTCGTCTGGGCCACCGGCTTCAGGTTCGATTTTTCCTGGCTCGACGTGCCCGGCGCCTTCCGCGATGGCATGCCCTTCCACAAGCGCGGCATCTCCGCCGAGCCGGGCATCTACTTTCTCGGCCTGCCGGAGCTGACCAACCGGGCCTCGTCCTTCATCTACGGCTGCTGGTATGACGCCAAGTACCTGGCCACCCACGTGATGGTGCAGCGCAACTACACGGCCTATCGCAAGGACGTGTCGGTGCCGGGAGCCGAGCGCCGGGCGGGCTGAGGCCTGCGCGCATGCCATGACCAGACCGGCACCGCCTGCGCCGGTCGATGCATTCATGCAGGGCCAGGAAGGGAACGCCATGCCGAAAATCGTCTTCATCAACGGCCCCAACGCCAACCTCTACGGGCTCGATCCGAGCGGCACCTACGGCTCCGACAGCTTTGCGACGATCGAGCAGAAATGCCGGGACAAGGCCGCCGAGCTGGGGATTGATCTGGAGTTCCTGCAAAGCAACCACGAGGGCCAGATCATCGACTGGATCCAGGCCGCCCGGCGCGATGCGCAGGGGATCATCATCAACGCCGCCGGGCTGACCTATACCTCCATCGCCATCCTCGACGCGCTGATGGCCTTCGACGGCCCGATCCTCGAATGTCACATGAGCAACATCCACAAGCGCGAGCCGTTCCGGCACCATTCCTACATCTCCAAGGTGGCGACCGGCATCATCGCCGGGCTGGGCCTGCGCGGCTACCTGCTGGCGCTCGCCGCGATGGGGGAGATGGTCGGGGAGGGGGCATGAGCCGCGACATCCTCGCCTTCTATTCTGCCTTCGATCCTTTCGAGCCCTGGCGCGACGCGCTCGCCCCGCACCTGCCCGATGTCGAGATCCTGCGCGCCGAAGATGTGACCGAGCCCGAGCGCGTGCGTTTCACGCTGGTCTGGAAGCCGCCGGCAGGGTTCTTTGCCCGCTTCCCCAACCTCGCCATGGTCATCAACCTCGGCGCCGGGGTCGATCAGCTGGTGGCCCGCGACGACCTGCCCGATGTGCCGGTGACGCGGCTCTCCGACCCAGAGATGGGCCGGATGATGGCGGGGTTCGTGCTTTTCTCCGTCCTCCGCCATGCCCGCGAGATCCCCCATTTCGAACAGGCCCAACGCGAGAGCCGCTGGTCCTACCGCCACCCCAAACGCGCCGCCGATATCTGTGTGGCCGTGCTCGGGCTGGGCGAGCTGGGCCGTCTCGCGGCGGAAGAGGTGGCACGGCAGGGCTTCGACACCCACGGCTGGGCGACCCGTCCAAAGGACATTGCGGGCGTCGTCTCGCACCACGGGCCCGAGGCGCTGCGCCCGCTGCTGGCACGGGCCGACATCGTGGTCTGCATGCTCCCTCTGACCCCCGGCACCCGCGGCATGATCGACGCCGGGCTGCTCGCGGCCTTCAAGCCGGGGGCCGCCTTCGTGAACGTCTCGCGCGGCGAGATCGTCGATGAACCGGCGCTGGTGGGGGCGCTCGAAAGCGGCCGGATCGGCAGCGCCACGCTCGATGTTTTTGCCGCCGAGCCGCTGCCCGAGACCAGCCCGCTCTGGCAGATGCCCCGCGTGCTCGTCACCCCGCACCTTGCCTCCGTCGCCATCCCCGAAAGCGCCGCCGCCCAGATCGCCGCCAACATCCGCGCGATCACCGAAGGCGCACCGGTTGCAAACCGGGTGGACCCTGCGCGGGGCTACTGATTTCCGCGCAAGTCTGACCAAGATTTGGGCAGCACAAATTTCCACTCTTCAGGCGCGGCCCCCGGCGGGCCGCGTTTTGCTTTGTTTCACAGGGTTTTAGCTGGCGGAATGGAAATGCCTAACCAGCGAAAAGGAATATACAAGTTGTTGGAATTCGCGCCGCTCCGCAGCCTTGAGGCATGAGCGGACGACGGGCCCGTTGCCTTGCAGTAAGGCACAACGCGCGGCGACCAATCTCCACAACCAGCCGCCCCGGGAGGCGGAACACGCGCCCTGCGCGCATCAACGGGAGACGACGATGAAACTGCTTTCCTTTACCCTTGCCACGGTCCTTGCCGCAGTGCCGGTGAGCCACGCCTTGGCCGATACCCCGATCAAGATGGCGGTCGAAACCCCGCCGGGTGATCCGCTGAACCTGATGCTCACCACCTTCCGCGACACGCTTTCGCAGGGCGGCGGCTTTGTCCCCGACTTCTACGAAAGCGGCGCCCTGGGCGACGAGGCGGCGCTGACCGAGCTGTTGCGCGCCGGACAGGTCGACGTGGTGCCGCTGGGCTCCGACGTGGTCGAACTGGACAGCAAGTTCGCAGTGTTCGACCTGCCCTTCCTGTTTGACGACAAGGCGACCGCCCGCGCCGCGCTCGACGGGGCTCTCGGCGAAAAGCTCACCGCCTCGCTGCGCGAGACAACCGGCCTTCAGGTGCTGGCCTACGGCGAGCTGGGCTTCCGGGCCATCTCCAACTCCGTCCGCCCGATCGAAACGCCTGCCGACCTTGCGGGCCTCAAGCTGCGTACCCCCGGCTCGCAGACCCGGATCATGGCCTTCACCGCGCTGGGCGCCGCCCCCACCCCGATGCCATTGGGCGAAGTCTACGTGGCGCTCCGTCAGGGCGTGATCGACGGGCAGGAAAACCCGCTCTCGGTGGTCAAGGAGTTTTCCTTCGACGAGGTGCAGGAGTTCGTGTCCCTCACCAACCACGTCTACACGCCGATCACGCTGGCCATGGCCGGCTCGGCCTGGGACGCGCTCACGCCCGAGGAGCAGGCGGCGGTGACGGCGGCGGCCAAGGCGGGCGCCGAGGCGACGCGGGTGCAATCCGATGAAAGCGACGCCTCGCTGGTCTCGGAGTTCGAGGCCGCGGGCCTCAAGGTGAACACTCCCGACCTCGCCGCCTTCAAGGAGGCCGCGGCCCCGCTGCGGGCCGAGTTCGCCGCCATCATCGGCGAAGAGTTCCTCTCGGACGTGGAAGGTAGCCTGAAGTGACCGGGGCATCGGATTTGACGAGCGGGGGCCGCAAGGCCCCCGAATTCATGCAGGACGGCGATGGCCACCGCGCCCGGATCGGCCTGATCTTCATGGCCTCTTCCGTCGTCATGGAAGCAGAGATGTGGGCGATGGCGCCCCAGGGCGTGTCGGTGCACACCACGCGGATCAAGCTTCCCAAGGTGACGGTCGAGGGCATCCAGGCGATGATGGATGCGCCCGAGCTGGAGCAGGCCGCACGGCTGCTGGCCTCGGCTCCGCTCGATGTGCTCTGCTTCGGCGGCACATCGGCCTCCTTCCTGCATGGCACCGCCTACGACAAGGCGCTGATCGCCAGGATGAAGGACTGGGCCCCCGGCCTTGCCATCAACACCGCCTCCACCGCCTCGCTCGCGGGGCTTGCGGCGGTGGGGGCCGGGCCGGTGGTGCTGGCCACGCCCTATGTGGACGAGGTGCATGCCCGCGCGATCCGGTTTCTGGAGGAGAACGGCCACAAGGTTCTGGCCAGCGACAACCTGCGGATCGACGAGGATCAGGCGCTGGCGGAAGTGCCGCTGGAAAAGGTCTTCGACATGGTCTGCGAGATGGATCACCCCGAGGCCGAGGCTGTCTTCATCAGCTGCACCAATTTCCGGACAGCCGGGGTGATCGACGCGCTCGAGAAGGAACTGGGCAAGCCGGTTGTCAGCGCGGTGCAATCCTCTTTCTGGCATGCGCTTCGGCTGGCGGGGGTGGAGGATGACTGCCCCGGTTACGGGCAGCTCTTCAGGCAGCCCCTGCCAGGGGCCGTCGCATGATGGGCGCGGGAGAGCCTGCGGAGGCGCCGTCTCCGGGTGGCGCCCCCGCGCGCTGGGCCAGGCAGGCTCTGGAGGCGCTGGCGGCGGCGCTGATGGGCGGCATTGCCCTGCTGGTGCTGGCCAACGCGCTGGGGCGATACCTCTTTGGCAAGCCACTGCCATGGAGCGAGGAACTGGTCATCACCGCGATGATCTGGGTGGCTTCTACGGGGCTGCTGCTGGGTGCGATCCGCGGCAGCCTCATCACCTGCGACGTGCTGGTGGCGCGCCTGCCACCCCGTGCCTGCCGCCTGCTGGCGGTGGCCTGCGGCGTGATCGGCGCCGGGGCGCTTGGCTTCTTCGCATGGCAGATCCGGGCCTACCTCGGCCTCTTCGGGGGCGACGTGACCCCGATCCTGCGGATGCCCAAGGGGCTTGGCATCTCGGCGTTGATGCTGGCGATGGCGGGGATGGGCGGGGTGCTCCTGTTCCGCGCGGCGCGGCTGATGGCACGGGGTGCACGGCCATGATGGGGCTTGCAGCCGCGACCATCATCACGCTGTGCGGGCTGGCGCTTGCGGGCTTTCCGGTCATCGTTGCGCTGGCGGCCTCCGTGGTGGTGTTTCTCACCTTCTCGGGCGGTTGGATGCTGGCAATGCCGCAGCAGACCCTGGCGGGCCTCTCCGACCCGATCCTCGTGACCCTGCCGCTCTTCATCCTTGCGGGCGGCATCATGAACGCAGGCGGCATTGCCGACCGGCTGTTTGCCTTTGCGGGTGCGCTGCTGGGCTGGATGCGGGGCGGGCTGGCCCATGTGAACGTGGGCGTGAGCCTGATGTTCGGTGGCATGATCGGCACCTCGGTGGCCGACCTTGCGGGCAGCGGCTCGGTGATAATCCCCAAGATGAAGCAGGCCGGCTATCCCGGCCCCTTCTCCGCCGCGCTCACTGCCACCTCCTCGGGCATCGGCGTGCTGGTGCCGCCCTCCTCGCCGATGATTCTCTACTCGGCCGTCACCGGAACCTCTCTGGGCGCGATGTTTCTCGCCGGTGCGGTGCCGGGCCTGCTGATGGCGCTGGTGCTGATGGCGACCGTGGGGCTGCTCGCGCGGCGGCACGGGTGGAAGCCCTCGCAGGGGTTCGAATGGGGCGAGCTGATGCGCACCGGGCGGGCCGCGATCCTGCCGATGGGGATGCCCGGGTTGATCCTCGGCGGCCTCGTCTTCGGGCTCTTCACCCCTTCGGAGGCGGGCGCCTTCGCGGTGGCCTATGCGCTGTTCCTGTCGATGGTCGTCTACCGCAGCCTCGATCTGCGCGGTCTTTACCGTGTTGCGGTGGATGCCGCCGTGCTCACCGGCGAAGTGCTGATGGTGGTGGGCCTGTCGACCGCGCTGGGCTGGGCCTTGAGCCAGGCAAGGGTGCCGGTCGCGCTGGCCGAGCTGATGCAGGTGCTGTTTCCCTTCGAGAACGACGTGCTGCAAATTCTCACCCTGCTGCTGCTCGCGCTGGTGGCGGGGATGGTGCTCGATCCGCTGATCCCGATGATCATGCCGGTGTTGCTGCCCTCGCTGCTCACGCTCGATGTGGACCTCGTCCATTTCGGCGTGCTGATGGTCGTGACGGTGGCAATCGGGCAGGTGACGCCGCCGGTGGCATTGGCGCTGCTTGTGGCGGCCCGAATAGGGCAGGAGGAAGTGCTGGCCGTGACCCGGGCCAACATGCCCTTCCTCCTCGCGCTCGTCGGGTTGCTGATCCTGCTGGTTCTCGTGCCGCAGCTCTCGCTCTGGCTGCCGGGCGTCCTGATGTAGCCGCGTCCACCCGATCAGGCCTGGCCGGCGCAAGGGGCATCCTTTCGGGGGTGCCCCTTTTCGATTGTCGTCACGGGCCTCGCGCGCAATCGTCGCGGGTGCAAACTTTGCGCAGACGGCGATGCCACTGCCCAAAAATCCATCGCGCCAGTCCGGGGCTGTTTCGGCGGTTCAAGCCGGCTTGCTATAAACCATAGCATTTTCAATGTGTTGCCCCGTGCCTTCGAAGAAACCTAGCCAGCGCGAAGGATTATTGAAATGTCGCCCGCCGCACCGGTCTGCAAACCTTCTGGGCAGGGGAACAGGCACCACGGAAGGGGGCAGCATGCAGGAACGACGAGGGGAGCGGTGCAAGACCGTCGCACCACGCAGGCCTGCCCCGAACGCCACCACCTGACCACGAGGCGGAGACCCCGCCGCAGACCGACACCATGGAGACCAGCATGAACCACCCTCTCGTCGCCGCCCTGGCGCTTACCGCTCTCGGCACCGCCGCCGGGGCCGAGACCCTCACCGTCAGCACATGGGGCGGCTCGTTCCGCGACCTGATCGACGAGACCATCGCCAGGAAGTTCACCGAGGAGACCGGCGTCGAGGTCGAATACATCACCGGCGGCACCATCGACCGGCTGAACGCGGCCCAGCTCAACAAGGACGCGCCCGAGAGCGACGTGACCTTCACCACCTCGCACATCGGCTGGCTCTACCAGAACGGCGGGCTCTTCGAGGAGCTCGACATGGGCAAGATCCCCAACGCCTCCAACCTTGTCGAACAGGCCAAGATCAGCCCCGGCCACATCGGCGCCTGGGCCTATGTCTACACCATCGGCTACCGCCCCGACATGCTGCCCGAGGGCATCGACTTCGACAGCTGGGAAGACCTGTGGTCGCCCGAGCTGGCCGGCTCCATCGCCGCGCCCGACTTCGACCCCTCGCACATCATCGCCGTTTCGGCGCTGCTCTCGGGCTCGGATGCCGAGAACTGGGAGGACGGGCAGGAGAAGCTGTTGGCGCTCAAGCCCAACTTCAAGGCCTTCTACACCAATGACGCCAACTCCCAGCAGCTCATCTCCACCGGCGAGACCCCGGTGCAGATCATCCTGTCGATGAACGCCTACCACATGAAGAACGAGGGCGTGGACATCGCGCTCGCCATCCCGTCGGAAGGGGCGGTGCTGGGCGTCGATACAATGGGCATCACCGCAGGCACCGAGAAGGCCGAGCTGGCCTATCAGTTCATCAACGCAGCCCTGGATCCGGAGGTGCAGGCCCAGATCGCCCAGATCAAGAAGGGCAGCCCGGTGGTGACCGGGGTGGAGCTGCCCGCCGAGGTGGCCGAGCTGCCGGGCGTCTTCACCACCGCCGAGCAATGGGACAGCCAGGCGCTGATCATCCCGCACGCGCTGCGCGCCGAGAAGACCGCCGAATGGCGCAAGTGGTTCTCCGAGAACATGATCGCCAACTGATGTTCCCGCGCCGGGCCGGAGACCCTCACCTCCGACCCGGCACCTTTTTCTGACATGAAGAACACCATGACCAAGCGACCGTTTCTGGGCTGGTTCGTCACCCCCGCAGGGCTCATCGCCATCGGCATCGCCGCCTCCTTCCTGGCGATCGTGCAATACAGCCTGCGGGCCCATGTGCCGGGCATGCTCGATCCGGGCGGCTTTACCTTCGAGAACTTCACCACGCTGCTGAAGCCCGCCTACGGCAAGGCCTTTCTGACCACGGTGCTGCTCTGCTTCTGGACGGCGGTCTTTACCCTGCTCATCGGCTACCCGCTGGCCTTCGCCATGCTGCGAACCCGCTCCGGCTGGCTCCGCGGCGCGATGCTGATCATCACCCTCACGCCGCTGTTTCTGGGCGAGGTGGTGCGCACCTATTCGTGGATCATCGTGCTGGGCAACCAGGGCTTTCTCAACTCGGCGCTGCTCGGGCTCGGCCTGATCGACGAGCCGATCTCCTTCATGTTCACCATGACCGGCGTGGTCATCGCGCTGGTGCACTTCACCCTGCCGATCGTCACCATCATGCTGGCCGCCGCCATCGCCCATATCGACCGCAGGCTGGAGCAGGCCGCCTTCAGCCTGGGCGCCGGGCGGGTGCGGGTGTTTCTCACCGTCACCCTGCCGCTCTCGGTGCCGGGCATCGTGGCCGCCAGTTCCACCGCCTTCGCCTGGACCTTCTCGGCCTTCGCCACCCCGCAGATGATCGGCGGCGGGCAGGTGGTGACGATCTCGACTCTGGTCTACCAGGTCGGCTTCGCCTCCTTCAACTTTCCGCTCGCCGCCTCGCTCTCGCTCGCGGGCCTGCTCTTTACCGTGGCCGTGCTGAGCCTCTTCAACCTCGGCATGAAGCAGATCGAGCGGCAGGGAGCCCATTGAGATGAAACGCACGCCCCTCGATCACCTGCTCGACTGGTCCGGCCGCATTCTCGTGGCGCTGATCCTCGGCTTCGTGCTGCTGCCCTTCGTGGTGGTGCTCATCGCCTCCTTCAACCACTCCAGCATCCTCAGCTTCCCGCCGCAGGACTGGTCGCTGCGGTGGTATGCGAGGGTTTTCGAGTATGACGACTTTGCCGACGGGGCGAAGAACTCCCTCGTCATCGCCGCCTTCGGCTCCACCCTGGCGCTGATCGCGGGCACCGGCTTTGCCTACGTGCTCAACCGCTACGAATTTCGCGGCAAGGCGACATTGCACGCGGTGCTGATGTCGTCGCTGGTGATCCCCAACTTCACCATCGGCCTCGGCCTGCTGATCCTCGCGGCCTCCGTCTCGATCCCGCGCAGCATGGGGCTGCTGGTGTTCCTGCACATCACCATCGTGCTGCCCTTCGTGGTGCGCTCGGTCTACGTGAGCCTGCAGAACTTCGAGCGCCAGCTCGAGGCCGCCGCCGAAAGCCTCGGCGCCGCGCCGCGCCGGGTGCTGCTCACCGTCACCCTGCCGCTGCTGCTGCCCGGCCTCGCCGCCGGCTGGCTCTTTGCCGCGATCCTGTCGTTCAACGAGTTCACCGCCTCGCTCTTCCTGGTCAACCAGCGCACCCAGACGCTGCCCGTGGCCATGTACAACTACGTGCGCGAATACGCCGACCCCACGCTGGCCGCCCTCTCGGTGCTCTACGTGGTGGCCGTCGCCGCGATGCTGATCCTCGCGCATGTCATCTTCCGGCTCGAAAAGGTCTTGAATGTTGATTGATCCCAAGCTGCACCAGCCCGCCGGGGCCGTGCCCGCCCAGCCTCCCGCCCGGACCGCCGTCAAGATCGACGGCGTATCCAAGAGCTTCGATGGCACCCTGGCGCTGGAGCCCTCCTGGCTGAAGGTCCGCAAGGGCGAGTTTCTCACCCTGCTCGGCCCCTCGGGCTGCGGCAAGACCACGCTGCTGAATCTCGTCGCGGGGTTTCTGGAGCCCGACAAGGGCGAGCTGTTCATCGACGATGCGCTGGTGACCCAGGTGCCGGTGCACCGCCGCGAGATCGGGATCGTCTTCCAGAACTACGCGCTGTTTCCGCACATGGATGTGGTCAGGAACGTCGAATACGGGCTGCGCACGCGCGGCGTGGCGGCATCGGAGGCCCGCGCGCGGGCGATGGAGACCCTCCGGCTGGTGAAGCTCGAGCAATTCGCGGACCGGCGACCCAGGCAGCTTTCGGGCGGGCAGCAGCAGCGCGTGGCCCTGGCCCGCGCGCTGGTGATCCGGCCCAAGGTGCTGCTGCTCGACGAGCCGTTCTCGGCGCTCGACCGCAACCTCAGGGCCGCCATGCAGATCGAGCTGAAGGAGATCCAGCAGGGGCTCGGTGTGACCACCATCTTCGTCACCCACGACCAGGGCGAGGCGCTCTCCATGTCCGACCGGATCGCGGTGATGTCGAAGGGCCGCATCCGCCAGATCGGCACGCCCGAGGAGATCTACGCCAGCCCCGCCGACCGCTTCGTGGGCACCTTCGTGGGCGACGCCAACCTGCTCAACGGTACCGTCACTGCCCGCGAGTCCGGCACTCTCACCCTCGACCTCGCGGGCACCTCCCTGACCCTCCCCGAAAGCGCCGCCCCCGAGGCCGGTGCCGGGGCGCAGGTCGAGCTCTTCGCCCGCCCCGAGGCCTGCCGGCTCGTCGCTCGCGGCACCCCCGGCGCCCTGCCGGCCACGGTGAGCTTTGCCGTCTACCAGGGCGCCCATGTCGAGCTGCATCTGGCCTGCCCGGCCGCCGTGGACGGGCAGCTGATGCTGCGCCTGCCGGTGGGCAACCTGCCGAAGGTGGGCGAAGCGGTGGCCGTGGCGCTGCCCGAGGCACCGGTCGTCTTCACGGGAGCGTCGCAATGAAAGCCATCGTCGCCAGCCAGCCCGGCGGCCCCGAGGTGCTCCGGCTGACCGACCGCGAGCGCCCCGAGCCCGGACCGGGCGAGGTGCTCATCGCCGTGGCCGCCGCCGGGGTGAACCGGCCCGACATCATGCAGCGCTCCGGCGCCTTGCCGGCCCCGCCCGGCGTGACCGATGTGCTGGGGCTCGAGGTCTGCGGCACCGTCATCGCGCTGGGCGAGGGGGTCGAGAGCCCCGCCCCGGGCGCAACCGTCATGGCCCTGCTGAACGGCGGCGGCTATGCCGAATACGCCATCGCCTCCGCCGCTCTCTGCCTGCCGGTGCCCGAGGGCATCAGCCCCACCGAGGCCGCCGTACTCCCCGAAGGCCTCTTCACCCTCTGGCACAACCTCTTCGAGCGCGGCCGCCTCGCGCCGGGCGAAACCGTGCTGATCCACGGCGGCGCCTCGGGCATCGGCACGCTGGGCATCCAGCTTGCGCAGGCCGTGGGCGCGCAGGTCATCACCACCGCCGGCGGCGCCGAGAAATGCGCCCGGCTGGAGGCCATGGGCGCCCGCGCCATCGACTACCGCAAAGGCCCCCATGCCGCGCCCGTGCTGGAGCTGACCGGGGGCAGGGGGGTCGAGGTGGTGCTCGACATCACCGGCGGCGAGGCCCTGGCGCAGAACCTCGACTGCCTGGCGCCCGAAGGCCGCCACGTGAGCCTGTCGTTCATGGCCGGGCCGCAGGCGCAGGTCGACCTGTCGAAGGTCATGCGCAAGGGCCTCTGGCTCACCTCCTCCACGCTGCGCCCCAAGCCTGCCCACGAGAAGGCCCGGCTGGCCCGCGCCGTCACCCGCCACCTGCTGCCGCTCCTCGGCCCCGGCAAGGTGGCGCCCGTGCTCTCCCGCAGCTTTCCGCTGGCCGAGGCGGCCCAGGCGCATCGCTGGCTCGAGGGCGGCGAGAACTTCGGCAAGGTGGCGCTCGACGTCGCCGCGCTCCCCGATTGACCCAACCCTGAACGGACCAAGATGGAACATCACCGCATCCGCCCCTTCAACACGCGCGACACCTACCCCGAGCAGAAGCTCGACAACGACCTCGCGCAGGGCGTCGTCACCCGTGGCGGCAGGATCGTCTGGCTGCGCGGACAGTGCCCGCAGGAGCTGGACACCGCAGAGAACATCGCGAGCCATGACCCGGTGGAGCAGACCCACAGGGTGATGCAGAACATCCGGCAGCTGATCGAGGAGGCCGGCGGGCGGATGGAGCACCTGGTGAAGGTGGTGGTCTACATCACCGACGTGCGCCACCGCGAGGCGGTCTACCGGACGATGGGCGAGTACATCAAGGGCGTGCACCCCGTCTCCACCGGGCTGGTGGTGCAGGCGCTGGCCCGGCCCGAGTGGCTGGTCGAGATCGACGGCACCGCCGTCATCCCCGACTGAGGGAGCGGCCCGCATGACCTTTTCCCTCGTGGCCCATTGCCCGCAGACAGGCCAGTTCGGCATGGTCGTCTCGTCCTCCTCGCCCGCGGTGGCGGCGCGCTGCGCCCATGCGCGCGCCGGCGTGGGCGTGGTGGCCTCGCAAAACGTGACCGACCCGCGCCTGGGCCCCCATGCGCTCGACCTGATGGAACGCGGCGCGACCGCCCGCGAGGCGGTGTCGATCCTCGAGCGCACCGGCTCGCACATGGAATACCGGCAGGTTCTGGCGGTGGGGAAGTCGGGGCAAAGCGCCGTCTACTCCGGCGAGAAGGTGCTGGGGCTCTGGTCCTCCGCGCAGGGCAATGATGTGGCGGCGGCGGGCAACCTGCTGGCCGATGCGGGCGTGCCCGAGGTGATGGTGGGCCGCTTCCTGCACAGCGCCGGGCCGCTGGGCGACCGGCTGATCGGGGCGCTGCGTGCCGGGCTGGAGGCGGGTGGCGAGGCGGGGCCGGTGCATTCGGCCGGGCTCCTGCTGGTCGACAGGCAGAGCTGGCCGCTCGCGGAGCTGCGCATCGACTGGACGGACGCCTGCCCGGTCACGGCGCTCGAAGCCGCCTGGGCCACCTACAAGCCCCAGATGGCCGACTACGTGGCCCGCGCGCTCGACCCCTCCGCCGCACCCTCCTACGGCGTGCCGGGCGACGCGTGACGCCGCGACCGGGCCGCACGCGGGGCATCGCGCTTTGCCGCCGCCCGCGCTAGGCTCGCCCTGACCCCCTCGGAAGGACGGATATGCCCCTGCGTTTCACCCTGCGACAGCTCGAATACTTCGTGGCCGTGGGCGAGGCCGGAAGCATCTCGCTGGCCTCCGAAAAGGTGAATGTCTCGGCGCCCTCCATGTCCTCGGCCATCGCCCAGCTCGAGGCGGGGTTCGGCGTGCAGCTCTTCACCCGCCGCCACGCCCAGGGCTCGGTGTTGACCGAGCCGGGCCAGGCCTTCATGGAGCAGGCGAAGAAGATCCTCGCCGAAGCCGACAAGCTCAACGACCTCGCCCACATCGTCTCCGACACGGTGCGCGGCTCGCTCCGGGTGGGCTGCCTGCGGACCTTCGCGCAGATCCTCATCCCCCAGCTGCGCCGCCAGTTCGAGGACAAATATGCCGATGTGGATTTCAGCCAGCTCGAGCTCGACCAGGCCGAGATCTTCGAGGGCCTGCGCAGCGCCCGGATCGACATCGCGCTGACCTACGACCTGGCCCTGGTGAGCGACATCGCCTTCGAGCCGCTGGTCAAGCTGCCACCCTACGTGATGCTGCCGCCCGAGCATGCGCTGGCCAGCCGCAGCACGTTGGACCTGGCCGATCTCGTCGATCACCCGATGGTGCTGCTCGACCTGCCGCACAGCTCCGATTACTTCCTGTCGCTCTTCCGCAGCCTCGGGCGGCGGCCGCAGATCATCGAGCGGACGCGCGAGATGGCGGTGCAGCGCAGCCTCGTGGCCAACGGCTTCGGCTTCGGTCTGGCCAACATGCGCACGGTCTCCGACACCGCGCCCGACGGCAAGCCGCTGATCTTCCTGCCGCTCTCGGGCAATCCCGAGCCGCTGAACCTGGGCATCGCCACCACGCGGGCGGTGCATGTGTCACGTCGGGTGCAGGCCTTCATCGACCATTGCCACGACCTGGTGGACGCCCGAAGGCTGCCCGGCCTCGTAACCTAGGCCGCGCCGCTGGCCCGCAGACGCGGCAGAAGCTGCCGCAGCGCCGTGGGCACGACGAGCGCGAGGCCGATGGCGGTTGCGGTCAGGCTCGGGGCCACCAGCAGGATCGCCGCGAAGGTCAGCACCAGCCGCTCGATGCGCCAGAGCGGCGCGTAGAGCCAGCCCGACACCGCCGAGGCCAGGATCCAGATGCCCGCGACCGCGCCGAAGAAGGCCAGCGAGAAGGCCTCCCAGGTAAAGCCGTCGGTCACGATCAGCAGCGCCGGCTGGAAGGCGAAGACGAAGGGCACCAGTGCCTTGCCCATCGAGAGCCGGAAGGCGGTGTTGCCTGCCTTGAAGGCATTGGCATTGGCGATGCCCGCGCCCGCATAGGCCGCCATCGCCACAGGGGGCGTCACATCCGCGAGCACGCCGTAGTAGAACACGAAGTAATGCGCCACCATCTGCTGGACGCCCAGCATGCCGAGGATCGGCGCGGCCACCGCGACCATGATGATGTAGTTCGCCGTGGTCGGGATGCCGCAGCCCATCAGGATGCAGACGATCGCCGTCAGGATCAGCGTGAAGAGCAGGGTCATGCCGTCGACGCTCATCACCTCGAAAGGCAGGAAGGCCAGCGTCTCCTGCAAGCTCACGGCCCAGCCCTGGGCGATGGAGGTCACCATGTAGGCGATCTTGAAGCCCACGCCGGTGAGGGTGACCACGCCGATGACCACGCCCACGAGCGCGGCGGCGGCGGTGACCGAGAGCGACTGCCTGGCACCGAGGATGAAGCCCTCCCAGACGCCGTGCAGCGTGCCCTTGATGCCACCGAGGAGGCCCGAGGCCATGACCTGCTGGATCGCCATCACGACGATGCAGGCCGAGATCGAGTAGAAGGCGGCGGCAAAGGGGGTGCGCCCCGAGAGCAGCACCGCCACGAGGATGATGAGCGGCACCACCGAGAGCCAGCCGGCCTTCAGCACCTTCCAGGCGTTGGGCAGTTCAGCGGGCGACAGGCCGCGCAGCCCGAGGCGGCGGGCTTCGAGGTGAACCTGCACCAGCACCCCGAAGAAGTGCATGAAGGCAGGCACCAGCGCGGCGGTCAGGATCGTGGTGAGCGGCACGCCGAGGTATTCGATCATCAGAAAGGCCACGGCCCCCATGACCGGCGGCGTGATCTGCCCGCCGGTCGAGGCGGCGGCCTCCACGGCGGCGGCGAAGTGGCGGGGGTAGCCGATCCGGATCATCGCCGGAATCGTCAGCGAGCCGGTGGTGACGGTGTTGGCGATGGAGGAACCCGAGATCGAGCCCAGCAGCGCCGAGGACAGCACCGAAACCTTGGCCGGGCCGCCCGCGTAGCGGCCGGCGAGCGCGGAGGCGATGTCGATGAAGAGCTGGCCCAGCCCGATCCGGGTGGCCATGACGCCGAAGAGCACGAAGTGGAACACATAGGTGGCGATCACGCCGAGCGCGGTGCCGTAGATGCCCTGCGAGGTCAGGTAGAGGTGGTTGACGATGTTCGACCAGCTCGCGCCGGGATGCACGAAGATGCCGGGCATGGACTTGCCGAAATAGGCATAGGCGATGAAGAGCATCGCGATCACCGGCAGGGGCCAGCCCATCGAGCGGCGCACCGCTTCGAGCAGCACCACGATGAGGATGGTGCCCATGACCACGTCGATGGGCAGCGGGTTGCCGACGCGGAAGGCGAGATCGGCGTAGATCCAGGGCACGTAGAGCGCGGCCGCGAGGCCTGCGAGGCCCAGCACCCAGTCGTAGAGCGGCAGGCCCAGCGGGGTGAGGGCGGAGTTGCCCAGCTCCTTTCGGCCGAAGGCGGAGAAGCTGAGGAACACCACCAGCAGCGTCACGCCGAGGTGCAGCCCGCGATGCACCGTGGCCTGCGGAATGCCGAAGCCCGCGGTGTAGAAGTGGTAGCAGGAGAGCACGAAGAGGATCGCGCCGGTGGCCAGCGTCAGCGGCCAGACCAGCAGGCGGAACCGCAGCTCCGGGTCGAATTCCTCTTCGATCGCCTGAAGCTCGTCGGCACTCAGTTCGCGGATGTCATCCATGGATCTGCGCTCTTCGGCCATCGGTCTCGCTCCTGTCGGGGTAGGGAAAGGGGGCCGCGACGTGGCGCGCGGCCCCCCTTGATGTCGTCAGACGGTCGGCATGGTGCCGCGGCCCGTCACTTCAGCAGGCCGGCTTCCTTGTAGAACTTCTCGGCGCCCGGATGCAGCGGGATGCCGACGCCGTTCAGCGCGGTCTCCTTGGTGATCGACTTGCCCTTGGCGTGGCCGGCGTCGAGTTGCTTGCGGGTGTTGTCGTTCCACAGCGCCTTGGTGATGCCGTAGATCAGGTCTTCGGGCTGGTCGGCGCTGGTGATCCACTGCGCGCCCACCGAGAGCGTGTTCACGTCATCGGCGTTGCCCTCGTAGGTGCCACCGGGCACCGTGTCGGCGGCGAAGAAGCCGTAGGTCTCGCAGATCGACGGCGCTTCCTCGCAGGAGATCGGCACCAGCTTCACATCGTGCTGGCTGGCCAGCTCCGAGATCGCGCCGGCGGGGTAGCCGCCGACGAAGAAGAAGGCGTCCATCGCGCCGTCGCGCATGCGGTCGGCGGCCTGGTCGGGCTTGAGGTACTCGGGCTGGATGTCGGCCTCGCTCAGGCCGTATCCCTCGAGGATGATCTTGGCGTCAACCAGCGTGCCGGAGCCCGGCTCGTCCATCGACACCTTCTTGCCCTTCAGGTCGGCCACCGAGCTGATGCCCGAGCCCGCCGAGGCCACGAGGTGGATGCTCTCGGGGTAGAGGTTGGCGATGGCGCGCAGGCTCTCGACGGGCTCCTTGCCCTCCCAGATGCCGGTGCCGGTATAGGCCCAGGTCGCCACGTCCGACTGCGAGAAGCCCGATTCGAGCGTACCGCCGGCGATGGCGTTGATGTTGGCCACGGAGCCGTTGGCCGAGAGCGCCGAGGCCACGAGACCGGGCACGCCGCAGGAGCCGCCCTCGTCGCAGCCGCGCGAGCCCGGCGGGTTGGAGATGGCGTTGGCCAGCAGGCCGCCGATCGGGTAGTAGGTGCCCGCCGTGCCGCCGGTGCCGATGCGGAAGAAGGCCATTTCCTGCGCCGAGGCTGCGGAAACGGTGAGGCCCAGCGCGATGGCCGCGCCGGTGAGCATGTTCAGGGGCTTCATGTGAGTGCCCTCCCTGTTTGTTATGACTGGGGCGAGCCTATGTCCAACAGCGGGGCAATCTCAAGAGCACATCTGCAAGTGCCTGCCTCCTAACGGAAAACACCCGCCGCGCGGCGGATGCTCCCTCTTGTTCGGGCCCTGGCGGGATCGGGCCGGTTCAGCGGGCCGGAGCCTGTGCACGCCGCGCCCGCGCTTCCATCCGACCCGGGTCGCAGAGCCCTCTGCCGCCCGGCCGCCGAGAGGTCTAAAGTCGCGCCATGACTGATTCCTCCTCCGACACCAAAGACATCCACCGCGCCGACCGGCACTTCCTCCACCCCTGGGAGGACGTGACCGCCATCGGCGAGACCCCCCGCACCGTGCTGACCGACAGCGAGGACATCTACGTCACCGACAGCGACGGCAAGCGCATGATCGACGGGCCGGGCGGCATGTGGTGCGTCAACGTGGGCCACGGCCGCGAGGAGATCATCGAGGCCTGCGCCGCCCAGATGCGCCGTCTCAGCTACTTCTCGCCCTGGTCGATGGCCTCCGACGTGGCGGCCAACCTCGCCAGGCGCCTGGCCGCGCTGGCGCCGGGCGACCTGAACAACGTGTTCTTCACCACCGGCGGCTCCACGGCGGTGGATTCCGCGCTGCGCTTTGCCTTCTTCTACAACAACTGCCTCGGGCGGCCGGAGAAGAAGCACATCATCTCCAGGGTCAACGCCTATCACGGCTCCACCTACCTCACCGCCTCCTGCTCGGGAAAGATGCGGGAGAAGGCGGAGATGGACATGATCGAGGATCACATCCACTTTCTGTCCTGCCCCAAGCCCAAGGACCGGCCCGCAGGCCAGTCGCTGGAGGCGTTCCGCGACGAGAAGGTGGCGGAGCTGGAGGCGATGATCCTGAGCGTCGGCCCCGAGAAGGTCGCCGCCTTCATCGCCGAGCCGGTGATGGCCTCGGGCGGGGTGATCGTGCAGCCCGAGGGCTACCTTGCCGCCTGCGCCGAGGTCTGTGCCCGGCATGACGTGCTCTTCATCGCCGACGAGGTGGTGACGAGCTTCGGGCGGCTCGGGCACTACTTTGCCTCCGAGAGCGTCTTCGGCGTGCAGCCCGACATGCTGACCACCGCCAAGGGCCTGACCTCGGGCTACCAGCCGCTGGGCGCGCTCTTCATCTCCGACCGGCTGATCGCCGAGATCACCGCGGCCACCAACGAGGGCAAGGGCTTTACCTCCGGCTTCACCTATTCGGGCCACCCGGTTGCCTGCGCAGCCGCCATGGCCAACCTCGACATCTTCGAGCGCGACGGGCTGCTGGAGCACGTTCGCCGCATCGCGCCCTATTTCGAGCGCGCCCTGCGCTCGCTTTCCGACATTCCGGTGATCTCCGACATCCGGGTGATGGGCCTGATGGCGGGCATCGAATGCGAGCTCGACCCGGCCAACCCGGATGAAGACCGAGACATGGCCTTCGCCGCCCGCGTCGATGCCGCCTGCCAGCGCCACGGGCTGCTCCTGCGCCCGGTCTACAACGCCTGCGTGATGTCGCCGCCGCTCATCATCACCGAGACCCAGATCGACGACATGGTCCGCATCCTGCGGCGGGGCTTCGAAGAGGCCCTGGCGGCGTGAGCTTTCTCGCCGTCCTCGCAAATCCGATCCTGCCGGTCTTCGCCATCCTCGCGCTGGGCTGGGGGCTGGGCAAGGGCGGGCAGCTGAGCGAGGAATCCGCCCGCACCATCAACCGTTTCGCCATGACGGTGCTGGTGCCCATCGTGGTGCTCGACCTGCTGTGGAACGCCCCGTTCGAAACCTTCCGCCTCACGCCCATCCTGCTCTACTCGGCGGCGCAGGTCATCCTCTTCGCGCTGGGCTACCAGCTGGCAAGGCGGGTCTTCGGGGCAGGGCCGGGGGAGTCGGTGATCCTGGGATACGCGGGGATCTTCGCCAACAACGTCTTCTACGGGCTGCCCATCGGCGTGCTGCTCTACGGCGAGGGCGGAGTGCTGCCGATCACCATGGTCGTGGTGCTCGACAGCACCATCAGCTTCGGGGGCACCATGTTCGTGCTCCAGGCCCTCAAGCTGGGCCGGGTCTCTCCCGGCGCCGTGCTGGCCATCTTCGCCCGCACGCCCACGCTGCTGGCGATCTTCGGGGGCTCGGCGCTGGGCATCGCGGGCGTGCCGGTGCCGGCGCCGATCCAGACCTTCCTCGATTTCAACGGCGTCGCCGCCGCGCCGGTGGCGCTGTTCTCGCTGGGCGTGGTGCTGAGTGCTGTCGCCTTTCGCTTCGATCCGGCGGTGGCGGTGGTGAGCGCCATCAAGCTTGTGGTGTTTCCCGCGCTCGTCGCGCTCCTGCTGACCCTCTTCGCCGGCGGATGGGAGGCCAACCGCCTCTTCGTCTTCGCCGCCGCGCCGCCGACGGGCGCCATGGCCATGAGCCTCGCGCTGCTCTACGACGTGCCCGCGGCGCGGGTGGCGCAGGTCATGGTCTGGACCGCCTTTCTCAGCCTCTTCGTGCTCGCCGCGCTCGCCTGACCCGGCCCGGCCGGGGTTGACCTTGCCGGGGCGCGGGAGCAGGCTCGCCGCGCAATTCGCAGCCATCGGAGACCGCCATGAACGTCCAGTCCCCCAACGATCTCAGAGCCTTCTGGATGCCCTTCACGGCGAACCGCCAGTTCAAGCAGAACCCTCGGATGTTCGTCGCCGCGAAGGACATGCATTACACCACTGCCGATGGCCGCGAGGTGCTCGACGGAACGGCGGGGCTGTGGTGCTGCAACGCGGGCCACGCGCGGCCCAGGATCGTGGAGGCGGTGCAGGCGCAGGTGGCCGAGCTGGACTATGCCCCCGCCTTCCAGATGGGCCATCCCAAGGCCTTCGAACTGGCCAACCGGCTGGTCGACATGGCGCCCGAAGGCATGGACCACGTGTTCTACACCAACTCCGGCTCCGAGAGCGTGGAAACCGCGCTGAAGATCGCCCTGGCCTATCACCGGGCGCGGGGCGAGGGGCAACGCACCCGCCTGATCGGGCGCGAGCGCGGCTATCACGGCGTGAATTTCGGCGGCATCTCGGTGGGCGGGATCGTGAACAACCGCAAGTTCTTCGGCTCCCTGCTTGCCGGCGTCGACCACCTGCCGCACACCCACCTGCCCGAGAAGAACAGCTATTCGCGCGGCGAGCCCGAGCATGGCGCCGAGCTGGCCGACGACCTGGAGCGCCTCGTGGCGCTGCACGGCCCCGAGACCATCGCCGCCGTGATCGTCGAGCCGATGGCCGGCTCGACGGGCGTGATCCTGCCGCCGAAGGGCTACCTGGAGAAGCTGCGGGCGATCACCCGCAAGCACGGCATCCTGCTCATCTTCGACGAGGTCATCACCGGCTTCGGTCGCCTCGGTGCGCCCTTCGGCGCCGATTACTTCGGCGTGACGCCCGACATGATGACCACCGCCAAGGGCATCACCAACGGGGTTGTGCCGATGGGCGCGGTGTTCTGCTCCGGCGCGATCCATGATGCCTTCATGCAGGGCCCCGAGAACGCCATCGAGCTGTTCCACGGCTATACCTACTCGGGCAACCCGCTGGCCGCCGCCGCGGGGCTCGCCACGCTGGAGACCTACCGCGAGGAGGGGCTCTTCGACCGCGCCGCCGAGCTGGCGCCCTATTTCGAAGACATGCTGCACGGGCTGAAGGGGCTGCCCCACGTGATGGATATCCGCAACCTCGGGCTTGTCGGCGCGGTGGAGCTGGAGCCCGTGGCGGGCGCGCCGACCAAGCGGGCCTTCGAGGCCTTCCTGGCGGCCTACGAGGAGGGCGTGCTCATTCGCACCACGGGCGACATCATCGCCCTCTCGCCGCCGCTGATCATCGAGAAAGGCCAGATCGACCGGATCGGCGAGGTGCTGTCCAAGGTGCTCAGGGCGCTGCCGTAACGTTGATCCGGGCGCATCGCCATAATCGGGTCTGACCCGAGGATCCGCCGGCCAGAGATCCTCGGGTCGAGCCCGAGGATGGCGGCCTGACACGGAGACCCCATGAACCACATCGAGCTGGTGATCTTCGATTGCGACGGGGTGCTCGCCGACAGCGAGGTCATCTCGGCGCGCGTGCTGGTGGAGGCGCTGGCGCATCACGGGCTCACCGTGACCCCCGAGCACGTCTACCGCAACTTCGTGGGCCAGAGCTTCCCCAAGGTGGCCGACAAGATCCGCCGCGACTTCGACCTCGACCTGCCGCCGAGCTTCGAGGCGGCGTATCGCGGGCGGCTTGTGGAGGAGTTCGCCGCCGGCCTCAAACCCACCGTCGGGGTGCATGACATGCTGGCCCAGCTCGGCTGTCGCTCCTGCGTGGCCACATCCTCCTCGCCGCCGCGGGTGGCCCGCACGCTCTCGCTCCTGGGCCTGACCGACCGGTTCGAGCGGGTGTTCACCGCCTCCGAGGTCAGCGCCGGAAAGCCCGCGCCAGACATCTTTCTCCATGCCGCCGAGTGCCTGAACGCAAAGCCGGAAACCTGCCTGGTGATCGAAGACAGCAAGGCCGGCCTGATGGCGGCGCAGGCGGCGGGCATGGAGGTCTGGCGCTACACCGGCGGCGCCCATTTTGCCGGGTTCTCCGCCGCCGAGATCGACACGCCGCCCGGTCTTCCTGCCTTTGACAACTGGTCTGCTTTCTATCAAATGGCGCCCGAGTTGAGAAAAGACACCTGACAAGGAGGGCGGATGGCACGCGCCACGGGCGAAACGGCAAGGCTCGATGATGCCGCCCGCGCGGGCTGGCTCTACTACGTGGCCGGCAACACGCAGGACGAGATCGCCCGCAAGCTGGGGGTGAGCCGCCAGTCGGCGCAACGCCTGGTCAGCCTCGCTGTGTCGGAAAAGCTGGTGAAGTTCCGGCTCGACCACCCGATCGCCCGCTGCATGGATCTCGCCGCCGCCCTGACCGAACGGTTCGACCTGCAATTCTGCGACGTGGTGCCGACCGATCCGGCGGCGCCCGAGCTGGCCACCGGCGTGGCCGCCGCGGGGGCGGCGGAGATGGAGCGCTGGCTGCGCGACCCCGAGCCGCGGGTGATCGGGCTGGGGACCGGGCGGATGCTGCGGGCCTGCGTCGAGCAGCTCCCGCGCATGGATTGCCCCCAGCATCACCTCGTCTCCCTCGTCGGCAACATGAGCCCCGACGGCTCGGCCACCGCCTACAACGTGGTCGTCCGGCTGGCCGAGAAGGTCGGCGCGCCGCACAACCCGATGCCGCTCATCGCCGTGGTGCGCTGTGCCGACGACCTCAAGCTGATGCACGCGCAGGAGCCGGTGGAGAACACGCTGGCGCTGGCCGCGCGGGCCGATGTGACCTTCGTCGGCATCGGCCATATCGACGCGACCTCGCCGCTCGCCGTCGACGGCTTCATCAGCCCCTCCGAGAGTGCCGAGCTGATCGAGAAGGGCGCGGTCGGCGAGATGGTGGCCTGGGCCTTCGACGCCGAAGGCCGCCAGATCGAGGGGCTGACCAACGCCCGCGTTTCCTCTGCCCCGCTCGAACCGGGCACCGCGCGGCGGGTCTGCGGTCTGGCGCTGGGCCATGCCAAGCAAAGGGCGATTCTGGGCGCCTTGCGCGGAAAACTGATCAACGCGCTCATCACCGACGAGGCGACGGCCGAGGCCGTGCTCGCCCTGGCCTGATCGCCAACCCCCTGCCAGATCACGAAAATTTGCGCACCCGCCAGCGGGGTCGTGCCTCTTCTTTGCACCTGCAGGACGAGGGGATTGACAAATTGGCGTCGAATAGGTGAGTATTTGCCCACTACGATAGCATTTGCCCACTACGGGCTCTGGGAGGACATCAATGACTTGCACCCTTCGCGCTCTTCTGGGCGCAACGGCCCTTTGCGCGGCCGGCTCCATCGCCACTGCCGAAACCCTGACGATCGCCACCGTGAACAACGGCGACATGATCCGGATGCAGGGGCTGACCGCGGACTTCACCGAGAAGACCGGCCACGAGGTGGAATGGGTCACGCTGGAAGAGAACGTTCTGCGCCAGCGCGTTACCACCGACATTTCCACCAAGGGTGGTCAGTTCGACATCATGACCATCGGCATGTACGAGACCCCGATCTGGGGCGCCCAGGGCTGGCTCGTGCCGCTCGACGATCTCTCCGCCGAATATGACGTGGATGACATCCTGCCCGCCATGGCGGGGGGCCTCTCGGTCGATGGCACGCTCTATGCTGCGCCGTTCTATGGCGAGAGCTCGATGGTGATGTACCGCACCGACCTCATCGAAGCCGCCGGCCTCGAGATGCCCGACGCGCCGACCTGGGACTTCATCAAGGAAGCCGCCGCGGCGATGACCGACAAGGACGCCGAGGTCTATGGCATCTGCCTGCGCGGCAAGGCCGGCTGGGGCGAGAACATGGCCTTTCTCACCGCCATGTCCAACTCCTTCGGCGCCCGCTGGTTCGACGAAGAGTGGAACGCGCAGTTCGACAGCGACGCCTGGAAGACGACCCTCACCTTCTACCTCGACCTGATGAACAACTACGGCCCTCCCGGTGCAGCCAACAACGGCTTCAACGAGAACCTGGCGCTGTTCCAGCAAGGCAAGTGCGGCATGTGGATCGACGCCACCGTGGCGGCCTCCTTCGTGACCAACCCCGATGACAGCACCGTGGCCGACAAGGTCGGCTTCGCACTGGCACCCGACAACGGCCTCGGCCCGCGCGGCAACTGGCTCTGGGCCTGGGCCCTGGCCATCCCGGCCGGCTCGCAGAAGGTGGATGCCGCCAAGCAGTTCGTCGAGTGGGCGACCTCCAAGGAGTACATCGAGCTGGTCGCGGCCAACGAAGGCTGGGCCAACGTGCCCCCGGGTGCCCGCACCTCGCTCTATGAGAACCCCGAGTACCAGAAGGTGCCCTTTGCCAAGATGACGCTCGAAAGCATCAACTCGGCCAACCCGACCCAGCCGACCGTGGACCCGGTTCCCTATGTGGGTGTCCAGTTCGCCGCGATCCCCGAGTTCGCCGGCATCGCCACCCAGGTGGGTCAGGAGTTCTCGGCGGCGCTGGCCGGCCAGCAGTCGGCGGATGATGCGCTGGCCAAGGCTCAGGACCTCGTGAACGAGGAAATGGAAGCCGCAGGCTACAAGTAAGCCTCGGCGGAGGGCGGGCCGGGCCGCGCAAGGCCCGGTCGAACCGGTAACGAGTGCCCTGTTTCAAGGCCCGTTCACCCCGTCCTCCATCCAAAAGAGCGGGTTCTCCCGCGCGCGCCGGGTGCCATCTCCCAGAGGGGTGCCCGGCCACCTTCTCCGGCCCGAGCAGGACCTTCTGATCCGGCCCGGGCCCTTCGGGAGACAGGCTCTCCCGCACGCGAAACGATCCGATCGTCAATGCCGCCGCCGGCATGGCCACAGGGCCACGGGAGCGGCACCCCAGGAGGAGACACCCATGGCGACCCAGCATTCCCGCTCCGCCGCAAGGTTGATGAACGCCCCCGCTGTCTTCGTGCTGCTGGTCTGGATGCTCATCCCGCTCTGCATGACGCTCTACTTCTCCTTCACCGATTACCGCCCGCTGCGCGGCGTGTTCGACTGCTGCGTGGGCTTCGAGAATTACGGCCGCTTCCTCGGCTCCTCGGCCTTCATCGACTCGGTGCTGACGACCCTGTTGATGGTCGGCGGCATCCTGGTCGTCACGGTGGTCGGCGGCGTGCTGCTGGCGCTCCTGCTTGACCAGCCGATGTGGGGGCAGGGGATCGTGCGGATCCTCGTCATCGCGCCCTTCTTCGTCATGCCCACCGTCTCGGCGCTGGTCTGGAAGAACATGTTCATGAACCCGGTCAACGGGCTCTTCGCCTACCTGTGGAAGTTCTTCGGGGCGACGCCGATAGACTGGCTCTCCGAGATGCCGCTGTTCTCGATCGTCTGGATCGTCAGCTGGCAATGGCTGCCCTTCGCCACGCTCATCCTGCTCACCGCCGTGCAGTCGCTCAGCTCCGAGCAGCTCGAGGCCGCCGAGATGGACGGGGCCAGCGCGCTCAGCCGCTTCTACCATATCATCCTGCCGCACCTGGGCCGGGCGATCACCGTGGTGATCCTGATCCAGACGATCTTCCTGCTGTCGATCTTCGCGGAGATCTTCGTCACCACCAACGGCGCCTTCGGGACCCGGACGCTCACCTACCTGGTCTACCAGCGTGTGCTGGAAAGCCAGAACATCGGGCTGGGCTCTGCGGGGGGTATCCTCGCCGTGATCCTCGCCAACATCGTCGCGATCTTCCTGATGCGGATCGTCGGCAAGAACCTGGACAACTGAGGGAGGGCTGAGCACATGGCACGCGCCGTCACGACACAACGCAAGGTCATTACCACCGCCGCGGCATGGATCATCGGCCTGGCGATCTTCTTCCCGATCCTCTGGACCGTCCTGACCAGCTTCAAGACCGAGGCCCAGGCGATCGCCGATCCGCCGATCTGGTTCGGCTTCGACTGGACGCTGGAAAACTACGAGGTGGTGCAGGAGCGCTCCAACTACCTCCGCTTCCTGATGAACTCGGTGATCATCGCCGTGGGCTCCACGGTTCTCGGCCTGCTCATCGCGATCCCCTCGGCCTGGTCGATGGCCTTCGTGCCCGGCAAGCGCACCAAGGACGTGCTGATGTGGATGCTCTCCACCAAGATGCTTCCGGCCGTCGGCGTGCTCTTTCCGATCGTGCTGATCGCGCGGTTCCTCAACCTCTACGACACGCACATCCTGCTGATCGTGGTGCTGATGCTGATGAACCTGCCGATCATCATCTGGATGCTCTACACCTACTTCAAGGAGATCCCGGTCGACATTCTCGAGGCCGCGCGGATGGACGGCGCTTCGCTGAAGTCCGAGATCATCTACGTGCTGACGCCGATGGCGCTGCCCGGCATCGCCTCGACCATGCTGCTCAACATCATCCTGGCGTGGAACGAGGCGTTCTGGACCTTGAACCTCACCACCACGAAGGCCGCACCGCTCACCGCCTTCATCGCCAGCTATTCCAGCCCCGAGGGCCTGTTCTACGCCAAGCTCAGCGCGGCTTCGACCATGGCCATCGCGCCCATCCTCATCATGGGATGGTTCAGCCAGAAGCAACTCGTGCGCGGCCTCACCTTCGGCGCCGTCAAGTAAAGGAACGTAATCATGGGACGCATTACTCTGGACAAGGTCGCCAAGAGCTTCGGCGAGGTCAACGTGATCCCGCCGCTGGATCTGACCATCGAAGACGGCGAGTTCGTGGTCTTCGTCGGCCCCTCGGGCTGCGGCAAATCCACCCTGTTGCGGCTGATCGCCGGGCTCGAAGACGTGTCGGGCGGCCAGATCCGCATCGACAGCAAGGACGCCACCCACACGCCGCCCGCCAAGCGCGGCCTGGCGATGGTGTTCCAGTCCTACGCGCTCTATCCGCACATGTCGGTGCGCAAGAACATCGCCTTTCCGATGAAGATGGCAGGCGTGGACCAGGCCGAGCAGGACCGGCGCATCGACTATGCCGCCAAGGTGCTCAACCTCTCCGACTACCTCGACCGGCGCCCGGGCCAGCTCTCGGGCGGGCAGCGCCAGCGGGTCGCCATCGGCCGGGCCATCGTGCGCGAGCCCGCGGCCTTCCTCTTCGACGAGCCGCTCTCCAACCTCGACGCGGCGCTCCGGGTGAACATGCGGCTCGAAATCTCCGAGCTGCACAACAACCTGAAGACCACGATGATCTACGTCACCCACGACCAGGTCGAGGCCATGACCATGGCCGACAAGATCGTGGTGCTGCACGCCGGGGTCATCGAGCAGGTCGGCTCCCCGCTCGAGCTTTACCAGAGCCCGCGCAACCTCTTCGTCGCGGGTTTCATCGGCTCGCCCAAGATGAACTTCTTCGCCGGTGCCGAAGCCGCCAAACATGACGCCGTCACCATCGGCGTGCGGCCCGAGCACCTCGACGTGAGCACCTCGGAAGGCCTGTGGAAGGGCACCGTCGGCGTGGCCGAGCACCTCGGCTCCGACACCTTCCTCTACATCCACCCCGAGGGCGTGGAGACCGTGGACGACACCATCACCGTGCGCGTCGACGGCGAGATGGCCCTGCGCCACGGCGACAGCGTCTGGCTGACCCCGCAGGACGGCAAGATGCACCGTTTCGACGGCGCCGGTCTGCGCATCGGATGAACGGCCTTTCGGGCAATCGCAGCACGATCCCCGGGGCAGCACCCCGGGCGATCGGGCGGCGCCTCGCTCACCGCGTCATCGCGCAAAAGGCGACGCCGGCGATTGCCGAAAGGGACAAGGCGCAGGCCGATCACATCGCCGCGCAGAGCCAAAACGTGGACGGCGGGAATTGGATAAGTTGATGGCCGTAACTCTTTCGAACGACACCCTCAAGGCACTTCCCGGGGGCGTTGCCGTCCCGGAGTATGACCGCGCGGGCCTCACTCCCGGCATCCTGCACATCGGTGTCGGCAACTTTCATCGCGCTCATATGGCCTGGTATCTCGACCGGCTCTTCGCGCAGGGCGAGGGCCATGACTGGGCCATCGTCGGCGCCGGCATCAAGCCGTTCGACGCCGCCCGCCGCGATGCGCTGGCCGCGCAGGACTGGCTCACCACGGTGGTCGAACTGGATCCGGCGGCCCTCACCGCCCGCGTGACCGGCGCCATGGTGGACTTCTGCGAGATCGACGGCGCGGCGCTGGTGGCACGGCTCACCGACCCCGCCATCCGCATCGTTTCCCTGACCGTCACCGAGGGCGGATACTTCGTGGATGCCGAGACAGGCGGCTTTGACAAATCGAACATCGAGATCGCCGCAGATGCCGCCGACCCCGATAGCCCCAAAACGGTATTTGGTCTGCTCGTCAAAGGCTTGAAGGCCAGACATGATGCAGGCCTGCCACCCTTCACCGTGATGTCTTGCGACAACCTGCCTGAAAACGGCCATGTCGCCAAGGCCGCCGTGGTGGGCATGGCCGAGCTGATCGACCCCGCGCTGGCCGGGTGGATCTCGGCCAATGTCGCCTTTCCCTGCGGCATGGTCGACTGCATCACCCCCGCCACCGGCCCGCGCGAGATCGCGCTGGTGAAGGAGCGCTTCGGGGTGGATGACAAGGCCCCCGTGGTCTGCGAACCCTTCCGCCAATGGGTGCTGGAAGACACCTTCCCCCAGGGCCGCCCCGCGCTCGAAAAGGTCGGCGTCGAGTTCGTGCCCGACGTGGCCCCCTACGAGACGATGAAACTGCGCATCCTCAACGCGGGCCACGCCGCCATCGCCTATCCTTCCGCGCTGCTGGGGCATCATTTCGTGCATGAGGGCATGCAGGATCCGGACGTGGCGGCCTGGCTCAAGGCGCTGATGCGCGCCGAGGTGATCCCCGTGCTGCCCGAGATCGGCGGCGTGGACTTCGACGCCTACCTCGAGAAATCCGCCGAGCGCTTCGCCAATCCCGAGATCGGCGACACCATCGCCCGGCTCTGCCTCGACGGCTCCAACCGGCAGCCCAAGTTCGTGCTTCCCACCGCCCGCGAGGCGCTGGAGGCGGGCTCCGCGATCCAGGGCCTGGCGCTCGAGGTCGCCCTCTGGTGCCGCTACTGCATCGAGACGACGACCGGCAGGATCACGCTGGAAGACGAGCGCGCCGAAGCGCTTCAGGCCGCCGCCCTCAGGGCGCAGACCGACCCTTCCGCCTTCCTCGGCCTCACCGATATCTTCGGCCGCCTCGGCGAAGTCCCGCGGTTCGTCGAGGCCTTCGCCGCCGGGCTCGCGGATCTCGATGAGAAAGGCGTGCGCCCGGTGTTGCAGGAGTATGTCGCGGCCCAGGGCTAGGGCAGGGGCGCCCGGCTGAAGCTGTCGGACCAGAACTGAAGCAGCAGCTCCCGCCGGCCCGGATCGCGGGCGACCAGCAGCACCGGCGAGAGCGGGATGAACCGCCGTGCCGAGCTGGCCAGCCCGGTCTGGTCGGAGTCCATGTCGGTCACCAGCCCCGCGCCCGCCAGCAGCGCCTGCCCCTCGGGGCCGAGCAGGAAGTCGAGCAGCCGCGACGCCGCCGCCCGCTCGCCCGCGCCCTTGGGAATCATGTAGCCCCGCGACAGCACCAGCGTGTAGTCCTCCGGCAGGATCATCCCCACCTGCGGCGCGCCCGCGCTTGCCACGTAGGAGCCCAGCACGTTGTAGGCGATCAGGTAGCGCCCCTCCGCCACGCCCGAGATGATCTCGGCCGAGCAGCAGGTGGCCACCGCCTCGACCCGGCTGAAACTCTCCAGCAGCGCGCCGAAGGTGGTGGCCTCGAGGCTGTCGGAATAGGCAAAGAGATAGCCCAGCCCGCTCTCGGCAATGTCGTAGGTGGCGATCCGGTTGCGGTGGAGCTCGGGCCGCGCCCGCAACGCATCGAGCAGGGCAAACCGCGAGCGCGGCACGTCTGCCGCGTCCAGAAGCTCGGTGTTGTAGGCAATCACCGCCGGTTCGGTGGTGACGCCCCAGAGCTCGTCGCGCCAGCGCCGCGAGCCGGGCAGCGCCTCGGTCAGCTCCGAGCTGTAGGGCAGGGCGCAGGCGGCATTGACCAGCCAGACCATCTGCTGCACCGCCGAGGACAGCACCGCATCCGCCTGTCCCTGGCCCGCCGCGCAGTCATCCCGGCTCAGCTCGAAGAGGTCGTTCGAGCCCCATTGCTCGTAGCGGATCGCCAGCTCGGGGTTGAGCGCGGCAAAGCGCTCCATCACCGGCCGGATGATGGCGATGTCGGTGGTGGAGCGCATCACGAACTCGGTCTCCCCCGCGCCGAAGGTCGCCGTTGCCTCCTGCGCGGCGAGCGGGCCGGGCAGGAGCGCGAGGGCCAGCAGCAGCGCCTTCATGCCTCCTCCTCCGCCTGGTCAGCGGGCAGCACCAGCGCGGCACGGAAGCCCGCGGCGGTCCGTTCCATCTCGACCGTGCCGCCAAAGGCGCTCGCCACCTTGGCCACGATCGAAAGCCCGATCCCCGTGCCCTGTTCGTGGCTGTCGGCGGTGCGGTTGAACCGGTCGCCCAGCCGGGCGATCACCCCGGCATCCGGCCCCGTGCCGCTGTCCTCCACCCAGAGCACCGCGCGGTCGCCCTCGCGCGTGGCCCCGATCGCCACCGGCGGCCGCCCGTGCCTGAGGGCATTGCCCAGAAGGTTCTGCGCCGCCTCCTGGAGCGAAAACGCATCGGCCCGCACCAGCACCGGTACATCCCCGATCTCCAGCCGCAGCTCCGCCTCGGGGGCCAGCACCGCGTGGTCGTCGCGCTCCATCACCTCCAGCGCCACCTCGCGCAGGTCGACGCGGGTGCGCGGCACGCTGTCGGTCCGGTGCACCACCAGCGCGCGGCTCAGGAGCTGGTCGAGCAGGGTGCGCAGCGAGCGGGTGCGGGCGAGCAGGCGGGCGAGGGCGCGGCGGCGCGCCTCCTCGTCCACCTCCTGCACCGCGCTCTCGCTGTGCACCTGGATCGCGGCCACCGGCGTGCGCAGCTGGTGCGCGGTGTCCGAGATCAGCCGGCGCATCGCGTCGACCTGGCCGTCGAGCCGCCCCATGAACCGGTTCATCGCGCCCAGCATGACACCCAGCTCGCGGGGCAGGGTGTCGGCGGGCATCGGCGTCAGGTCGTAGGGGTCGCGGCTGGAGAGATCGGCCACGAGCGCATCGAGCGGGCGCAGGGCGGAGCGGACGACGAGCGCGGCAAACAGGGTCAGCATCAGGCCCGCGGCGGCCATCGGCAGCAGCGCGTCGAGCATGAGTGCGGTGGTCATGGCGCTGCGGGCGCGCAGGGTCTGGCCCACCACCACATCGACCGAGCCGGCGAAGTCGCGCTCCACGAAGGCGCGCGTAACCAGCACGAACCGCGCCGCCTCGCCGTCGAGCGCGGCATCGAAGAAGCGGGCTTCCGCCCCGCCGCGCTCGGGCGGCGCAACCGAAAGCGCGGCCCCGAGGCCGGTGATCAGCGCCCCGTCCGGCCCCAGCACGGCGTAATAGACCCGGTCGTCGGGCGCCTGCGCGAGCAGCTCGAAGGCCGATACCGGCAGGTCCACGAGCGGCCGGCCCTGCTGGATGCGGATCGACTCGGCGATGTCGCTCGCCGCGCCGAAGAGGATGCGGTCATAGCCCTGCCGCGCGGCGGCCCGTGTGTTCCACCAGATCGAGCCCGCCACCAGCAGCCCGCCCACCAGCAGGATCGCCAGCACAGTGCCCAGCACCCGGGAGGTCAGGCTGGGGCGTCTGGGAGGCCGCGGCTCAGCCATCCAGCCCGATCCGGTAGCCCACGCCGCGCTGGGTGGTGATGCTCACGCCCGAGCCCGCCACCTTCTTGCGCAGCCGGGCGATGTAGAGCTCGATCGCGTTCACCCCCACGTCGGCATCCTCGAAGCCGTAGAGCGAGTCGTAGAGCCGTGCCTTCGACAGGTACTGCCCCGCATGGCGGATCAGCATGTCGAGCAGGGCGGCCTCGCGGCGGGTGAGGTCGAGCTGGGCGCCGTCGAGCCGGGCCGAGCGGTCGCGCGGGGCGTAGCTCAG